>NZ_UPZP01000013.1 GCF_900538805.1 uncultured Dialister sp.
TTGGCCTCTAGCCTGCCCAATAAGAGGCTTTCCTATTGGCGGCTGACCGGCTTCGGTCGAAATGACAATGAAGCGGGGTGAGTGTTTGCGTCAATTTGTTTCTTGCAGACCTATGATAAGGCGTCTGCCGCCAAATTGTCTAACTATCCGAGGAGAAATCAATCATTTTTTCACAGCCCCTTTTCCGTTACCGGGGAAGGAACTGATTTCCCCTTTCAATATTTCTGTGGATGGTGTCCACACATTCTTTGAACCGTTTCATTTCATCCGTCGTGAGCTGGTACTCCAGCACTTCCTCCACGCCATGGATTCCGATAACCGCCGGCACGCCGCAGAATACATCATGTTCACCGTACTCACCGGAGAGTTCTACAGAGCAGGGAAGAATCCGTTTCTCATCGTGGAAAATAGTCCTCACCAGGGTAGCAGCAGCGGAAGCAATGCCGTACTCCGTACACTGTTTGCCCTGGTAGGTCACCCAGCCGCCTTTGATGGCCTTTTCCTGAACCCTGTCCTTATCGAAAATAAAGCGGGGATCCCTTTCCATCTGGGCCAGGGTCTGGCCATAGAAATTCACCTGGGACCAGGGCACCATCTGGGCGCTTCCATGCTCACCCATCATGAAGGCAAAGAATCCTCTGGCATCAAGGCCGGTCTGGTCGGAAATGGCATGGATAAGGCGGGAGGAATCAAGCAGGGTTCCCGTCCCCACCACCCGGCCCCGGGGCAGTCCGGACAGTTTGGCAATAAGATGGGCAATCACATCGCAGGGATTGGTAATGGTCACAAAAATCCCATCAAATCCCGCTTTCATCACCTTCGGCACATAATCCGCCACCTGGCGCACGCTGTTTTCCAGCTCATCGTCCCGGTTTCCCGTGGCACAGAGGCTCACATCTCCCACTGCGTTAATAATGACATCGCAGTCCTTCAATCCTGCATAATCAGTGACTTTGTACACCGTATGATTGGGCATGTACATGACCGCATCATTCAGGTCCTGGCACTCACTGATGGCCTTCTGCTCCTTCACGTCGCAAAGAAGGATTTCATCAGCAATCCCCATCATTCCCAGACAAAATGCCGCATGGGCACCCACATGTCCAAGTCCTGCTACACCTGCTGATCTTTTCTTTGCCATATGAAAACCTCCTTTTAAATTCCTATCCAAAAGATAGAGTATTGTAGAGAATATATCATGGGTAATGTTTAGAAGTCAAGAGGAGCGGTTCACGCTGTTAAGCATAAGCAATCCAGGTTCAGAGGGTTCAGGGGGTTCAGGGAGTTGTGGTGGCGCCCTGTCGGGCGCAATATATAATGCTTTGCAGCAGGACGCTGCAAAGCAGCCATTTGACATTCCTGCTGCCATTTCGCAATAAAAAACAGCCTCTGAGGAGAATGAATCATTCTTCGCAGAGACTGTTTTGCCAAAATTTTATATTACCTGGCCGCTACAGTAATGGAGTTTCCATGGGTCTGGTTGGCAGGGTCCATGACTTCTTCCAGATTATCCGGAGTTGCTTCCAAATCGGTATCTTCCTTTACAGTAACCACAAATTCCTGTCCCGGATTATAGTAGTAGTTTTTGCCTTTCATGAACAGTCCGCCTACCACTGTTACTGCAGCTGCCACCGCTACCGCTCCGGCGTCCTGACGCCCATGGGCGTTCACATATCCATTGACCGGTACCTTTACACCGTTTATGGTTGCCACATAGGGTACATTAAACTCCAACTTGCCGCCGCGTCCAAACATACCATTTCCATGGGCCTTTACAATGATGCCCTGCACTTCTTCTCCCTGAGGAATCACCACTACATCATTGATAATAGTGTCTTCCATGGTCTTCAGCTTAAAGGTATTTCCGGTCTTAGACTTTTTCGAGCTAATCGGGTCCACCAGTTCAAGCCGTATCTGTGTATCTTTAGGAATATACAGGTCCCCTTCCTGAACGGTGGAAGTCTCCGCTTTTTCCTCCGGATGAAGCGCTGCATTGGCCCTTTCTTTGAAATCGGGCTGTCCTTCTTCCGTATCCGTGTCCTTCTTCTCATTCTGTGCTTCTATCGGTTCGGCAGAAGCCATGATAGCCGGCTCCGTTCCCGTAGGCGCTTCAGCCAGGCTGACCATACCGCCGGGAGTCCCCATTAATAAACATAAACTTAATAAAAGAGCTTCTTTTTTCATATTTAATTCCCCTTTAAATAGAAATAACTAAAACCCTTTACTCTCTCCTTCTGCCCTCCTTCCAATACAATCGATATATATACAGCACTTTATCATCTATCATTTTACTCAGCTTCCTGCCCAAGTCCATACAAAAAATTTATTCTATCTTATATAACAGGGCTCTATAATAAACTGCAGCGTGATGTTACTTCATTCTGCCCCCCGATGCTGTCCTGCGTATATCGGGTACACGCCGACAGTGATTCACCTGTTTATAAATACAGGAGCCATCGAAGGCGGCCAGCGGACAGCGGATAGCCAGCTCTATCTTCTACACTCTTCTATGATAACTATGGTATAATGAATGTAGGTTTATGGCTCTGCCATATGTGATTCCTGCAGAGAGTGCAGGGGAACGGAGGAAATTATGAAGAAGTACATTTGCAAAATCTGCGGATGGATTTATGACGAAGCCCAGGGCGACCCGGACAACGGCATTGAACCGGGCACCAAATTCGAAGACCTGCCGGCTGATTACATCTGCCCCATGTGCGGCGCTGGAAAAGATGAATTCGAAGAATACGAAGGCTGATTTCTGAAATGAAAAGACCCCGCTGCTGCGAGGTCTTTTTTTCACGGCCTATTGATTTTCCGCCTGTCTGTCCTTTTCCTCTTCCTTCACCCGGTCCGCATAGCTGAATACCTTTTCCTTGATTTTAAGTTCCATACTTCCTGCGCCATAGGGTTTGCCGTAGTTCATGCCGGTAATGTCCGCATAGGCTTCCACCGCCTTCTTCTGGGCCAGCACATTTCCCTTCTTATCGTAATAAATCACCGGGCTGGCGATGAAGCAGTCCTTTTCACCAAAATCCACCAGGAAAAGGGAATAGGACACCTCATCCTTATCCACCACACCGTCGCTGCTTTCTTCCACCGCTTTGGCACCGGCTTTTGTAAATTCGTTCTTCACCGTAGCTGTCACCCGCCTTTTTCCATTGCGGGTGGTATCTTTCATGGTATCCTGGTCGAAATAAATGCTGCCGCCGGAACTTTTGGCCACGCCTACCCACTGCAGGTTCTGCAGGGCACCCATGGCGTTTTTGTAGCGGGTCTTCTTTCCGGTCGAAGTTTTTACCACCGCCGGTCTGGTTTTCACCGTCCGGGAATGGGAAATGCCGCCGGAAAGGATACGGCCAAGAATGGAGGAACCATCATAGGCTTCTGCTTCCCCATATACAGGAAGGGCGAGGGACGCCGCCAGAATGACTGTAACCCATTGTTTCTTCATACACTTCACCTCTGCTGAAAATCCGGTAATAATACTTGTTTTTCTTTATTATACTCCTTTTGGGGAGAAATAGTGACTATGAGTTAGGAATGAATTGAAAGACTCAAAGGGTTCAAAGGGTTCAGAGGGTTGTGTTGATACACATTGCTATCATGATAAACAGGAAACTATCCGCCAAAAGTTTCCTGCTGCGTTGATACACATGGCTGTCATGCCGGACAGGAAACTATTTGCGAAAGGTTTCCTACTGTGTTGATACGCAATGCTGTCGTGCCGGACAGGAAACTGTTCGCGAAAGGTTTCCTGCTGCGTTGATACGCAGTGTCCCCATGCCAAACAGGAAACTATCCATTCACATATAAAAAGCAGCGCCAGGCGCTGCTCTTTTTAGTCTGCTCCGGAGTCGGTGATTCTTACGAATCCGCCGCCGAATTTTGTTTTTTTCAGCCAGTTTCCCAGGTTGAACACATGGGTCGTTCCTTCGTCCCAGAG
Organism: uncultured Dialister sp.; assembly: GCF_900538805.1. Lineage (GTDB taxonomy): Bacteria > Bacillota > Negativicutes > Veillonellales > Dialisteraceae > Dialister. Next base: position 3,947 of record NZ_UPZP01000013.1, read on the forward strand.
GGTGCAGTAAATGCCGTCGTCCCGTTCTTCCATTTTCACCAAAGGCATCCAGTGCCAGTGGTAGGGAATGGGTTCTCCGCCGCTGTGAAGGTTCAGGAACCCGATGGGGCAGTCCGCTTCAAGGCCTTTCCTGATGAAATCTGCCACCTTGGGAAGTTTCGGCGCCAGGAGGCGGATGGAAGGAATAGGCAGGGCTTCCACCTTTCCTTTAAGGCCCCTTTCCTTCATGTACGCCGTGAGACCTTCCTTCAGCCAGCGGGTCTTATAGAGGCCGTGCATGCGGGGTGTGGCGTATTTCCAGATATCCAGCATAATGGCAAGAGCCTCCTGCCGGTTTTCCACCTTTTTGCCCCACTGCCTCCGTTCAATGTAGGCAGCCATCATGCTGCCTGCCGTGGGACCGCAGCCTGCCAGTTTCTGCCTTTTCTCCGGATACCATTCCTGGTTGTAGCCAAGCACGTCTTTTCCATTTTCCCGAATGGTCACCCAGTCCGGATGACGGATTTCAACCATATTTTTTCCCTTCCTTAGGTAATATCTGCTTCTTTCAAAAGGTTTCTGATGACATAGCCTGCCATCATCATGCCCGACACCGGCGGCACGAAGGAGGTGGACCCCGGCGCATGGCCTTCGCCTATGGGCTTATGGGGCAGCTCCTTGGAGTACACCACCGTCAGATGGCGCACCCGGCGGTCCTTGAGTTCCTTACGCATCTTCCTTGCCAGATGGCACACGGAGGTTTTATTGATATCTGCAATCTGCAGCATTTCCGGGCGAAGCCTGTTGCCGGTGCCCATGGATGAAATTTCCGGAATTTTCAGCTTATAGCAGATTTCCGCAATGGACACTTTCGCCGGTACATCGTCAATGGCGTCGATGATGTAGTCTGCATGAAGATTCTTGATGAAATCCTCATCCCCCGGCCGGTAAAACACAGCCATGGCTTTGGCGTCGCAGGAAGGATTTACACGGTGCGCCCTTTCCACCATGATATCCGCCTTATTTCTACCGATGGTGGTACGGTCCGCCACCAGCTGGCGGTTCAGGTTGGAATCCTCCACGGCGTCCTTGTCAATAAAAATCAAATGGCCCACGCCGGCGCGGACCAGGGCTTCCGCCGCATAGGAGCCTACGCCGCCGATGCCGAAAACGGCCACGGTTTTAGTAGAAAGAAAATCAACGCCCTTTTCTCCGATAATGCGGGCGGTACGTACAAAAATGGGGTCCATCACATATCCTCCGGAATGATTTCAATCCAGTATCCGTCAGGGTCATTGATGAAATAAATACCCATGGCCGGATTTTCAAAACAGATGCAGCCCATGGCCTTATGCTTTTCGTGGGCCGCCTTCATGTCGTCCACATCAAAGGCCAGATGGAATTCATTTTCCCCCAGATTGTAGGGTTCCTTCCGGTCCCTAAGCCAGGTAAGCTCCAGCCTGTGCTTCGTTTTGCCGTCCCCCAGGTAAGCCAGGATAAAGGAGCCGTCCGGAGCCTTGTACTCACCTGTTACCTTGAGTCCCAGGGCTTCTTCATAAAATGCGATGCTCTTCTTCAGATCGAGCACGTTGAAATTGTTGTGGTTAAACGAGAATTTCATACTTCTCTCCTTTTCAAATATAGAAACTTCAATACATTACAGTATAGCACATATAGAAAAAGGTTCAAAGGGTTCAGCGCCCTTTGGGCGCGAAAGGGGGCGCGGCTTCGCCGCGGGTTGTGTAGAAGGGTTGTGTTCGCTTCGCTCAGGGGGCGGAAAAGTTCTTAAGATTGACCGGTCCATTGGGCTGGAGGATTTTCAGGTAACGATTTAATCGGCGTTTCCTTAATCAGTGCTTCCCTAGTCCACTAGTTCACTAGCTCACTAACCCACCAGCCCACTAAAAAAGCCCTCCCAAAGGAGAGCTTTTTACATCAATCTTATTTCACTTCGATGGAGAAGTAGTTCTTTTTGCCTTTCCTGATGATGATGAACTTGCCCTTTGTATTTGGATGGGCGGACACATTGGCTTCCACGTCACGAATCTGCTCACCGTTTACGCGGATGGCACCGTTCTTTACGTCTTCCCTTGCCTGGCGCTTGGATTTTTCCACGCCGCCCTGCACCAGGGCTTCCACGATGTTGATAGGTGCTTCATGTACTTCTCCGCCCTTGGTGTTGCGGAAGGCCCCTTCGATTTCATCGCCCGACAGTTCCTGGATATTGCCGGAGAAGAGTGCCTGGGTCACCTTTTCGGCCTGGGCCAGTCCTTCTTCGCCGTGGACGAAGCGGGTCACTTCCTCTGCCAGCTTCCGCTGGGCACTTCTGTGTTCCGGATGTTCTTCCACTTCTTTTCCCAGAGCGTCGATTTCCTCATGGGAGAGGAAGGTGAAATATTTCAGGTACTTCACCACATCCCGGTCGTCCTGGTTGAACCAGAACTGGTAGAATTCATAGGGAGAGGTCTTCTTCGGATCCAGCCATACAGCGCCGCCGGCGGTTTTGCCGAACTTGGTACCGTCTGCCTTCAGCATGAGGGGGATGGTGAGGCCGAAGGCATCATGCACATCCTCCGTCTTGCGGAGAAGCTCCACGCCGTTGGTGATGTTGCCCCACTGGTCGGCGCCGCCGATCTGGAGCTGCACATTGTACTTGTCGTAGAGCATTTTGAAATCGATGGACTGGAGAATCTGGTAGGAGAATTCGGTGAAGGAAATCCCCGTTTCCAGACGGGAAGCCACCACTTCCTTAGCCAGCATGGTATTGATGTTGAACAGCTTGCCGTAGTCCCTGAGGAATTCCAGAAGGGAAATCTTGGAGAGCCAGTCATAGTTGTTCACCATGGTGAAGCCGTCTTCGCCGAAGAGCCTCTTCATCTGGGCAGTCAAACACTCCGCATTATGCTGGATGGTCTCCTGGGACTGGAGCACCCTTTCCGTTTTCCTGCCGGAGGGGTCCCCGATGGAACCGGTGCCGCCGCCGATAACAATGACCGGATGATGACCGGCCAGCTGGAAACGCTTCAGAATCATGAAAGGAATCAGATGACCGATATGCATGCTGTCGCCGGTGGGGTCAATGCCGCAGTAGAGGGAAATGGATTTCTCCCCTACCAGCTTGTACAACCCTTCCTCATCTGTCTGCTGATTGACAGCGCCACGCCATTTCAGTTCATCAATAATGTTCATCGAACTCCGCCTTTCTTCATTCAATATGTCTGAAATAATCAATATGTATCACTATAACACAATTCGGATAGGATAGATATGGAGAACATAGTTTCCTGCGCCTGATACAAAATTTCTATCATCTATCGTCTATCGTCTCCCCTTTCCGCCGGAGGAAAATCATCCTATAATAAAAGGAAATCCCCATCTTTCCATGAAGGAGAATCCCATGACACTGCAGCAGCTTCGATATGTGATTGCCATCGTGCAGGCAGGCTCGTTCAACATGGCGGCCCGGCAGCTTTTCATTTCCCAGCCCTCCCTTTCCAAGTCCATGGCGGAGCTGGAAAAGGAAATGGGCATCGCCCTCTTCCAGCGCACCAGCCGGGGCACCCTTCTTACGGAGGAAGGGGTGAAATTCCTTTCCTACGCCCGGCAGGTGGTGGAGCAGGCAGACCTTCTGGAAAATGCTTACAAGAAAGGGCCCCCTTTAAAACGGGTCTTTGCGGTATCCTCCCAGCACTACGCCTTCGTGGTGAATGCCTTCGTGGCCCTGGTGAAGGAATACGGACGGGAGAAATACGAATTCACCCTCCGGGAGTCCCGCACTTATGATATTATCGAAGACGTGCGGCTGGGGCGGAGCGAACTGGGCATTCTCTTTCTTGACCATTTCCGGGAAAGCGTGCTCCTCCATATCCTGAAGGAAGCGGACATGGAATTTCGTCCCCTCTTCAAAGCGCCGGTACACGTATTTCTCAGCCGCCGCCACCCCCTGGCCTCCCGCTCCAAAGTCACCCTGGAGGACCTTCTCCCCTATCCCCGTCTCACCTATGAACAGGGCATCCACAACTCCCTCTACTTTTCCGAAGAGCCCCTCATCCAGGAGTACAGCCCCAAAAACATCGTAGTCACCGACAGGGCCACTCTTTTCAACCTGCTCATTGGCCTTGACGGCTACACCATCTGCTCCGGCATTCTAAGCGAAGACCTGAACGGCACGGACATCCTCTCGCTCCCGCTGGAGAGCAGCGAGGAAATGACCCTGGGCTGCATCACTCTCAAAGGCACTGTCCTCCGCGGCATGGCTGCCCGGTACATGGACCATCTGGAATCCTACATCAGCCATCTGGAAGGAATCACGCTGCCCTGAACGGGGCAGATGTAAAAGAAGCACTGCCGATTCCTTTCGCAGCCTCATCTGAATTACCTATACCTATAAATCAAGGAGTAAAAACCATGAACATTGTCATTGCACCGTCCATCAAAGAAACCTATGAAAAAGATATTCTCTCCCTCTTCCCGGACGCTTCCATTTCCTGGCTGGAAGAATTGGATGAAAAAGAAAGAAAAGAGGCCCTGAAAAAGGCGGACATTGTGCTTTCCCGAAATATTGTGGGAGACATCAGGAAAGATGAAATCCCCCTCCTCTCCAGGCCATCCATGGTGCAGACCACCAGGACCGGCGTGGACCATCTGGATTTCAAAAAGCTGCCGGAAAACATCCGCCTCTACTGCAATTCCGGCGGCTGGGCAAGGGGCATTGCAGAGTCCGCCTGCGGCATGATTATCGCCCTGAACCGCTGCCTTCGGGAACAGCTCCATGATCTGCAGCAGGGAGAATTCCATATCCTTGGCTACCACCAGAAACTCCTTTCCGAACAGACCGTGCTCATCGCAGGTTTCGGCGGCATCGGACAGGCGGTGGCCGAAGTACTCTTTCCCTTCCACTGCCGCCTTGCCGCCATCTCCCGCCGCCGGCCAAAGTCCCCTCTCCTTGACAAAGCCTATACCATGGAAGAACTGGAAGAGGCAGTGAAGAAAGCGGACGTACTGGTGCTTGCCCTGCCGCTTACAAAGGAAACGGAGGGAATCATAAGCCGCCATATTCTCTCCCTCATGAAGGATGATGCCATGATTGTGGATGTCGCCCGGGCCCATCTCATTGAGAGAGAGGCCCTTTGGGAAAAAGTGAAGACCTGCCCCCATTTCCATGTGGCCATGGATGTGTGGTGGGAAGAAAATGAAGCGTACCCCAGGAATGGCGACCCTCTCCTTGCCTTCCCCAACGTCATCGGCAGCGCCCACAATGCAGAAATGAGCCGCACCGCCCACCGGGAAGCCCTCATGAACGCCCTCGAAAACATCCGTGCCTTTATGGACGGAAAGCCGGTGAAGGGAAAGGTGAACAGGGAAGAGTATAGAAGATAGAAATTAGAAGATAGATGATAGATAATAGAAGATAGAAGATAGAATTGAGATTTTGAGGTTTGAGCAATAAAAAGCAGGCCATTCCACGGGATGAGCCTGCTTTTTCATTGGTCATTCTATTTCATGCGTCCTGCCAGACCTCTTCCGCCACCTGGCAGACCAGGCGGATTTTGGCCCACTGTTCTTCTTCGGTGAGGATATTCCCTTCTTCCGTGGAAGCGAATCCGCACTGGGGGCTGAGGCAGAGGTGGTCCAGGGGCACATAGGCGGAGGCTTCTTTGATTCTTGCCTTCAGGTCCTCCGGATTTTCCAGGGCCGCAGTTTTGCTGGTAATGAGTCCCAGCACCACTTTCTGTCCATTGATAAAGCGGAGGGGTTTGAAATCGCCGGCCCGGTCACTGTCGTATTCCAGGAAGAAGCCATCCACATGGCAGGAGCCAAAGAGAATTTCCGCCACCGGTTCATAGCCGCCGGAGGAGAACCAGGTGGAGCGGAAGTTGCCGCGGCAGATGTGCATGGTGATGGTCAAATCGTCCGGCTTATCCCGAAGGATTTCATTCAGCACTTCCACATATTTCCTCTTGATATGCTCCAAATCCGCGCCCCTTGCCCGGTAAGCATCGGTTTTTTCCTTGGAGCAGAATTCGCCCCAGGAGGTATCGTCAAACTGCAGGTACCGGCAGCCTTCATCGTAGAAAGCCTTCACCGCCTTCCGGTAGGTGCTGATGATATCCTGGAAAAGGACGTCTTCCTTTCCTGCATACAGATCCGGCAGCTTCGGATTTTCTTCCCGCACGCAGGTCATGAGGTGAAGCATGGAGGGAGAGGGAATGGTCATCTTGGCCACATGGTCTTCATCTTCCAGAGATTTCAGGAAACGGAAATGGGCAAGGAAGGGATGGTCTTTCGGGAAATCCAGCTCCCCTGTAATGCGGAAAGTGGTGGCCTTGGGCTGCTTTCCTTCAAAATGGACGGACCATGCCTTCGCCGCCACCTGCTCACAGCCCGTCAGAGCTGCCAGGAAATCCAGATGCCAGAAGGAGCGGCGGAACTCTCCGTCCGTAAAGTCGCGGAGGCCATTGGCCTTTTCCTTCTCCACCAGGATGCGGATTTCCCTGTCCTCCACCGCCTTAAGCTCCCTGGCGGAAATCCGCCCTTCCTCAAAGGCAGCCCGCGCATCCTTCAGCGCCTGCGGTCTTAAAAAGCTGCCTACTATATCTTTGCGAAATGGAATCTTCTTCGTCATATGTTTTGCCTCCTGTGATTTCTGATGGGTTTATCCTACCATAGAAAGCGCGATATGCGTTAATATATGAAAATCATGGGTAGATATAGTTTGAAGTTATAGCCAACATGAAAGGGGACGCTTTCGCGTCCCCGGGTTCAAAAGGTTCAGAAGGTTCAAAGGGTTCAGAGGGTGGTGGTATCACCGCCTACAGCGGTGAAGAATATAGGTCGCTTCGCGGCCGACCTTATACTCTATCTTTCCTGCTTCACACTTGCGGGAAGAAATTCCACGGTAAGCGGATAGCGGATAGCGGATAGCGGATAGCGGCCCCCCTAATCCCAGCATTCCACGGGAATGCCGTTTTCCATGCAGTAGGTATAGGCGGAGCTGTCTCTTTCGCATCTCACGGTGACCGGCGTATTTTTGAATACGTTTTTCCCTATCCCCCGAAGGTTTGAGGGGAGTGTGATGGTCCTAAGATTCGGGCAGTCTGCAAAGGCTTCATCTTCCAGCCGGTACAGATAATTTCCCAGTTCCACATAGGTCAGTGCCCAGCAGCCCTTAAAGGCGCCGGCCCATACTTCCCGCACCTTTTCCCCGTAGAAAGCAATGAGCTCGGAAGAAGCGAAGGCATTTTCACCGATGTATTCAATATTTGTACCGCCGTTCACGTAGAGGAGAGCTGCATGGAGGCAGGTGTCGGTGCAGATGTAATTGTGGAAGCCCATGGACCAGGGATAAATGAGGATATTCCGTTTTCCGTCTTTCGATGTATACACCGGCTGTTGGGGATTCTCCCTGATGGCTTCGGCCATGGCTTCCCGGTCATAGTCTCCGTTCTTTTCCGCCTGGATTCTTATGAAATAGATTCGTCTGCCCCTGTCTTCCATTTCCTTTCCATGGCTGTCCACCGGAATGCCGCGGATACTCGCGGCAGCCGGTGCAATGCGCTTGAAATCGTCCAGGAATCCGCTCTGGCTGTAGAATTTGGAATCATTGTAAATGCGCCAGTGATTTTTAGCCCAGCCCTTCAATTTCCACTGCTCCTCTTCCGCTTCCCTTGCAAGGGGTGATTTTTCTCCCTTCAGGAAATAGGGAATATGGTTTTCCCGGCAGTAGGTTTCCCAGGCGCTTCCCGGCAGGCAGCACACCGTGATTTCATCACCTTCAAAGACCCCTTCCCCGATGCGGCAGTCCTTCTGGAGAAGTTCCATGAAATGGAGGTCCCGGCAGTGGGCAAAGGCATGGTCTCCCACAGAGGAAAGAGAAGATGGCAGCTCTGCCTTGGCCAGGTAAAGCAGTCCTTCAAAGGCACGGGCCCCGATCGTTTCAAGGCCCTCATCCGCCTTCATCTGATACAGGGTGGATTTTTGGAAACAGGATTCCCCGATTTCTTTGATATCCCCCTTCAGATGGAGATAGCAGATGGGCGCTCTGGTGAAGGCACCCCGGTCCAGTTTCGTATAGAAAGCGGCTTCTCCGTTTTCCGGAACGTGGATGACTTCTGGAAAGCGGTCATCATCCTCTTCCATGAGCTTTGAAATATCCGGAAGGAGCCGCCTGTATTCCACCGGCAGGTCCGGGTGTTCTTTAGCGGAAATGATATGCCTGGCGCCTTCCATCGTAAAAATGGTGGTATGACTTTCCAGAAGGTCTCTTTCTTCCATATATTCATAGGCCCTGCCGGCAAGAGGAATATCAAGCCGTACTTCCGATTTCCGGTCCTCATCATCCTCCACCATGGTTTCCGGCGAAAGTTCCACCACCATTTTCCCCTCTGCCGCAGAAAGGGGATACACCGACACGGAGGAAGGGATGGAAAGTTTCTTCAAAGAAGGCAGGCGGTAAAAAGCGTGTCTGCCGATGGTCCTAAGGCTCTTTGGCAGTCTGATTTCCTTCAGGTTTCTGCAGTAGCAGAAGCCGTAGTCCGAAATGGCCGTCACCCCTTCCGGAACTATAATAGATTCATCGTCCCGGTGGTAGAAATAGAAAGAAGGAATGGTGCCTCCTTCTCCTATATCCCCGGATTTTCCCTTCTGAATGACAATTTCTTCCGTTTCCTTCTTTAATTCATCCATAAGGTCATAGGGAAATCTTGTTTCCACGCCCTCCAGGGCAGCAGCAATGTCTCCTGCCTGGGGAAGAAGCTCCCGGTCCATGATTTCATCAAGCGCCTGACCTCCTTCCTTTATCCGCCTGAGGAGCGCAGAAAGAGGAAGTCCCCTCTGCTTTTCGTAAGACGCAAGCACCGCCATGGAAAGTTCGTACTTCACCTTTTCCAAAGCCCCCGCAAGGCCGAAGGCTTCGGCTATGCGGTCGGCTGTGCCGTCTTTGTCCCTGCCGAAGGCATAAAAGAGCTTGTAGGAAAGCATATCGCAGGGATTATGGGCCAGGGCATAGGCTGCCCCCTCCTTCCAGCGTCCTTTTTCCAGCTCTCCATTTTGGATGGCGGAAAGGATCCGCGCCGGCACTCCGATGTCCTTCTCATCCAAAGGCAGGAGGTTCAGCCGATCCGCTGCATCCATCACCAGGGCTCCTGCTGCTTTTCGATAGGCCGCCATAAAGGATTTCATGAGGTCCTCCGATGCATAAAGGTCCTCCAGCGCCCGCCTTTCCTGGCTGTTCGTAAAGGCATTGCCAATGGCATTGAAGAGGCTGTGGCCTGCACCGATGACCAGATTGGCAATGCCGGCGGTAATCATGCCTTCAATGGCGCCGCCTATACCGAAACCGCCGCCCATAATCCGGCCTCTGTATTCCCTGCGGAGCTCCCGGTACTTCCGGGCCGCCTCGGCGCTGCCTGTAATTTCTCCCACCTTCCCCAGAAGAAACTCGATGAAATCCTGCCAGGCATCCAATGCAGAAGGGGCCCCTTCCTTTGTGTCCCTGGCCATGAAATTTTGGAATTCCAAACCGTAAATGCCCCGGCCCATGAGGAGGGACGATTCCTTTTTAAAGAGACTTCCAAAGAGCTCCGTCACCGCTTTTTCATCGGAAACAAATTGAAGAAGTCCCTTCACATCTCCCTCACCCAGGTAAATGCGCCTCAGCTCCTCCGTAGTCTTTGCTTCAGCCATCATGACCTTGAACAGACGGAAAAACCCCACCTGCCGCTCATCGTATTCAAAATGGCAGCCGTCCATATCAAAAGCATAGACACCCCTTTCCCCGTCATGGAAAGGACGGAGAGATTCGCTGTCGTCTTCAGGAGAACAGAAAATAGGATAAATTTTTTCTTCCTTCTTCTCATTCACCTTCTTCAAAAGATCATCCAAAGAAAGGCCCTCCGTAGATGAAGACCCTTCCGCCGAAGAAGGCACCGGCGTCCCGCAGTGGGGGCAGAATTTCGAACCATCAGGCAGCGGTTTTCCGCAGTTCATGCAAAACATGGCAATCCTCCTCTGAAATCACAGGTTTCTTATATGTATTTTACTACTCACCGCAGGGGATGTCACATGATAGAAGAGTCACTCTGCGTTGGAAAACTATATTTTCAAATGCAAGTGGGTTCAAAGGGTTCAGAAGGCGGTGGTATCGATGATAGTCGGTTACGGGATGAATGTTCCCCTGCGCGTCATTCTAAGGAAGCACTGATTAATTCATAGAGTCTGCTTTTATAAGAATTTTTATGCACTGCTTCGTCATGGGGCTCCTTAAATAGCTCGCTATTCGCGTCGCCCCATTCCTTGCATTGCATAAAATTTCAAGAATAAAAGCAGACAGTGATTTAATCAGCGCTTCCCTAAGCGTCAGCGAAGAATCTCGGTACATGGAGCATTTGAGACAATCGCCGTAAATTCCAGTCGGCAGGAAGGAGCCGCCGTCTATCATCTATCATCTATCTTCTATCTTCTTTCGTCTATCGTCTCCCCACAAAAAAAGACCTCCCTTAAAGGGAAGTCTTTTACTGTGCCTATCAGGCTTTTGCTTTTTTCGCCTTCACCACATGGGGTTCATTTCTCTGGCTGTGAAGGTGTTCATGCCAGGTCACCCAGATGCTGGATGCCACGCAGATGGAGGAATAGGCGCCGGAGATGAAGCCGATGAGCATGACCAGGGCGAAGTTCTTTGTGGTGTCCCCGCCGAAGAAGTAAAGGGATGCCACGCAGAAGAGGGTGGTGGTCAGGGTGTAGAGGGAGCGGCGGATGGTCTGGTGAATGGAATCGTTCGCCAGGGTAGCAAAGCTGTCGGTCCTTCTGTGGGTGTGAAGGTTTTCACGGATTCGGTCGAAAATAACCACCGATTCGTTCATGGAGTAGCCAAGAACGGTGAGAATGGCCGCCAGGAAGGAGGCGTCCACTTCCAGATGGAAGAAGGCGAAGACCCCCAGTACCATGAGAATATCATGGCAGATGGCCACAATGGCGGAAATGGCGATTCTGTGTTCAAAGCGAATGGACATGTAGAGAATCATGGCACCGAAGGAAATGAGCACGTTCAAGAGTGTGCTCTTGGTCACTTCAGAGCCGATGACGGCGCCTACCGTTTCGATACGCTTCACTTCCGCGCCGCCTACCTTGTCATTCACATGGGACACCACGGTCTGTGCTTCCTCTGAGGACAGGTTTCTGGTGCGGATAATCACGTCGTCCCCGGATTCACCGGAAATGTTGCCGGAAAGCTGGATGGTGGAGGTCTGCAGGCCGTCCTGGCGGAGGCCGTCACGGACCTGCTCTACGGTGACCGGCTGGGAGAAGCCCAGTTCCAGAATGGTGCCACCAGTGAAATCGATGCCCCAGTTGAAGCGGAACATGATGATGGAAATAATGGAGAGTACCACGAGGATGCCGGAGAAGGTAAACCAGATTTTTTTATGGCCGATGAAATCGAAATTCTTAAACATTATCTGTCATACCCCCTTTTCCCGCCGAACCACCAGGGATTATGAATCCAGCTGGCATCAATGAGGAGCATGAGGAGGGTACGGCTTACGGTAATGGCGGTAAACATGGAAACTGCCACGCCCAGTCCCAGGGAGAAGGCAAAGCCCTTCACCGTAGCGCTGCCCAGGAAGAAGAGGATGCAGGAGGTGATGATGACGGTCATGTTCGCATCGAAAATGGTGACGAAGGCCCGTTTGAAACCGGCCTGCACCGCCAGACGGAGAATCTTGCCCGCTGCGATTTCTTCCTTGAATCGTTCAAATATAAGCACGTTGGCATCCACCGCCATACCGACCGACAAGATAACGCCGGCGATACTGGGGAGGGTGAGGGTGGCATGAAGGAGATTCAGCACGCCCAGAAGGATGAGCACGTAAACCAGGAGGGCCGTATCGGCTACAAAGCCGGCCATGCGGTAGACGCCCATCATGAAGAGAACAACCAGGGAAATGCCGATGGTAAAGGCTACCACCGATTTATCCTTGGAATCCTGTCCAAGAGAGGGTCCTACGGTTCTGACTTCCAGCACCGAGACCTTCACCGGAAGGGCGCCGCTTCGAAGGAGGATGGCCAGGTCCTTGGCTTCTTCCAGGGTGCGCTGGCCGGTAATGACGGCGGAACCGCCGGTGATGGCCTCATTCACCACAGGGTTGGTGAGGAGTTCACCGTCCAGGTAAATGCCGATGTGGCGGCCGATGTTGGCGGCGGTTAAGTCGCCGAACTTTTTGCCCCCTTCATCGGTGAACTGGAGAGCTACCAGGGGCTGCTTGTTCTGTCCCATTTCTTCCTTGGCATTCTTCAGGTCTTCGCCGGTGAGCTTCACATTGCCCTCTTCATCCTTGAATTCGAGGACAGCGGTCTTACCGATGGTTTCGATGGCCTTCTGGGGATCCCTTTCACCGGGGAGTTCGATGATAATACGGTTGGAACCTTCCCGCTGGATAATCGGTTCCGTCAGGCCCATTTCATTGACACGCTTCTGCATGATATTGATGACCTGGGTAATGGCCTCGGGGGTCACCTTGTTCTGGGGCGTATCTTCCGCCTGCATGACGATATGAGTACCGCCTTGCAGGTCCAGGCCCTGACGGATATGGCCCGCCAGCGGCCCCACGGCGGCGGCAAACACGCCGATAATGGCGAGAATCACCACCCAGAAACGGATAAGAGCTCCCTTTCTCAGGGGAGCTTTCCTTTTTGTTTCCAAAACTTCAACCTCTTTTCGTTACAATGATACCTTTATCGGTAACGATTTTGGCCATCCTCTGATCAAAGGGCTCAGAAGGAATGGCTTCCGCTATCTGGAAATCCCAGAGAGCGGCCACTCTTTTTTCATAGGGTACGCGGGTAAGGTAGCGGTCATAATAACCCGCTCCCATGCCCAGTCGGTTTCCTTCCCTGTCGCAGGCCACGCCGGGCACCAGCACCAGGTCTAATGCCTCCGGAGAGATGGTGTCATAGCCCTTCGGCAGGTCGCGGAGCCCCAGGGGGCCCTTCACGAAATGGTCCATATCAAGGAGCCGTCCTGCTTCCATCTGCCTTTCCGGCAGACATACCGGCACGTACACTTCCTTCCCCTCAGAAAGGGCCTCTGAAATGAGACCGTCCAGGTTGGACTCCCCTTTCATGGCAAGAAAAGCCATAATGCGCTTAGCCTTCCGGTATTCCGGAAGGGAAAGAATCCGCTCCGTGAGGCAGCGTGCTTTTTCTTCTGCCTCATCATCAGAAAGAGCCCGCCTGAGGGCGAGCATCTTCCGGCGGATTTCCTTTTTCACTTCGGAAGAGGAAATATCCGTCTCTTTCATTTTTTTGCCTCGTTTTTGGACTTGTCAGCCTTGGGAGCTTCTCCCTTGTCATCCACTTCCACTTCTTCTTCGATGACTTCGGTGCCCGCATCTTTAGGATCGTCCACTTCTACCACTTCTTCCACCACCTGGGTTTCCGGTTCATCCTTCTTGGACTTCTTGTCCTGCGGGATTACTTCTTCCACCGGTGCTTCGCCTACTGCAGGCTTGCCTTCAAAGTGCTGGATAGCGGATTTTTCAACCTTTACGATGACCTTCGGCGCAATTTCCAGTTCCACGTACTTATCACGGAGAACTTTAATGGTGCCGTGAACGCCGCCGGACGTCACCACCTTGTCTCCCTTCTTCAGGGACAGGAGGAAACGGCCTCTTTCCAGCTTCATCTTTTTGGTGGGGCGGTACATGAAGAAATACATGATAGCCACCAGAATAAGGAAAGGCCATACTAGGCTCAGGATATTCATTGCTTGTTCCACTTACATTTCACCTCCAACAGATATAGCTTCATTTTAGCATAAAACAAATAGGATGTCTTTATCTTTTATAATTTGCCATGAAATTTTCGCGGAATTCCGTAAAGTTTCCGTCAATAATGGCCTGTCTCATGTCCCGCATGAACTGCAGGAGGAAATAGAGATTGTGAATGGTCACCAGCCGGAAAGCCAGAAGCTCTTCGGACTTATAAAGATGACGAATGTAGGCCCGGCTGTAATGGGTGCAGGTATAGCAGTGGCATCCCTCTTCCAGGGGAGCCCAATCCTTTTCGTATTTCTTATTCTTCATGTTCATGCGGCCGGTGTGCACCATAGCCATGCCGTTTCGGGCCACCCTGGTGGGGAAGACGCAGTCAAACATGTCCACGCCTCTTGCCACCCCTTCCACCAGGCAGTCCGGCGTGCCCACGCCCATGAGGTAGCGGGCCTTGTTCACCGGCAGGAACTGGGTGGTGTACTCCAGGATTTCATACATCAGGTCGTGAGGTTCGCCCACGGAAAGGCCGCCGATGGCCATGCCGTCGAAGGGCATGGCGGAAATTTCCTCGGCGCTCCTTCTTCTCAAATCCTTGTACATGCCGCCCTGCACGATGCCGAACATGCCCCGGTCCGTGCGGGTGTGGGCCTTGATGCACCGTTCCGCCCAGCGGGTGGTGCGGGCGGTGGAGTGGTCCGCATAGTCGTAGTCCGCCGGATAGGGAATGCATTCGTCAAAGGCCATGGCAATGTCGCTTCCCAGGTCCTCCTGGGCATGGATGGATACTTCCGGAGAAAGAAACTGTTTTGACCCGTCCAGGAAGGAGCGGAAATGGACGCCCTCTTCCGTAATCTTTCGCATGGCCCCCAAGCTGAATACCTGGAATCCGCCGGAATCGGTAAGGATGCCCTTGTGCCAGTTCATGAAATCATGAAGGCCGCCGGCTTCCCGGATCAGCTCCGTGCCGGGACGGAGGAAAAGATGGTAGGTGTTGGACAGGATAATCTGGGCCCCCATGTCCTCCAGTTCCTCCGGCGTCACCGTCTTTACCGTGGCCTGGGTGCCTACGGGCATGAACATGGGTGTCTTGAAGGTACCGTGGGGCGTGTGGAGAAGGCCGGCGCGGGCGCCGGTTTTCTTATCCTCCGCAATGAGTTCGTAGTTGATAACCATAGCTGTTCCTTATCTGATAAACATGGCGTCGCCGAAGGAGAAGAAACGGTACTTCTGCTTTACCGCCTCCTCATAGGCAGCAAGGATGTGTTCCCTTCCTGCAAAGGATGCCATCATCATAATGAGAGTGGATTCGGGCAGATGGAAATTGGTGACAATGGCGTCCACCATGTGCCACTGATAGCCGGGGTAAATGTAAAGCTGGGTCCAGCCGCTGCCGGCTTTCAGGGTGCCGCTCTGGCCCGCGGACTCCAGGGTGCGCACAGAGGTGGTGCCCACAGCAATGATGCGGCGGCCTTCACCTCTGGCCTTATTGATTTCATCGGCCACATCCTGGTTCACCGTATACCATTCCTTATGCATTTCATGATCTTCGATATTTTCTTCATTCACCGGACGGAAGGTGCCGATGCCCACATGGAGTGTGACAAAGAGGAGCTCCGCCCCCTTCTTCTTCATTTCTTCCATGAGATCCGGTGTGAAATGGAGGCCTGCCGTAGGAGCGGCAGCAGAGCCCTTGTACTTGGCATACACCGTCTGGTACTCATCCTTGTTTTCCAGCTTTTTGTGAATGTAAGGGGGCGTAGGCATTTCGCCCAGCTGGTCCAGAAGGCTGTCGAAATTACCGTCGTAGTGGAATTCCACCACCCGGCCGCCGAATTCCGTCTTGTCCAGCACTTTGCAGTAACAGTTCTCTGCAAATTCGATTTCCACGCCGGGAAGCGCCTTCCTGCCGGGATTCACCAGCACTTCCCACACATCATTGCCCTTAGGTGTGAGAAGAAGCATTTCCACCTTGCCGCCGGTATCCCGCTTTTTGCCGTACAGACGGGCAGGGATGACCTTGGTATTGTTGAATACAAACACATCGCCCGGACGGATTTCATTCAGAATATCCCGGAAATGATGATGTTCCCACTCACCGGTCTTTTTATCCAGCATCATGAGCCTGCAGGAATCACGGGGTTCCGCCGGTTCCTGGGCAATGAGCTCCTTGGGAAGGTCATAATTGAATTCTTCAAGTTTCATTGTACTTTCTATCTCCTGTCGTTGAAATTACGCTATTGGGGTTAACCTTTATATTATATGACAAATGGGGGAAATGTTTCCAGTTTCTTATTTTCTGGGAGTCAATAGGGCCGGTGGATATGTGCCATAAGGTTCAGAAGGTTGTGGTTTCGCTGCCCTAATCGCCGGCAAGTGTCATCTGCCGCAATAATGTACAATCTCGCCATGAGCCACTCAGCAGATTATCCACCTTCGGTGGATATCCCCTATCCCGCTCCGCGGGACTTCCCCTTAAAAAGGGGCAGAATAAAACTTCCTACGCTTTCCCTTTGAGACAAAAGGGCACAGGATTATAATCCCCGTCTCCATACCTCAATACATTTTTTCCACTTTGGTTCCCGTATAATAATGGGTCAGAATGGTCTTGTAATAATCTTTTCCATTGCCCTGCTTTTCTGCCATGGCTTCGGCCCCCCACTGGGAAAGGCCCAGGCCGTGGCCGTAGCCGTAGCCCGTGATGACGAGGCTGCTTCCTTTCACATTCAGGTCAAAGAGGGTGCTGTCCAGTCCATAGATGGACTGGAGCTTGTCGCCGGAAACGGTTTTGCTGCCGTTCTTCCCTATAAGAGTGAAGCTCTTCACCCTGCCGGAAACGCCCCGGTCCGCTGAGCGATGGGCTTCGCCGATGCGGAGGCGGGAGAGCTTGATGCCCTTCAGCGTTCCTACGTTATAGCCATAGTTTTTCATGGTATTTATGAAAGAAGAAAGGGACACTGTCTTAGTCCAGGGATTTCCTATGTACGCTTCCTTCACGCCCCGAAGGTAGGGAATGGAGGAGTCCCACACGTTTTCACTGTTTTCCGTATATCCGCCGCCGCTGGAATGGAAGAGGGCGTCAATGGGCTTTCCGCCGTAGGTGACGATTTCCCCAGCCGTCTCCCTCACCGCCCGGCTGGTGGCTTCCGTTTCCGAGGAAATGCCGGAGTACACCTGGGAACGGGTATCGTCGGTGACGTCGTAGCCGGAGGAGCGGTAACTGTTCTTATGGTACATGGCATAGGTCCTGGCAGCCACGGCCTGGGCCTTCAGGGCGTCCAATTTCCAGGAAGGCACCGCTTCCGCCGGCACCACGCTCTGGAGGTAGAGTTCCATGGGCACCGCATTCACCACGGTGACGCCGCTGCCCCAGGCGGAGGGAATAATCTTGATGTTCCCACGGTACCGGTTTCCCTTCACCCCAAAGGCGGGGGCACTGTTCCCTGTGGTAAGGTACACCTTGTCCCCCGCCTTTTTTCCGTTGAGAAGGATAGTATTCCCGCTTCTTGTAATGGAAAGGCGGGTGCCGCTGCCATATTTACCTACCACTTTCCCCGCTGATTCCGCCTTGAAGTCCGCAAGGCCCGTCACGTTCACTTCGCCGGAAGTCATGAGTCCCACTTCCACCTCCGGCCCCAGGCCGGTGGTCTTTTTTTCTGTCCCACTGGCGGCGGTGCTGCTTTTACGGGGCTGGGCCCTTCGGGCGGCAGACCTGTTTCCGGAAGAAGTATTTCCATGGGAAATCACCGCTTTCCGCTGCACCGGAATGGTTTCCGCTTCTGCCGGAACTGCAGCAAAAACAAGGGCCAGAGGCAGGAGGAGGGCTGTCCATAATTTACGATTCATAATGATTACCTTCTGAAAAAAATATTAAGGAGAATGGTACCGATGACGCTGACCAGGATGCAGGAAACGATAGGAAAATAGAATTCCGTATTTCCTTTGGAAAAATGAATGTCCCCCGGCAGGTGTCCCAGGAAAGTGAGTTTTCCGCCTGCCAGGAAGAAAAGGCCGGCCAGAATGAAAATGACACCGATGATGATAAGTATTTTACCGGTCCCCATGGTCACCGGCAAAGAGGCTCTCCCCCTCTTTTCCATTCCATGGCGCCCCTATGTGGTCATAGGCGGCAGGGGTGGCGATGCGTCCCCTGGGGGTTCTGGAAATAAAGCCGATCTGCATGAGGTAGGGTTCGCATACATCCTCAATGGTCGCCCTTTCCTCGCTGACCGCGGCGGAAATGGTATCGATACCCACAGGGCCGCCGTTGAATTTATAAATGATGGCCTTTAATATTTCATTATCCAAGTCATCAAGGCCGATTTCATCCACATGGAGTGCTTCCAGCGCTTCCGCAGCAATGTCGGCGGTAATGGCACTTCCCTTCACCTGGGCAAAATCGCGGATACGCTTCAGGAGGCGGTTTGCTATACGGGGCGTGCCGCGGCTGCGGCGGGCAATTTCACCAGCGCCGCTGTCTTCGATATCAATGCCCAAGATGCCGGCGGCCCGGGTAATGATTTTCTTCAATTCCTCCGGTTCATAGAACTGCATATGGTTGGTAATGAGGAAACGGTCCCGAAGCGGCGCAGACAGGGAGCCGGCCCTGGTGGTGGCACCAATCAAGGTGAAATGGGCCAGGTCGATGCGGATGAAGCTGGCGCCGGTGCCCTTCCCCATGACGATGTCCAGGGCAAAGTCTTCCATGGCGGAATAGAGGATTTCCTCCACATTCCGGTTCAGCCGGTGTATTTCATCGATAAAGAGTACATCATGGTCCTGCAGGGTGGTCAGGATGGATGCCAGCTCCCCCGGTCTTCCGATGGCAGGGCCGCTGGTGACCTTGAACTGGCTCCCCAGCTCGTTGGCTATGATTTTGGCCATGGTGGTCTTTCCAAGGCCCGGCGGGCCATAGAGAAGCACATGGTCCAGGGCCTCATTTCTTGATTTCGCCGCCGCGATGTACACCTTCAGATTCTTCTTAAAAGCCTCCTGGCCGATATAATCGTCCAGCCGCTGGGGGCGCAGCGTCATCTGCCACTCATCCTTCGGCGTTTCTTCCGTGGAAACGATGCGGCCCTTGCTGCCAAGCACCTCTTCCTCATCGACGCCGCCCAGACTTTTTATATACTTATTATTCATAGATTACTCCCGATTTCTCGCAAATTCACGGAGCGCGGCGCTCACCAGCTTCGACACGTTATCATAGCTGCCGGAGAGCTTTTGAAGCACCGGCGTGATTTCATCCATTTCATAGCCAAGGCTCATCAGGGCCTTCACCGCTTCTCCCGTAACAGGGTCCGCCTCCGTCGAAGGAGCAGGTTCGCTGCCGTCATCGGAAATGGTTTCCACCGAAAAGGCGCCGACCTTATCCTTCAGCTCCACCAGGAGCCTTTCCGCCGTCTTCTTTCCGATCCCCGGAAGTTTGGTGAGCTGGGACACATTCTGGGTTTTCACGGCGCCCACAAAGGCAGAGGGCGTCATGGAGGACAGGATGCCCATGGCCACTTTCGGCCCGATTTTTGAAATGGAAATCAAAAGGAGAAAGAGACTGTACTCCTCTTCGCCCAGAAATCCATACAGCAGGATGGCATCCTCCCGGACTGCCATGTAGGTGAGAAGCTTTGCTTCCTCCCCATTCGTAAGTTTCTGCCTTGTTTTATCGGAAATAAAAATCCGATAGCCTATGCCTCCTGCTTCCAGAAAGCAGGCATCCTTAAATAAAGCGGTAACCTTTCCTCTGATATATCCAATCATTTCATTCCCTCATATAACTGACGATGCTCCACATGGTAGGCGGCGGTAAGGCCGATGGCCAGCGCATCCGCCGCATCGTCGGGGTCGATTTTCCTTGTAATGCCCATGAGACGCTTCACCATCTCAATGACCTGTTTCTTCCCGGCCCTGCCGTAGCCGGTCATCTGCTGCTTCACCTGCAGCGGCGTCACCGGCACGATGGGGATATTCTGGCGATAGCCCGCCAGAAGGATGACGCCCCTGGCCTGGGCCACCTTGATGCCGGTGGTAATGTTCGTATTGAAATAGAGTGTCTCCACTCCCATGAACTGGGGCCGGTAGGTGGCAATGAGCTCGCATATGCCTTCATACACAATATTCAGCCGCTCCAGGTCGCTCTGGTCCTTGTATGTCTCGATGACTCCGTAATTTACCGGAGTAATGGACGTCCCCACCTTGTCCACCACCCCGAACCCGCACCGTCCGGTGCCGGGGTCAATGCCTAATACCCGCATAGCTCCTCCTGTTCCATGGCTGAAAAGTTTGTTCTTACTGGTTTATTATACCATAGGTTTATAGAGAAGCGGGGAAGTGTATTCCCGAAGGTTCACGCGGCTTCGCCGCAGGTAGAAAGGGGGCGCGCCTGACGGCGCGGGTTGTGTAAAAGGGTTGTGTTCGCTTCCGCTCAGGGGGCAGCGGCCCTTCGGGCCGAGGGTTGTGGTATCGCCCTTCGGGCGATGGATTTTATAATTTTGCGTTGCGAAATAGAAAACAATCGGGCTGGAGCCTATGGAAATGCAGTCCTTTCCCTCTGTGGGGACTTTCACTCAGGGCGGCGCTGATTCATTCTATGACGCAAACAGCAGGCTATGACAGGCCCTATGAATGAATCGGCGTTTTCTTAAGAGGGTTCCTCCAAAGCCCAACGTCAAAAAGCAGCCTTCCGGCTGCTTTTTGACTGCCTGTTACGGCAGACCATCGGTCATGAGATGGTGATAATGCTGCTGAATCTTTCTGGTTACCGTGCCCGGTTTGCCGTCGCCGATGGGCTTTCCGTCGATGGAGAGCACCGGCACGATGCCGTCCTGGCTGTTGGTGAGGAAGACTTCTTCCGCTTCCATCATATTATCCAGACGTACCGGTTCTGCGCCGTCGTCAATGGAGGTGACGCCGGCGGTGGGGGCTACGCGGGAAAGCACCAGGGAGCGGGTAATACCGGGAATCATGTATTCATTCTTGGCGGGGGTCCAGATGACGCCGGCCTTCACGATGCACACGTTGGAGTGGCTGGCTTCGGTGAGGAGTCCGTCTTTGATGAAGATGGCGTCGTAGGCGCCTTTTTTCTGCGCCTCTGCCCGGGCCATCATGTTGTTCAGCTGGTTCAGGGAAAGGATATCGCAGTGATGTCCGCGATCATCATTCATGGTGATGCACTTCACGCCGTCCTGCACCTTGGCAATGCTGTCCAGGTCGATGGGCTTTGCATAGACCAGTACGTTGGGGCGGAGGGCATTTCTTGAAGGAATGGTGAAATCATGGTCGCCGCTGCCGCGGGTCACGATGATTTTCACATAGCCTTCGGTGACTCCTGTTTCTTCAATGACCACTTCCACGATTTCCGTGAATTCATCAGGCGCCGTCACCGGACGGATGCCTAGAAGGCGCATGGAGCGGTACAGACGGTCCACGTGATAGGAAAGGGCAAAGGGATGTCCCCGGAATACCCGAACCCATTCGTAGCAGCCGTCGCCGAACTGCAGGCCTCTGTCGTCGGCACTGATGATTTTGGAGAAATCATAGTAGAAATTGTGATTGTAATAGATGGTAGTTTTTGCTTCTGCCATACCATTCACCTCCAAAAGGGAATGCAGGAAATCCTGCCAAAGAGAACTTCTATTTCATTATATCATTGTCAGGCCTGTTTTTCCGCTTTCCAGGCCTTGATTTTTTCTATGAAACGGGGCATGAATTCTTTCAGGTCCGCCACCACCGCATAGTCCGCCATTTCCATGATTGGCGCCTTGGGATCCCTGTTCACGGCAATGATAATGTCTGCGTTCACGGCGCACATATGCTGCATGGCGCCGGAAATGCCAAGGGCAAAGTATACCCTGGGCGATACGCCCTTTCCTGTCTGTCCGATCTGGCGGCTGTGAGGCTCCCAGCCCAGTTCGGAAATGGGACGGCTGCAGCCTACAGCAGCCCCCAGCAGGTCCGCCAGTTCATGTACCTTTTTCCATTCTTCTTCGGTGTGGAAGCCGCGGCCTCCTGCCACGATGACCTTTGCTGTTTCCACAGGGTTTTCATCCTTTTCACCCTGGATAATGGATTTCAAAATGGTACCCAAATCTTCTTCATCCAGTGTCACCGGCACCTCTTCCACCTTTCCGGTGCGGGAAGCATCAGCTTTGGGATATCTGAAAATTCCCGGACGCACGGTACCCACCTGGGGACGGAAGAGAGGGCTTACGATGTCAGCCATAATGTTGCCGTCCATGGCAGGGCGAGACCAGATGACAAGCCCCTTTTCCTTATCAGCGGAAAGCTCCGTCACATCGGCGGTGACGCCGCATACCAGTTCTGCCGCCAGCCGGGGCGCCAGGTCCCTTCCGAAGGAAGTGGCTGCAAAAATAATGGTATCCGGTTTCCTGTCCTTCAGGAAAGAGGCCAGTACCTTCTGATAGGCCTTCCCGTCATAATGGGAAAGCAGCTTGTGAGTCAGCACATACACTTCGTCGGCGCCCAGAGGAATCAGGGACGCCGGATCATCCGTAAGCGGGCCGCCGATGAGTACCACATGCACCTTATCGCCCAATTCATCCGCCAGATGCCTGGCTTCGCCAATAAGCTCTCCTGTTACCTTCTGAATCCCGCCGTTTACGAGAGCACCAATTACATAAATTCCTTTATATGCAGAAAAATCCATCATTGCCCTCCTATACCAGATTCAGCTTTTTCATGGCGCCAAACAGTTCTTCCACTGCCTCTGCCGCCGGTTTTCCCTCGATACGGAGATTTTCCTTCTTCGGCGGCACCACCGGCCGCACCTGCCGCACCTGGGTAGGGGAGCCTTTCATGCCGATACGGCTGGCATCCACCGGAATGTCCGCAGCCGTCAAATTATGGATTTCCACCTCATCCTTCTTCAGGATGCCCTTGATACTGGGATACCGGGGCTTGTTGAGCTCTCCCGTGCAGGTAATGACCCCGGGGAGCTTCATGTCCAGCACTTCCCGGTCATCACCAAACTGCCGCTCCACCTGCACATATCCTTCCTTCTCATAGGACAGGCCGATGGCAGCGCTCACATCGGAAATCCCCAGGGTGGCAGCAATTTCCGGCCCAATCTGGGCGGTGTTGCTGTCAATGGATTCCATGCCGCAGAAAATGAGGTCAAAGCTGCCGATTTTCTCAATGGCTTTGGCCAGGGTATAGCTGGTGGCCAGGGTATCGGCACCGCCAAAGGCTCTATCCGTCACCAGGTACGCCTCATCGGCTCCCATGGAAATGGCTTCCTTCAGCACCGCTTGTGCCTGCGGCGGGCCCATGGAAATCACAGTCACCGTGCCGCCTGCCTGGTCACGAAGCGAAAGTGCCGCTTCCAGCGCATTCCTGTCCATGGGATTCAGGATACTGTTTGCATTATTTCTCTTTAATCTACCGGTGGACGGGTCCACTTCCATTTGGGAGGTATCCACCACCTGCTTTACGCAAACCAGAAACTTCATAATAACCCCCTTTGAAACAACTCCAAGGCTTCCTGTTTTAGAAATTTTTATTCCATTTAAGTATACCATACGGCAGCGTTCTGCGGCATATTTATTTATGGACGGCCGCTTTGCGGCCGAGGTTCAAAGGGTTCAGAGGGTGTGGTATCGCCTCCGGCGATGAGTATATAGGCCGCTTCGCGGCCTCTCCTGCTTTCAGGAATACAGCCCTCTGCTGTCTGCCGTCTGATGTCTTCATGCCAGCCGGTATATAACAGCATTCTCTCATTTACTATCCTTACCGAGATCCTTCGCTTTACCCAGGATGACGGCGAACGGAGGGAAAATGCCGGCGGCCAGCGGACAGCCGATAGCGGATAGCTGCCCACTTCTCACTTCCGGCCTTCCACGCAGGCATTCCCCAGAAGGCCCTTCAGCGCTTCCTCCGCTTCTTCTGAGAAGTCAAGAAAGAATTTCGGCACCATGCGGATTTCCTGCCTTGTCCTCTGGATGTGGAGGAAAACCGGCGTGTCGCCGTGGTATTTGAGGAGGATGCGGCCCAGGGCGTCGCTGACCATGTTGTTTTCATGCCTTTCATCCACATAGAGATGGACAGCCGACACCGGCGGGCGCAGGGTTTTGTGATAGAGGGAGAGGGGGATGATTTCATCCGCCAGGATTTTCACTTCCCGTTCGTTGGACTGCACCCTTCCCCGGATGCAGATGGCTGCATCTTCCGTCATCACCGGTCTTGCCTTTTCCCAAACCGAAGGGAACACCACCGCTTCCAAATCGCCGTCATAGTCTTCTATGGTGACGTAGCCCATGGGGGCTCCCTTCTTTGTCATGGTGCCCTTGACGCGGGTCACCGTGCCGCCTACGGTGACCGCTTTGCCGTCATATTTAGCGCTTTCTGCGTTGAGCTGGTAAATGGGAATGCAGTGGGCCATCTGCTTTTTGTAGGCATCCAGAGGATGGCCGCTGACGTAGAATCCCAAGAGTTTTCTTTCCCATTCGATTTTTTCATTCTGCGGAATATCCGGAAGCGGCGGATAGGTAATGGTCTTGGCGCTGTCCATGTCGCCGAAAAGGCTCACCTGTCCCGATTCCCGGTCTTCCCTGATGGACTGGGCATTGCTCATGGCCTCCGGCAGCACCGCCAGAAGCTGGGAACGGTTGCGGCCCAGAGAGTCCAGGGCGCCGCAGCGGATAAGGCTTTCGCAGGCCCTGCTGTTGAGGCCCCGGCTGTCCACCCGCTCCAGAAAGTCGCTGATATCCTTGAAGGGGCCTCCTTTCCTTCTGGCTTCAATGATGCCGTTCACCGCATTTTCCCCTACATTCTGGATGCCATCCAGGCCAAAGAGGATTTTATTTCCTTTAACGGAGAAATAGGCCTCCGAAAGGTTCACGTCAGGCGCTGCGATTTCCACGCCCGCCCTTTTGGTATCGGAAATATAGCGGCTCACCTTTTCCCGGTCGCCGATGTAGCAGGTCATCATGGCCGCCATGAATTCCGGCCGGAAATGGGCCTTCAGGTACGCCGTCTGCCAGGCAATCCAGCCGTAGCACACGCTGTGGGATTTATTGAAACCGTAGCCGGCAAAGTGGACCATAAGGTCGAAAACGTAATTGGCGGTATCCTTGTGTACGCCATTCTTCACGGCTCCTTCCACGAAGGTATCCCTGTTCTTCTGCAGGATTTCCGGCTCCTTATGCCCCATGGCACGGCGGAGCATATCTGCCTGGCCCAGGCTGAAGCCGCCCATGACCGAAGCTATCTGCATGACCTGTTCCTGGTAAAGGATGACGCCGTAGGTTTCTTTCAGGATAGGTTCAAGGGATGGATGGGGATACTCCACCGGGATTTCCCCGTGCTTCCTCTTGATGAAATCTTCCGCCATACCGCTTCCCAGAGGCCCCGGCCGGTAGAGGGCCACCATGGGGATAAGGTCCTCAAAGCGGTCCGGATGGAGCTTCATGAGAAGGGAGGTGAAGCCGGAGGATTCGGACTGGAATACGCCGATGGTGTCTCCTTCGCAGAGCATGCGGCAGGTTTCCTCATCCTCCGTGGGAATGGCATTGATGTCCAGTTTGATGCCCCGGTTCTTTTCAATCATTTCCAACGCGTCATGAATGACGGTGAGGTTTCGAAGACCCAGGAGGTCCATCTTCAAAAGCCCCAGCTGTTCCACCTGGTCCTTTTCATACTGGGTCTGGATGAAATTGTCCTGGGTGAGCTGGATAGGCACATACTCATCCACCGGCTTGGAGCAGATCACCACCCCCGCCGCATGGGTGCCGGAATTTCGGGACAGCCCTTCCAGGTCCAGGCAGTGGTCGATAAGGCTGTGCACCTGGGGATTGGATTCGTAAAGCTCCTTGAATTCCCGGGAACCGTCCAGGGTCTTCTTCAGCGTCACCCCGGGACCGGAAGGCACCATTTTAGCAATTTTATCCACGTCCCGAAGAGGCATGTTGGTGACACGCCCCACGTCCCGGATGACCGCTCTCGCCGCCAGGGTGCCGAAGGTAATAATCTGGGCGACCTGGTCCTTCCCGTACTTTCTGGCCAGGTAATCAATCACCTCACCCCGCCGCCGGTAGCACAGGTCCGTATCAATATCCGGCATGGACACGCGTTCCGGGTTCAGGAAACGTTCAAAGAGGAGATCAAAGCGCAGCGGGTCGATTTCCGTAATATGAAGAAGATAGGCCACAATGCTTCCCGCCGCACTGCCGCGGCCCGGGCCGATGGGGATGCCGTGGGACTTGGCATAATGGATGAAATCCATGACGATGAGGAAGTAATCGGAAAAGCCCATGTGCTCGATGACTCCCAACTCATAATCCATGCGCTCCTTCTCCTTCCCCGTGGGATGGGGATACCGCTCGGGCAGCGCCTTTTCGCAGAGCTTCCGGAGATAGGACTTGGACGTTTCTCCCTCCGGCACGTCAAAGGAAGGCAGCTTGTGCTCCCCGAAGGTTAATGTCACATGGCAACGGTCCGCAATTTTCTTCGTATTTTCAATGGCCCCCGGATATTCTCCCAGGATGGCTTCCATTTCCTCTCCGCTCTTGCAGTAGAACTCATTATTAGCAAAATGGAAATGGTAGGGGTCGTCCAGCGTTTTGCCGGTGGAAATGCAGAGCTTGATTTCCTGGCTCCCTGCGTCCTCCTTCTTCGTGTAGTGGAAATCGTTGGTAGCCACCAGCCCCAGGCCGTACTCCTTCGCCAGCGCCGCCAGCACAGGACGCACCGCCGCTTCTTCCGGAAGCCCGTGATTCTGGAGCTCGATGAAATAATTGTCCTTCCCGAAGGTGTCGATGTAGAACTGAATCACCTTCCGTGCCTTCTCCATATCATGGTTCAGGATGGCCTGTGGAAGCTCGCCGCCCACGCAGGCGGACATGGCAATGAGCCCCTTATGATACTTCACAAGGAGATCATGGTCCGCCCGAGGTTTGAAATAATATCCCTCGGTCCAGGACTTGGAGCAGATTTTGATAAGATTCCGGTAGCCCTCATTATTTTCCGCCAGAAGAATCAGATGGGCCAGCTTCTCCTTTTCTCCCCCTGCCCGCTTCTCAAACCGGCTTCCCCTCGTCACATAGACCTCACAGCCGATAATGGGCTTGATTCCCTGGGCCATGCACTCCTTGTACAGGTACACCGCCCCATACATGACCCCATGGTCCGTAATGGCCAGCGCCGTCTGTCCCATATCCTTCACATGGGACACCAGCTCCTTAATCCGGCAGGTGCCATCAAATAAACTGTATTCCGTATGCACATGAAGATGAACGAATGGATCCATTGTTCCTCCTGAAATCATTGAAAAAGGTTTTTGTTTTATTGTATCACACGGGGCGGAGAAAAAGGTTCTTAAGATTGACGCAGCCTCCGGCTGTGAGGGTTCTCAGGTTTGACGGCCCTTTGGGCCGAGGGTGATGGCGGCGGCATGGGGCTGCTGCGCAGCCCGGGTTCATAGGGTTCATAAGGTTCAAAGGATTCAAAGTCCAGCAGCGCTGCGGATTTGACCTCCCGCCTGCACTTGTCAATCCAATTCAAAAGCAAAGAGTCGTAAATTTAACATGAAGATTTACGCTTTACCGTAAAAACAGCAAAGCAAAAGAGCCCATCTATTCGATGAGCTCTTACTTTGTGGCGGAGAGAGGGGGATTCGAACCCCCGTGCCGGTATTCGCCGGCAACATGATTTCCAATCATGCACCTTAAACCGCTCGGACACCTCTCCATGCTGCTTATTCCCTGGCCCTGGGGCCAGCGCCTTGTTTTTTTCATCAGTGGTTGACTGACTTATGTAGTATACCAACGGAGGCGGTATATGTCAAGCATTTTTTTGAAAAACTTTTTTGTAATAGTTTCCTGCCGCCATGCTTCGCCGCTGCCTCACGCCGAACAGGAAACCTTTCGCGAATAGTTTCCTGCCGCTATGCCCCGCCACTGCCTCACGCCGAATAGGAAACCTTTCGCGAATAGTTTCCTGCCGCCATGCTCCACTACTGCCTCACGCCGGATAGGAAACCTTTCGCGTATAGTTTCCTGCCGACATGCTCCACCACTGCCTCACGCCGAATAGGAAACCTTTCGCAAGCAGTTTCCTGCTGCTATGCTCCACTACTGCCTCATGCCGAACAGGAAACTGTCTGCGTATAGTTTCCTATCGCCATGCTCCGCCGCTGTCCCACGCCGAATAGGAAACCCTTTGCGAATAGTTTCCTGCCGTCATGCTCCGCCGCTGTCCCACGCCGGACAGGAAACTTTCCACTAATAGTTTCCTGCCGCCATGCTCCGCCGCTGCCTCACGCCGAATAGGAAACCTTTCGCAAGCAGTTTCCTGCCGTCATGCTCCGCCGCTGTCCCACGCCGGACAGGAAACTTCATAAGAAAAAAAGCCGTGAAGAAATGATTACCATTTCCTCACAGCTTTTCTCTGCTTATGCTTTTTCTACAGAACCTGCTCCATGGCCCTGTTTGACGTTGCGGTGCCATGCATAGAGACCGTAGTACAGGAAGGCGCAGGCAGCGGAGCCTACTCCTACCAGGGAATAGATGCCCGAAAATCCCAGGGGCCCTTTGAAGGCGCCCAGAATATAAGGTCCTACGCCAAGGCCCAGGTCCAGCATGACGAAGTAGGTGGATACGGCTACGCCGATACGGACTTCCTCCACCAGTTTCACGCAGATGGCCTGGCCATTGGACATGAAGGTGCCGTAGCCCAGTCCTACAAAGACGCCGGCCAGAAGCATTTCCCAGCTCCTGGTGGTGATGGAGAGTATCAGAAGGCCCACAGCCAGGCAGGCGAAGGTGGGATACATGACGAAGTCTTCACCCTTCTTGTCGAACATCACCCCTGCCACCGGACGAATAATGGTGACGGACAGGGCATAGACCACGAAGAAGAGGGTGCCTGCGGTCATGAGATGGAGCTCCGCCGCATAGGTAGCCAGGAAGCTGAGCACGCTGGAATAGCAGAGGGCTACGAAGAAACCTACGATGGAAATCCCCATGACCTTCGGTTCCAGGAAGCTGGTGAGGGAAATTTCTTTCAGCTCATTACGCCGTTCTTCGGTAATCCGGATTTCATCCACCTTCATCACAAAGGCAGCAGCCAGACATACAAGTACCACGGCCACGCAGAACATAATAATAATGCGGAATGTGAAGAACTGCTGCATCATCATGCCCAGGAAAGGTCCGATGGCTGCAGCCAGGCTCATGCTTAATGCATAGTAGTTGATGCCTTCGCCCCGCCGCTCTTCCGGAATCATGGCGGACACGATGGTACTGGTGGCGGTGGATGCAATGCCGTAGCCAATGCCGTTCAGGAAACGCACTGCATACATATAAGGAAGGGAATCCACGCCGAAATACATGCAGGTGGTGGCCAGGTAGAAAAGGATGCCGCCGTAGAGCATCTTTTTGCGGCCGTAAATTTCAACGGATCTTCCTGCTAAAAGCCTTGCCGCCAGGGTGCCCAGGACGAAGATGCCCGCCGCCAGGCCCGCTTCGCTCACCGTGGCATGGAGGGAATGAATGGCTTCGGAGGCGATAATAACCACCAGCATATAATAAATAATGTAAATCAGAAAATTCACAAGGGTATCCAGAATGAACCCCCTGGTCCACAAACGTGGTTTGACTGCCATAATAAAAATCAACCTCTTTCTGTGCAGTACATGAAAATGAAATCTTCTTTTCACAGGACTTCCTGCGAAACACAGACCCCATTATACAAACCTTTCCCCTTCTTGTATAACAGATAAAAAAGATGGGCGCCATCGCAAAAAGCGATAACGCCCATATCTTTCAAAGCTCATATTTCTTTAGGGAAGCGCTGATTAAATCGTTATCGGATTTCATTCTTGTATTTTTATTCAATGCAAGGAATAAGTCGACGCGAA
>NZ_UPZP01000014.1 GCF_900538805.1 uncultured Dialister sp.
ATAAGTATTTTTATCCAATGCTGCGTCATAAGTCTCCTTAAATAGCTCGCTATTCGCGTCGACTTATTCCTTGCATTGGACAAAAATACAAGAATGAAATCCGATAACGATTTAATCAGCGCTTCCCTAAGAGACTGCATGAAAATTTAACTTGCTTTTCACTTGCGTAAAGGAGAAATCAATGAAAACACCTGTTGACTTAGAAGGAAAAACCATATTTGTCACCGGCTCTGCCGGATTCATCGGCGCCAATCTGGTGAAGCGGCTCCTCACCGTTCCCCATGTCCGTATCATCGGCATCGACAACATGAATGATTACTATGACGTATCCCTGAAGGAATACCGCCTCAAGGAACTGGAAAAGGCAGCGGCCCCGGCGGAAGGAAGGGAATATCATTTCATCCGTGGAAATATAGCAGATAAAGACTGCATTACGGACATCTTCAGCACCTGGCATCCGGACATCGTGGTGAACCTGGCGGCCCAGGCCGGTGTGCGCTACTCCATTACCAACCCCGACGTGTACATCGAATCCAACCTCATCGGTTTCTACAACATTTTGGAAGCCTGCCGTCACTCCTATGACGGAGGCGCCAAGGGTGTGGAGCACCTGGTCTACGCCTCCTCCTCCTCTGTGTACGGCGGCAATACCAAGGTCCCCTTCAGCACCGACGATAAAGTGGACCATCCGGTCTCCCTCTACGCGGCCACCAAAAAATCGGACGAACTCCTGGCTCACTGCTACGCCAAACTCTACAACATTCCCTCCACGGGCCTCCGCTTCTTTACCGTCTACGGCCCTGCCGGACGGCCGGACATGGCCTACTTCGGATTTACCGATAAACTGCGGGCTGGAAAAACCATACAGATTTTCAATTACGGCCACTGCGAACGGGACTTCACCTACATCGATGACATTGTGGAAGGTGTCGTCCGCGTCATGCAGGGCGCACCGGAAAAGAAAAACGGCGGCGACGGTCTTCCCCTTCCGCCCTACGCCGTCTACAACATCGGCGGCGGACGACCGGAAAACCTCCTTCGCTTCGTAGATATCCTGCAGCAGGAACTCATCCGCGCCGGCGTTCTTCCAAAGGACTACGACTTTGAAGCCCACAAGAAACTGGTTCCCATGCAGCCCGGTGACGTTCCCGTCACCTATGCGGATACCGAAGCCCTGGAAAAAGACTACGGCTACCGCCCTGCCACCACCCTCCGCGAAGGCCTCCGGAAATTTGCGGAATGGTACAGGGAATACTACCATATCTGATACCAGCGCCACCCTAAAAAACGGCACCCTGAAAAGGGGCCGCTTTTTTATTGGGAAAAAACAGATTTGAGGAAAGAGGTTTGAGATTTGAGGGGTGGACAGATGTCGGCCTTCCCGCCGGCTGGTATTTATCGGCATTCCATCACTTACTATTCTTACTGCGCCCATTCTGCATAGAATGCGCGAGTCGACCAAAGTTGGCCCTGTGTAGAGCAGCAATGGAGCAACATTGTCATTCTTAACCTCGTACACCCTTTGCCGCTTCGCGGCGTTCGCCCCGGTGGGAAGCGTGTCACTTGATTCTCAGGTCGCTATGCTCCCCTACGAATCAAGTTCCCTTGCCACCTCAAGGGGAAACGAGAAATTTAGCATCGCCTTCCTTTTAGTTGGTCCACCGACCATCCTTCGCGTGCGCTCAGGATGACAGGTGGAAGGCGGGAAAGGGATGACGGAAAGCTGTAAGCGGCAGGCGGACAGCGGCCTCTTTGTCCTACTATCCCACTGTCCCACTATCCCACTATTTTCTACCATTGAGACACAGCCTTCCTTCTCCGGACTATGTCATCAGAGAAGCGCAGAGAGCGCAGCCGGCCCGGGCGGCGGCTCCAGGAAGCTTCTCAGGTAGATTTATTTCAGAAAGGAAGGATACCCATGAAAAATCTGGTACTCGTATTCAACACCAACGGCAAGTCCACCATGACCATTACCCTGGCAAACCCCAGGGACAATGTGACCCTGGACGAAGCCAAAGCGGCCGCAGCCAAAATGATTCCCGTCCTTGTCACCAAAGCAGGCGTGGATGTGGCGGGCCTGGAAAAAGCCGCTGTTATCACCACCTCTGAAGAAGAACTGGCGTAATTTCATACATGTAGAAAGGAAGTCATACTATGGCAGTAAAAAAGAATATTTCCGACGTAAAACTTCAGATCCGCTTCAATAACGGCACCACCGCCTCCGGCAAGACCGCGGTGAAGTCCATGTCCCTGGGGCAGATTAAAGTGGACGCCACCGACCAGCAGCTCCTGGATGCAGGCACTGCCCTGGCAGGCCTCTCCTCCCTCCCGCTGGAAGGGGTTCGGAGAATCGACACCGGTGACCTCACCGACGAAGCCTGAAGCATAGGCAGCAAAGGCCGCGGAGAAATCCGCGGCCTTTTTGCGTGGGGAATCCATGAGACAGCCCCGAAACCCTCCGGACTATATGGACAGAGAAGCGAGGGGAGCCATCCCCAGCCGATATATCCCGCCGGCGCGCATCCATGGAAGGCGGGATGGCCGGGAGATGGGAATGATAGCTTCTCTACATTCAGCCGGCTGAAAAATAGAAACGAAACAAAAAACTTCCTGAAAACCTCAAAAACCGGGCCTCCCTGTGCACTGGCCTGTGACTTGGGGGATTTCAGGAAGTTTTTGTGCGTTTATGGGGCTTTGGGGTGGAAGACAGTCAATCGAAACAGGCAGAGAAAGGGGCTGTGAAGAAATGGTTAAACATTTTTCACAGCCCTTTTTATAATACTTTTTTCTTTTATAATGCTTTTTTGTAAATAGCCACGAAATCCTCTTCTGTCAAAGGATAGAAGCCGTGGAGGATGCCGTCGGTGCTTTTCCAGGCCATGGCGTGGGCGGCCATGTCTTCGAAGAGGGCATCGTCCATGCCGATTTCAGAGAGGGCAGAAGGAAGGCAAAGGGATTTGGTGAAGAATTTCCTGAGTTTTTTGATGCCTTTCCTGGCGGTTTTGATTTCATCCTTTCCTTCTTTGACGCCCATGACGCGGACGGCGAAGCGGGAGAGGCGGGGGGCGGTTTCCTCGTTCAGCACGTATTCCATGAAGGCGGGGGTGAGGATGGCTAGCCCCAGGCCGTGGGGGATGGGGAAGAAGGCGGAGAGTTCGTGCTCCAGGGCGTGGCAGGTCCAGGAGACGGAGTGGCCCCGGTCGATGAGGTCGTTGATGGCCCATTCGGAGTCCCAGAGGAGATTGGCCCGGGCTTCTTCGCTGCAGCCGTCTTCCATGGCCAGGGGGGCCCAGTGGATGACGGAGCGCATCATGCTTTCCATAAATCCGTCGATTGCGTCGAATCCTTCGGCTCGGTTCAGGTATACTTCCAGAATGTGGGAGAGGATGTCGGCGCTGCCGTAGGCGGTCTGGGCGGAGGGAACGGTGCAGGTGTTCTTCGGGGAGAGGAAGGAAACTTTCGGCCTGAGGGCTTCCGTGGTCCAGCCCAGTTTTTCGTGGGTGTCGGGGTTGGTGATGACGGCGCAGCTGTTCATTTCAGAGCCCGTGGCGGCCATGGTGGGAATGGCCATGAGGGGGAGGGCGCGGGAAATCTGTGCCCTGGATTTCACCAGGTCCCAGGGGTCTCCTTCGTAGAGGGCGCTTCCTGCAATGACCTTGGCGGTGTCAATGACGCTGCCGCCGCCTACGGCCAGGATGAGGTCGATGCCCGCTTCCCGGCAGAACCGGGCGCCCCTGGCGGCCAGGGGAATTTCCGGGTTAGGTTTCACGCCGGAAATTTCATAGGCAGAAATACCGGCTTTCTTGATTTCTTCCACCACGGCATCGTAGATGCCGTTTTTCTTGATGGAACCGCCGCCGTAGACCAGAAGGGCGTTCTTCCCCCAGTGGGGCAGTTCTTCGTGGAGATGGGAGAGAGCGTCATTCCCAAAGTATACTTTGGTGGGATTGTGGTAAATAAATGGATCGACCATGGAAACCTCCTTGTAATGATGGTGTGGTAATGAC
The DNA here is from genome assembly GCF_900538805.1 of uncultured Dialister sp. Taxonomy (GTDB): domain Bacteria; phylum Bacillota; class Negativicutes; order Veillonellales; family Dialisteraceae; genus Dialister. The sequence goes on from NZ_UPZP01000014.1 coordinate 4,008, forward strand.
AACTCTATTATACCCCATGGGAGGGGTGGAGGGGATGCTTGTCGGCTTACCGCCGGCCGTTGGCGTGCTGGCCCGTATTCCCGGACGCAAGGGGGAGAGGCGCCTTTGGCCCCCGGGTTCAAGCCGCCATTGGGCTCACGCCCTTGGCGGCTCCGGTTCCGCCCACAGAGCGGGCTGGTTCAAAGGGAGTTATATAGTATCGCTGCGGCGGGAAGCTGTATTCCCGAATGCAAGAGAGGGGCGCCCGCCTTTGGCGGGCAGGGGCTTAGCCCTGCGCTTTCGCGCGGGCCGAGGGTTGTGTAGAAGGGTTGTGAAGGCTATGACGGTGTGGAAAAATATCCCGGAACGCTGACTTCATATTCATCGCCCGAAGGGCGATACCACCACCCTTTGAACCTTTTGAATCCTCTGAACCCTTTGAACCCGGGCCACGAAGTGGCCCCCACAGCCCTTTTTTTCTTCCCCGAAATGGAGTAAAATACAGGCAATCATTTATTGACCGGGCGTGCCCGGCTGTAGGAGAGGAGAATAGAAGAATGCATTTGAAAAAAGTATTTGCCATGATTCTGGCAGGGCTGATGGCTTTGACCTTGTCCCTGTCTTTTGCAGGCTGCGGAGGCGGCTCCGGCGGCGGGTCTTCGACCGGCGGGGAGAAGAAGCCGGTGAAGGTGTCTCTGGCCATGCTCAGGCTCACCAGCAGTGCGCCCCTTTTCATCGCCATGGATAAGGGATATTTCAAGGAGGAAGGCATTGAAATCGATCCCCAGTGGTTCGATGCGGCCCAGCCCATTGCGGTGGCCACCGCTTCTTCCAAGGTAGATGTCGGTGCCACCGGCATTACGGCAGGGCTCTACAACATGGCTGCCAAGGGGCAGAAGCTTTACATCGTGGCCGATAAGGGACGGGAAGAAAAGGGATATTCCTCTTCCGCCCTGCTGGCCGCCTCTTCGGAATATGACAATGGCCTCAATTCCATCGAAGCGCTGAAGGGAAAACGGGTGGGTATTACCCAGAAGGGCTCCACCTTCCATTACATGCTGGGACGGATGCTGGAAGCCAAGGGCCTTTCCCTGGATGATGTGACCATAGTGCCCCTGGGCAAGTTGTCCGCCGTTATGGCGGCCCTCCAGAGCGGCCAGATCGACGCCTGCATCCTGAATGAACCGAACATTACCAAGGTAAAGAATGAAGGCTACGGAAAGGAAATCACCCAGGTCAGTGAAATCATGCCCTACCAGACCAGCGGTATTTTCTATTCCCCGGAATTTGCCAAGAACAAGGACGCTGCGGTTCGTTTCATGAAGGCCTATAACAAAGCCTGCAACGAATACTACGACGCCGTGGTGGATAAGAAGGATCCAGCCAAGCTGGACGAAGTGGTAAAAATCATTGCCAAGTACGTGAAGACGCCGGAAGCGGACATCCGCCTGGGCCTGCCCTATGTGGACAAGAACGGCGTGCTCATGGCCGATGATATTAAGACACAGATCGACTGGTACTCCTCCCATGGCATGATTGACGGGAAACTGGATGCCAAAGATGTGGTGAATACATCCTTCCTGGAAGAAGCCATGAGGAAATAACAGAAAAGCGCCGCGGACCCTGCGGCGCTTCCTTCGTTATGGGAATGGCGCCGTCCGCTATCGGCTTACCGCTGCACGATGGGCTGTATTCCCGGACGAAAGGGGGTTCAGGCGCCTTACGGCGCCCGGGTTCTATCGGTCATGTGCTGGCGCACTGACCGATGGGTTCCGCCCGCAGAGCGGGCTGGTTCAGAAGGGAGGGAAAAGGCTCTTAAGATTGACGGGGCATTCGCCCCGAGGGTTCTAAAGTTTGACAGCGGCTGCACCGCTGAGGGTTATGGTAGTGCCCTATCGGGCACAAATATAAATGCCGCCTTTGGCGGCATCTAAAACTCATCGCCGCGCCAGCGGCGATACCACAACCCTCAGCCCTGAAGGGCTGTCCAACTTAAGAACCCTCAGGCCCGCCAGGGCCTGTCAAACTTCGGGCCCTTTGGGCCCGTCAACCCTCACGCCCACCAGGGCGTGTCCAAAGGCGATACCACCACCCTTTGGACCCTCTGAACCTTCTGAACCCGGGCCACGAAGTGGCCCCATAGGCGATACCACCATCCTCGGCCCAAAGGGCCGTCGCCCCCCTTCTACACAACCCGCCGCCGCAGGCGGCCATAACCTCCAGCCCCGCAGGGGCTGGCCACCTTCCCCTCTGAACCCTTAAAGAATATAAATAATAACGGAGTTACCTATGGAAGTTATCATTGAAAATGTAAGCAAATCCTTCCGGAACGGCAGAAAAACACTGCCGGTGCTGGAGGATATCCATCTCACCCTGCACAAGGAGGAGTTTGTGGCCCTGGTAGGGCCTTCGGGCTGCGGGAAATCCACGCTGCTCAATATCTGCGCCGGCCTTTTGTCGCCGGACCAGGGGTCTGTCTATTTCACGGGAGAAGACCTTACGAGCGAACCCCGGGTGTCCATCGTATTCCAGGAAACCGGCCTTATGCCCTGGCGAAATGTGTATGACAACATCGCCTTTGGCCTGGACGCAGGCCATGTGCTGCCGAAGAAGGAGTGGAAGGAGCGGATCGACCACTATATTTCCCTGGTCGGCCTTTCGGGCTTTGAGAAATCCTATCCCCACCAGCTTTCCGGCGGCATGCGGCAGCGGGTGGGCATTGCTCGGGCCCTGGCCATCAATCCGGACCTGCTTCTCATGGACGAACCTTTCTCCGCCCTGGACGCCCAGACCCGCATCATCATGCAGCAGGAACTGGTGGACCTGTGGGAAAAGACGCGGCTCACCACCCTCTACGTCACCCACAATATCCAGGAAGCGGTGATGCTGGCGGACCGGGTGGTTCTTCTTTCCAGACGCCCCGGAAAGGTGCGGAATATCCTTTCCATTACCATTCCCAGAAGCGACCGGGAGAAACCGGAGCACGCAGAGGAAATCGACCGGCTCACCCGCACCATCTGGGAACATATCAGCAAAGACGCCCTGGAGGCCATGACGGAGGTGAACGGCGATGAATAAATACATGGTTGAAAATAAGATGAAACGGTGGCAGAAAAGCTACACCCCCGCCGTTTCCCTGGTCTCCGTGGCGGTGCTGCTCCTCATCTGGGAAGGCATCTGCCGGGCAGGAGTGGTTTCCTCCCTCTTCCTGCCGCCGCCTACCCTCATTATTTCCTCACTTATGGACATGATACAGGACGGGGAAATCGGCGTTTCCCTGGCGGCCTCCCTGTACCGCATCCTCATGGGCTTCTTCCTGGGCAGTGCCTTCGGCCTCCTGGTGGGCCTCGTCACCGGCACCTCCGCTCTGGCGGACCGCATGGCGAACCCCATCGTCAATGCACTCTACCCCATTCCGAAAATCGCCCTGCTCCCCCTCTTCATCCTCTGGCTGGGCATCGGTGAAGTGTCCAAAGTCACCATCATCGCCCTGGGCGTCTTCTTCCCGGTGGCCATGAACACTTACTCCGGCGTGAAAAACGTGGACACCCTCCTCATCAAGGTGGCCGTGAGCTTCCACGCCGGCTGGGGCTACACCATGAAAAACGTGGTCCTGCCCTACGCCCTTCCCATGATATTCGCCGGCCTCCGCATAGCTGCCGGCACGGCCCTCCTCCTTCTGGTGGCGGCGGAAATGATCGCCGCCGAACAGGGCATCGGCGCCCTCATCCTTCACTACGGCGACCTCATGATTACAGAACGGCTCATGGCCGGCGTCATCGTCCTCTCCGTGCTGGGGCTCATCTTCAACCTGTTCCTCCAGTTTTTGGAAAGAAAACTGGTGCCCTGGAACCATAAGGAGTAGGGAAAGCCTATCAGACGTCAGACGCTTTATCGCCATTTCAAAAGGAACCGTATGACACAGCTGCTGCATCGATCCCTTCGTCATTTCGAGCGGAGGGAAACGGGGAAATGATACGGACGGCCCATGGAGATGGTGAAGAGGAGTCGAGAAATCTCACTCCGGAGCAGTATCAGCTCCGCTGCGGCGAGAAGTTTTAGAGAAAGAGTTTCAATAGATAGGGGTACATTGTTTGTCATAGCGGCATAGGTAAATGAAAAGGACTGCGAAGAAATGATTGCTGTTTTTTTGCAGTTCTTTTTATATATGGAATGAGGGAAGCTTCTGCTTGCGTAATACTATATCAACATAAAGTGTACATTTATTTTAAAAAGATAAAATAAATATACTCGATGCATCAATAAAATATGAGATGAAAAGCGGTATTTAATCAATAAACAACGGTTCTATGAATGGAAAAGATGAATTCACTTAAAAACTATGCTTAAATCACAAGTAGGTGTAAATAGTATCTACTTTATGGTAGAATTGTAACAGAGATGTAAAGAGTTCGTAAAGTTCACATTTTGAGAGGAGATGCTCGTAATGAAATGGAAAGCTTTGGCTGCATGTGCTTTGACTGCAGTGGCTCTGGCAGTAGCCGGGTGCGGAGGTGGACAGTCTTCTTCCGGTAAGGCGGGAGCGCCGCAGGGACCTGATTTGAAAGGAAAGAAACTGGTGATGTACGTTTCTTTCCACGAGGATACGGCTAAACAGCTGGCAGATTTATTCAAGAAAAAGACCGGCGCCGATGTAAGTTTCATCCGTCTGCCAACCGGTGAAGCACTGGCCCGTATCCAGGCAGAGAAGGATGCTCCGAAAGCAGATATCTGGCTGGGCGGCACGGCCGATGCCCATGCGAAGGCGGCAGCAGATGGTCTGCTGGAAGCCTATAAGTCTCCTAATGCCGGCATGATTCTTCCGGAGTATCAGGATAAGGATGGGTACTGGTACGGCACTTATCTGGAAGTTATGTCTATCGGCTATAACGAGAAGCGGTTCAAGGAAGAATTCGAACCGAAGGGTGTAAAAGCTCCGGAAACGCTGGAAGATCTGCTGAAACCGGAATTCAAAGGTGAAATTATTATGCCGGATCCCAGAAAGTCCGGTACCGGCAATACATTCATCAGCTCCGTTCTCCAGCAGATGGGACCGGAAAAGGGATGGGCCTATCTGAAAGCATTGAAACCGCAGATTGCACAGTTTACGCCGTCCGGTTTTACACCGGGACAGAAAACCGGTGCCGGAGAATATCTGGTATGTCTGAATTTCATTTCCGACCAGACTCTGGTCAGTGCCAAGGGACAGAAGATTCACAGCACCATTTACGACCAGGCCGGATGGACTACCTGCCCGGTAGGCAAGATTAAGAACCATGCCAATGATGAAGCAGCGAAAGCATTCATTGACTTCGTGCTGACAAAAGAAGCGGGAGATATTCTGGTGAAGACCACCCATGGCGTGGCCTGCAACCCCGATGTGGCTCCGCCTCCAGGAATGAAGCCGCTGAAAGAACTGCCGCTTTTCAAGGAATATGATCTCATCAAAGCCGGCGCGGATAAGCAGAAAAATTGTGACGAATTCTTTGCTGACTGATAGATAATGAAGATATGCCTCCGCTTTCCGGCGGAGGTGTATTTTTTCCTTTTTAAAAGCAGGCACCCATCACAAATCATGAAATAAGGAGTTATTATGAACGAAAAAGATACAGGCCATGAACATACAGGACTGGGTATGGAACTGAAACTGCTCCTTCGGGAGCCGCCGCTTCTCATCAGCATTGCGGCGGTGTTCCTCCTTTTCGGCGTGTTTATTATTTATCCCTTTGTAAAAATCCTTCTGGTTCCCACGGAGGCCGACTGGATCAGAGCCATTACAGGCAGGGAATTTATACTGGTATTTGGACATACCCTCTTTTCTTCCTTTATTGCCACGGCCACGGCCATCGTGTTCGGCTTCCTTTTTGCCTATGGCATCAACTACACCGATATGCCCTGCAAACGGTTCTTCCAGGTGGTGGCACTCCTGCCGACCATGGCACCTTCCGTGGTGACAGGGCTTGCCTTCATCATGCTCTTTGGCAGGCGCGGTTTCATTACCTGGCAGCTGCTGCACCTGAAGGTTGACCTGTACGGCCCCTTCGGCCTGTGGGTGGCACAGACCATCGCATTTTTCCCGCTGGCCTATATAACCATTTCCGGCGTACTGAAGAGCATCAGCCCCAACCTGGAGCTGGCAGCCCAGAATCTGGGCGCCCGGGGATGGTACCTCTTCCGCACTGTCACCCTGCGGCTGGCTACACCGGGACTGGCCAGTGCTTTCCTGCTGGTGGCCATCAACTCCCTGGCAGACTTCGGCAACCCCATGCTGGTAGGCGGCAATTACCATGTGCTGGCCACGGAAGCCTATACCCAGGTCACCGGCGCCTGGGACCTTCCCATGGGTGCCACGCTTTCCGTATTTCTTGTGATTCCCACATTAATTGTGTTTTTCATCCAGCGGTACTATCTGGAGAAAAATTCCTACGTCACCGTCACCGGTAAGCCGGTGTCCGGTCTCATCCGGGTGACCGCGGGCCCCCTGGCCAAATGGATGCTCTTTGCCTTCTGCCTTCTGCTCTGCCTGGCCATCCTTATGATTATCGGCGTGGTCATCCTCTTTGCCTTTACCGTGGCCTTCGGGTATGACTATACCTTTACCCTGGACTATTTCAAAGAAGGGGTCATCCAGTCCAATGTCATGATTAACTCCTGGGTGGCATCCATGTCCACCGCAGCCATTACCACCATCCTTGGCATTGCCCTGGCCTTCCTTACCATCCGGAAGAAATTTCCCGGTCGGAACATTATGGATTTCCTGGCCATGCTTCCTGTATCCCTCCCCGGCACCTTCATCGGTCTGGCGCTGATTCTGGAATTCAATGACGGCCCATTGGAAATGACGGGCACCCTGGCCATCATCATCCTGGGCATGGCTCTCCGCCAGCTGCCGGTGGGCTACCGGCAGGCGGTGGCGGGACTGAAGCAGATTGATGCATCTCTGGAGCAGGCCTCCACCAATTTGGGAGCAGGGAGCATTACCACCTTCTGCAAAGTGGTGCTGCCCATGCTGAAAAATTCCCTCTCCGTCAGCTTTGTTTATGCCTTCATGCGTTGCATGAACACCTTGTCCACCGTCATCTTCCTGGTATCGCCGGAATGGAACCTGGCTTCCATCAACATCATGAGCCTGGCAAACCAGGGATTCCTGCCCACCGCCAGCGCCACGGCCGTAGGCATTATGCTTGTGATTTATCTGACCTTCGGCATTGTGAAGCTCATACTGAGGGATAAGATTAATATATTTGATCTTTAATAAAGGCAGGAGACGACTATGTCAGACTTTGTATTACAGCTGAAAAATATTAATAAATACTTTGGGAAAAACCATGTCATTAAAAATGTGAACCTGAACTTTGAAAAGGGGCATTTCATTACCTTCCTTGGCCCCTCGGGCTGCGGCAAGACTACCCTGCTCCGCATGATTGCCGGCTTCTATGAACCGGACGAAGGGGAAATCCTGCTGAATGGAAAGAATATCGAAAGAGTGCCGCCCTATGACCGGAACACGGCCATGGTATTCCAGGAATACGCCCTCTTTCCTCACATGAATGTATTTGACAATGTATCCTATGGCCTTCGGGTGAAGAAAAAGCCGAAGGATGAAATTGAAAAACGGGTGAAACAGGCACTGTCCCTCATGCAGCTGGAAGGCATGGAGAAACGGTTCCCCAACCAGATGTCCGGCGGCCAGCAGCAGCGCGTGGCCGTGGCCCGTGCCCTTGTCATGAACCCGGAAGTCCTTCTCCTGGATGAACCGCTGTCCAACCTGGATGCCAAACTGCGTGAAAACGTGCGTGTGGAACTGCGGCAAATCCAGCAGAAAATGGGCCTTTCCACCATCTACGTCACCCACGACCAGTCCGAAGCCCTTTCCATGTCCGATGCCATCGTAGTACTGAAAGACGGCATTGTCCATCAGGTAGGCACGCCCCAGGAAATCTATTTCGAACCGAAAACCGCCTTTGTGGCCGATTTCATCGGCACCACCAACCTTATTTCCCTTAAGGCGGAAAGCGGTAATCGTGTCACCTATGGCGGCGTATCCTTTGCGTCCTCCAATCCGGTGAAGGAAGGCGTCGAATATGTGGCCTCCGTGCGCCCGGAAAGCGCCGGCCTGTCCAAGGACCCCGTGGAAAACCAGGTGAACCTGAAAGCCCGCATCACCAATACCATGTTCCTCGGCGAAAAAGTGCGCTACTTCCTTCAGGACGCTTTGGATAAGGAATGGATTGTGGATGCCTTCGACCCCGGCAGAACCATCCACCAGGGAGAAGTGTACGTCACCTTCCCGGCGGAAAAGGCCTGGGTTATCGAAAAGTAAAGAAGGAAAATCATGCTGGAAGTATTGAAAGAAGAGGTATGGAAAGCCAACAGGGAACTTCCTGCCCGGGGCGTGGTCATCTATACCTGGGGAAATGTGAGTGCCCTGGACCGGGAAACGGGCCTTGTGGTCATCAAGCCCTCCGGCGTGCCCTATGAATCCATGACACCCGACGATATGGTGGTGGTGGACATCAAGGGGCATGTGGTGGAGGGAAAGCTCCGTCCATCCTCCGATCTGCCCACCCATCTCTGCCTTTATGGCGCCTTTCCCGGCATTGGCGGCATTGTCCATACCCATTCCCTCCATGCTGCCGTCTTTGCCCAGGCAGGGGAGGACATTCCCGCCCTGGGCACCACCCATGCAGACTATTTCTACGGCCCCGTCCCCTGCACCAGGGATATGACGGACGAAGAAATCAAGGGAGCCTATGAATGGAATACGGGAAAGGTCATAGCAGAAACCTTCAGCCGGCGGAAAATCAATCCCCTCGATACGCCGGCGGTGCTTGTCAAAAATCACGGCCCCTTTACCTGGGGCAGAAATGCGCAGGAGGCGGTGTACCATGCGGTGGTGCTGGAAACGGTGGCGGAAATGGCGTTGAAAACATGGCTGCTGAATCCCCAATCTGCCATAAACCATGCCCTGCTGGACAAACACTATCAGAGAAAGCACGGCCCCAACGCCTACTACGGACAGCAGAAATAAAAGGGCCCAGGTATCAGAAAGGCAGGAATCCCCTGCCTTTTTCTGCTATAATGCAGGAAGGAACATATTTTGGGAGAGGAAACTGGTGCCCTGGAACCATAAGGAGTAGGAGGCGACATGTAATTTCCTTCCGGCTCTTTTGAAACGGCATTTCTCTTGTGAGAGAAATGCCGTTTTTGCATGGAAATGAAGAAAATTACTTCAATAAATGCTTAGAGTTTACGTAAATATTACAAATCGGCATGCTGATTTACGGAATCTATACAGAATACTTATGATATCTAGATATTTAATCATGCTGTTGATACAATGAAATCAAAAGCCGGACAGAGGGTGTACTGATTGGGGTGCACTTTTTTGACGTGAAAAATGGAGAATCTGTCATGTTTCCGGACACAAGGAGGCACAAAGAATGAAAGGTTTGAAAAAGATGGCAGCCGTACTGGCATGTGCGGCCATTGCAGCAGGTGTTTTTGCAGGCTGCGGCGGAGACGGTAAGAAGGACGACAAGGCGGCAGCAGGGGACAAGGTGCTCACTGTCTATACGGCCCGCAGTGAAAGTCTGAATAATCTGGTCATTCCTGCTTTTGAAAAGGAAACGGGCATTAAGGTGAACATGATTGTGGCAGGCACGGGCCCGCTGGTGAAGCGGGTGGCTTCGGAAAAGGACAACCCCCAGGGGGATGTGCTCTGGGCTGCAGACCAGACTATGCTGGAATCCCAGAAGGACCTTTTTGAAAAATATGTATCGCCGGAAGATGCCAATATGCTGGATAACGCAAAGAACAAGACCGGCTATTTCACGCCTGCCTTTGCAGACCCCACCGTGTTCATCGTGAATACGAATCTGGCGGGGGACATGAAGATTGAGGGGTTTGATGACCTGCTGAATCCGGCGCTGAAAGGAAAGATTGCATTCGGCGACCCGGCCAACTCTTCTTCCGCATTCCAGAGCCTCATGGCCATGCTCTATGCCAAGGGAAAGGACGGGGACCCGCTGTCTCCGGAGGCCTGGGCCTATGTGGATAATTTCATCAAGAACGTGGACGGCAAGTTCCTGAACAGTTCCGGCGCCGTGCATAAAGGGGCGGCCGATGGAGAATATACCGTAGGCCTTACATGGGAGGATCCGGCAGCTACCTATGTGAAGAACGGGGCACCGGTGAAGGTGGTGTTCCCGAAGGAAGGGGCTATCTTCCCGGGAGAATCCGTAGAAATCATCAAAGGTGCCAAGCACATGGAAAACGCCAAGAAGTTTGTAGATTTCATGCTTTCCCAGAAAATCCAGGAAGAGGCAGGGAAGACGCTGACTGTCCGGCCGCTCAGAAAGGGCGTGAAGCTGGCTGATTACATGACGCCTCAGGACCAGATTCATCTGTTCAAGAATTATGATGAAGGCTGGGTGGCACAGCATAAGAAGGAAATCGTGGCCCTCTGGAACCAGCATCTGGAAAATTCACGTCAGTAATTAAAAAATCGACTGAAAATGGGGTGCAGACAGGCTCTGCGCCCTGTTTTCTTTCATAAAGGAGCTATCTATGAGTGTATCCATTGATATTGACCATGTGGTCAAGAAATACGGCAGCAATACGGTGATTAACGGGCTGTCCCTGTCGGTGAGGCCGGGAGAATTCTTTACCCTTCTGGGGCCGTCGGGCTGCGGAAAGACCACGCTGCTCCGCATGATTATCGGTTTCAACTCCATTGAAGGAGGCACCATATCCGTCGGCGGGAGGGTGATTAACGATGTGTCCCCGGACAAGAGGAATATGGGCATGGTTTTCCAGAACTATGCCATATTCCCCCATATGTCGGTGAAGGATAATGTGGCCTTCGGCCTCCGCATGCGGAAGGTGCCGGAAAAGGAAATCGAGGAACGGGTGGACCATATGCTGAAGGTGGTGAAAATCGACCATCTGAAGGACCGCATGCCGGTGGCTCTCTCCGGCGGACAGCAGCAGCGGGTGGCCCTGGCCCGGGCTATCGTCATCAGGCCGGAGGTGCTTTTGATGGATGAGCCGCTGTCCAATCTGGACGCCAAGCTCCGCATTGAAATGAGGAGCGCCATCAAGCAGATACAGAAGAAGGTGGACATTACCACGGTGTATGTGACCCATGACCAGGAGGAGGCTCTGGCGGTGTCGGACCGCATAGCCGTCATGAACGGCGGCATTATCCAGCAGATTGGAAAGCCCGCCGATATTTACAAGCGTCCGGCCAATGTATTCGTTTCTACCTTTATCGGACTCTCCAATCTCCTTGACGGGGCAGTTCATGGCAGCGCAAAATCCCGCAGGGTGTCCTTCGACGGCACTTCCTATGAAGTGGAAATGGGAAATCTGTCGAAAGATACGGAAGATAAAGAGCCGGTTATCATTTCTGTGCGGCCGGAGGAATTTGATATCCATGTGGGTGGTAAAGAAGGCATCCGCGGGGAAATCATGTCCTCCATCTTCCTGGGACTCACCACCCACTATTTCATCCATCTGGAGAACGGAAAGGACATCGAGGTGCTGGAAACCAGGGAAGACCATGATATCATCCCTGACGGCAGCGCTGTGACGCTGACGGTGAAGCCCCGGTTTATCAATGTGTTCCATAAGACGTCGGGCACGTCGCTGATTGAAGGTGAAATGTCATGAAGAAGAAACTGACCCTTTGGGACCTGTTCAGTGTCATGATTTTTGCATTCTTCGCTCTTTTCATTCTCTATCCTCTTTTCCTTATCCTTTACAAGAGTGTCATTTCCGGCGATACCGGCGCCTTTTCTCTCCAGTATTTTGCCCATTTCTTTGCCAAGAAGTTTTACTGGGGCACCATGATTAACTCCCTGAAGGTGACAGTGGTTTCCACGGCCCTGGCCGCGGCACTGGGGCTCCCCCTGGCCTACCTCATGGGACGGCTGAAAATCAGGGGCAGCAGTTTCCTTAATATACTCATCGTCATTGCCTATCTCTCGCCGCCCTTTATCGGCGCCTATGCCTGGATACAGCTTTTGGGAAGAAACGGTGTGGTGACCCAGTTCCTGAATCATCTCCTGGGAACCCATTTCGGCGGGGTGTATGGTTTTGCAGGCATCGTCCTTGTTTTCACGCTTCAGTCTTTCCCGCTGGTGTTCATCTATGTATCGGGAGCATTGAAAAGTCTGGACAATTCATTGAACGAGGCGGCGGAAAGCCTGGGCTGCGGCAAAGCAGGCCGGATTCGCCGGATTATCATCCCTCTGGTCATGCCTACGCTTCTGGCCAGCTCCATGCTTGTTTTCATGCGGGTGTTTGCTGACTTCGGTACGCCCATGCTTATCGGTGAAGGCTATAAGACGCTGCCGGTGCTCATTTACAACCAGTTCATGGGAGAGGTAGGCGGCGATGACGGATTCGCGGCAGCCATCTGCTGCATTGTCATTGGCCTTACTATTGTCATGTTCTTTGTACAGCGCTTTCTGGCCAACAGGAATACCTACGCCATGAATGCACTGAAGCCCATGGCGGCGGAAAAGGCAAAGGGCATGAAGAACCTTCTGGCTCATGCGGTCATTTATCTGGTAGTGGGACTGGCAGTGCTGCCGCAGGCGGTGGTCATTTACACCTCCTTCCTGGCATCCAATGGAGGGCAGGTGTTTACCGGCGGCTTTGCTCTGCAGAGCTATGAGGCCACCCTCTTTGCCAAAGACAATGATGTCATCTGGCACACCTATTTCCTGGGCCTCTGTGCCATCTGCATCGTCCTTGTACTGGGCGTGCTCATTGCCTATCTGTCGGTGCGGAAGAAGAATCCGCTGAACAGTGCCCTGGATGTGATTACCATGTTCCCCTTCATTATCCCCGGCTCTGTCCTTGGTATTTCCTTCGTTTTCGCCTTCAACAAATCGCCCTTGATTTTAACCGGCACCATGCTGATTATGATTATTTCCTTCGCCATCCGCCGCATGCCCTATACAGTGCGGTCTTCCACGGCGGTGCTTGGGAATATCAGCCCCTCCATTGAAGAAGCGGCCATCTCCTTGGGCGCCTCCGAAATGACCACCTTCCGGAAAATCACCATCCCCATGATGGCTCCCGGCGTCCTCTCCGGCGCCATTATGAGCTGGGTCACCATTATCAGCGAACTGTCATCGTCCATCATTCTCTACACCAACTCCACCCAGACCCTCACCGTATCCATTTACACGGAAGTTATCCGCGGAAATTATGGCAATGCTTCCGCCTATGCCACCATCCTTACAGTGACCTCCATCATTTCCCTGCTTCTCTTCTATAAACTTACAGGGAAGCGTGATGTGTCCTTGTGAAACCGGAAAGGCAGGAATCCCCTGCCTTTTTCTGCTATAATGCAGGAAGAAACATATTTTCCTGAAAGGAGCATTTCCATGACCAACGATTTCATCTTTGCCCATGTAGACCACACCCTGCTGAAAGCTTTCGCCACCTGGCAGGATATTCGGAAATTATGCGAAGAAGCGGAAAGGTACCACATGGCGTCGGTGTGCGTGCCCTCTTCCTTTGTAAAGAAAATCCGGCAGGAGTTTCCGCATTTGACCATCTGCACGGTGGTGGGATTTCCTTTGGGAAACTGTTCCACAGAAGCCAAGGCGGCGGAGACGGAAGCGGCCATCAGGAACGGCGCCGATGAAATCGACATGGTCATCCACATCGGCGCCCTGAAGGAGGGGAATCTGTCCTACGTAACCCATGAAATCGCAGCGCTGAAGAAAGCCGCGGGGAGCCATATCCTGAAGGTCATCGTGGAAACCTGCTATCTCACGGAAGAAGAAAAAATAGCCGCCTGCCGCGCAGTCACCGAAGGGGGAGCGGACTATATCAAAACCTCCACCGGCTTTGGCAGTGCCGGCGCCGCTTTGGAAGATGTGAAACTCTTTAAAAAATATGTGGGGGAAAACGTGAAAATCAAAGCCGCCGGCGGCATCCACAGCAGAAAGGAAATGGAAGACTTCCTGCATGCCGGTGCCTCCCGCATCGGCGCCAGCGGAGCCATTCCGGCCCTGCTGGGGAAGGAATGATTCAATCGGGATTCAAGGATGCAGATGTACTTTTGCTTTATTGACAGGCTGGGTTTTATCCTTTTATAATTGAACAGACAGTACTTCCTTAGTATGCATTTGGAGAGATTGCCATGAGAAATTTAATCATTGATGAAGAGAAACTTCATTTGCTCCTTGAATCAAAGAAACTTTTTATTGGAGGCTCTCTGGCTGGTGCGTTAGGGTTGATTGCCGGTGGAGTCAATGCAGTTTACAACGGATATGAAATGACTGCTCTTCATTATGGGATGATACTGTTGGGCATAGGTATGCTTATTTTAGGCGCAAGGGAGGGATGGAAGAACATGAAGTACAATCATGAAAAAATGATGAAGGATATTATCAATTTGGACCAGACAGCCTATCATCATTCCATCGTCGTATTCCAGGATACATTTCTCTCTTTTCCTAATAGATATCTTGTGTATTGGGATAAGCGCTGGCAGTGCTGGTTTTTCCTGAATTATCCTACCCAGCAGGACGAAGAGAAGAACGTGGAAAATATACGCGACAAGATTTCCCGTGCCTTGAAGATTGATTCTTCCCACATTCTGCTAGAAAGAAAGTGCCAGAAGCTGCAGCAGAAATACTCAGAATCCCATCAGGAAGAACGGTACTATGACCATGTTTTTTACAAGGGGGAAATTACCGCTTTCCCAGAGCAGATGAAGGCGGATGTCTTTGATATAGATGGCGTGTCCTACCGCTGGATGACTATGGCAGATATGAAAGCGAATCCGGATATCAGGGAGAAAAATCTGGATGTGGTAGAAGTGGTGGAAACGAATTTATAAACCTTGGATTAAAAATCCGGCAGCCTGCCTTGCAGCAGCTGCCGGATTTTTGCGGCCCGGTCCCAAAAGGCCGCGAAGGGGCTATATATTGCGGCGTTAGCCGCCACCACAACCCTCAGCCACGTAGTGGCTGTCAAACTTTAGAACCCTCCGGCCAACGGTCGGTCAATCCTAAGAACCTTTTTCTCAAATCTTCCCGCCGACTGGTATTTACCGTCTTTCCCTCACTTACGATTCTTACGGAGATTCTTCGCTTCGCTTAGAATGACTGCAGGGCGGGAAGGTTAGCCCGTAACGCGGACTTCATATTCATCGCCCGATAGGGCGATACCACCACCCTTTGAACCAGCCTGCCAAAGGCAGGCGGAACCCTTTGAACCTTCTGAACCCGGGCCGCGCAGCGGCCCTCCATAATTCCTCTTTTCAAAAGTGCGGTATCTGGATTATAATTAAGAATGGAAAATTGGGGATAGGCTTATGCATTCGAATCACGATTTCATCAGCCCTTTCCCGGGAAGGAGGGCTGCCATGGGGCTGTCTATCAGGGACATACTGATACTGGATTATTTTGACGGCAAACCGCTGCATCATCGGATACCGCCTTACAAATTGAATATCTACGGCGCCGACGCCAATACCCGGATAGACGCCCTCATGGAAGACGGCTGGATACGGACCAGCCGGCCCCAGGAGACGGTGAACATGCTTCCGGATAAAATGCTTTCCGATTTCCTGAAGCGCTATGACCTCTCCGGCGAAGGCACCCATGCGGAGCTCACGGGACGGGTGATTTCTAAAATTCCGGAGAAGGACTACGCCCACGGCGTGCCCCGGATTTACGTGCTCACCAAGGAAGGAAAAGCGGAAATCGGCCATCACATGGCCTATGTGCTGAACGTTCGGGAAAATTACGGATTGACGGAAGGGGAAATCGGGGAGTCCCAGAACGCCCTCACCCAGCGGGGCGAGCCCTTCACGGCCCGGGACATCCTGTACCGCGCCTTCCAGCAGAAAATCGCCATTTACACCATGGCCGGCGAATGGTCCAAGCTTCGGAATATGTACTACACCGTTGCCAATTTCTACCTGCGCATCAAGGACAAGGCCAATGCCCTGCCATACCTGTACCTGGTCTTCTTCATGGACATGTCGGGCATGGGAAATAAGAACAACCTGGTGCCCTATGAAAACCTCTTTCCCACCCAGAAGGGCATGATTCTTCTTATGGATGAAATACGGAAAGAACTGCGTCTCACCCTGGACGACGTGAAGACATCCTTCCTTTCCTCCATCGCCCGCATGGCGCCAAGGCTGCCCTTCTCCTACTTTTCGCCCCAGATGATGGCTTCCATGCTGCTGGAACGGCTTCGGGGACGGGACTTCAACGGCACCCGCTACATTGCAGACCGCAACGTGCCGGACCCCTCTTCCAAATCCTACCACTACGTACCCTACGGCAGGAGCGAAGCAAGAACCCCCGTGAGGCGGACCCCCGCAGTGCAGCCGAAAATCATGGCCCCGCCGGTGCTCCGCATGCCCACCTTCACCGCGCCGCCACCCTTCTGCCCCAGCGAAAACACGGCCCCCCTGCCCAGGGTGCCTAAACCGGAGCCGGAAAAACCGGTGATGCCAAAGCCATTGAAAAAAGAAAAGAAAGGTTTCTTGGATAGGATAAAGGAGCTGTTTTAACCGCTGTCAGCTGTCGGCTGTCGGCTTACTGCTTACCGCTCATGGCCTTTCCCGCCGGATACTTGTCATCCTGAGCGGTAGCGAAGGATCTCGGTACGCGTTGACATTGACTCTGGCTAGCCCACTAGTCCACTAGTTCACTAGCTCACTAAAGAATACCAGTCGGCGGGAAGACGTCAGACCGTCAGACATCAGACGGGTTGTATTCCCGAAAGCAAGAAGGGGCACCCGCCTTCGGCGGGCAGGGGCTTCAGCCCAGCGCTTTCGCGCAGGCTGAAGGTTGTGTAGAAGGGTTGTGTCCGCTTCGCTCAGCGCGGCAGCGGCCAGGGGATAGCGGCCGCTGTCCCACCAGCCCACAAGCCCACTAGTTCACTAGCCCACTAGCTCACTATCTCACCCTTTACAAATCCCCATTCTTTTTGTAAAATAAAACTAATGCGTTTGTAGCTCAGCTGGATAGAGCAGCGGTTTCCTAAACCGTGTGTCGGGAGTTCGAATCTCCCCAAGCGCACCACGAAAAAATCAGCACCTTTGGAAAATTCCAAAGGTGCTTTTTTAGTGAACTGTCACTATAGGCATCATTGTGGCATGGCACTATGAGGAGCGGACTCCTCAGCAGCAGCCATCTTGCTGCCGGTACTTATCCCTGCTGCATCAGATGCTGCTTGTACCAAGGTCCTTCACTGCGTCCAGAATGACGGCGCGGGGAGGGCAGGCCCGTAACGCTGACTTTATAAGCATTGCCCGCAGGGCAATCCACCCCCCTCTGAACCCTTTGAACCCTCTGAACCCTCTGAACCCGGGGCGGCTCCGCCGCCCCCTATTTCCTCGCCACCACCGCCACTGCCAGGATGATGAAGGCCATGCCCATGAGCTCCCAGAAACCGAAGGTGAGGTGGAAGATGAGGAAGGAGAAAATGATGGATGAAAAAGGTTCGATGGCGGAGATGATGCTGGCTTCTGTAGGAAGGATGAAGGCCACGCTGCCCAGGTAGAGGACGAAGGAGCAGATGGTGCCGAAGATAACCACATAAGCGAATGCCAGAAGCACCGGCATATCCACGGTGCCGGTGAAGGGGGTGAGAAGGGCGGCGGGAAGCATGAAGAAGGAAGCCAGAAACATGCCCCAGCCCACCACCAGGGGCGCACCGTATTTTTTAATAATTTTCACAGGAGCCACTGTATAAAGAGCACAGGCCAGAGCGGAGAGAAGGCCCCAGAAGAGGGCCTTTTCGGAAATAGCCAGACTGTGGAAATCGCCGCCCGTGGCAATGAGGGCGGTGCCGGCCACTGCAAAGATAGTACAGAAGATTTCCACCGTCCGGGGCCATCGTTTCTCCGTAAGGCAGCACCAGAAAATGATGAGAATGGGCATGAGGTATTCCAGGATGGTGGCGGTGGGGGCGTTGCTGTAGCGGATGGAGGCAAAGTAGCCGTACTGGGTGCCCAGCATGCCGAAGATGCTGAAAATAAGGAGGGTGGTGCGGTCCTTCCTGTCCTGCCAGATGGAGAAAATATGTCCTTGCAGGAAATGGGCCAGAAGGAGCAAAAGAAATCCGGCACAGAGGAGCCGGAAAAAGGTAAGCCATTCAGGCGCTATGTTTTCATTAATCAGGAGAAACTGGCCTGCAATGCCGCTGCTGCCCCAGAAAATGGAGCCGGCGGAGGCAAAGAGGAGTCCCTTTTTTCTTTCCGCTGTCATAGAACCATCCTTTCCTGCTGATTTACGGGAATATCATAGCAAAAGAAGGGAGGGGCGTGCAAGGCTGTCCGCTGTCCGCTATCCGCTTACCGCTTGCCGCTGGCGTGCCGGATTCTTCCCGCCGTCCACAGTCATCCAGAGGGAAGCGAAGGATGGTCGGTACGCGTCGACATTGACTCTGGCTAGCCCACTAGTCCACTAGCTCACTAAAGAACACCGGACGGGCTGTATTCCCAAAAGCAGGAGGCCGCCCGCCTTCGGAGGAGGGGCAGCCCATGGAGATAAGGATGTCCGGATGGGGAATTTGCCGGATGGACTTGGGAAACTGCTCTTTTTCCATATCCATATGGTACAGTTCCTTCATGAGGCGGCGGGCCGTGGGGTCTATGGAGGACGCCGGCTTTGTTCCGGCGGAGCAGCTGTCAAAAAGGGCGGCGCCGTATTTCCGGCCCAGGGCTTCTGCCATCTGGCTGCGGCAGGCGTTATGGGTGCAGATGAAGGCGGCTAGGGAAGCGCTGATTAAATCGTTATCGGATTCCATTCTTGTATTTTTATTCAATGCAAGGAATCAAGTCGACGTGAATAGCCAGCTATTTAAGGAGACTGATGACGCAGCGTTGGATAAAAATACATATGGAATTCGATTCTGCGAATGAATCAGTGCTTCCCTAGGGGCTTATGATTCATGGGGAAACCATCCTTTTGTGGCATTGGCGATTTTCACCAGGGTGAGCATCACCGGCACTTCGGTGAGCACGCCGACGGTGGTGGCAAGGGCTGCGGGACTGGAGGCGCCGAAGAGGGCCACCGCCACAGCCACGGAAAGTTCAAAGAAATTGGAAGCGCCAATCATGCCGGCAGGGGCGGCAATGTCGAAGGGAAGATGCAGCACATGGGAGGCGCCGTAGGCCAGGAAGAAGATGAAGAAGGTCTGGATGGTGAGGGGCACCGCAATGAGGAGGATGTGCAGGGGATTGGAAAGAATCATGTCCGCCTGGGAGCTGAAGATGATGACCAGGGTGAGGAGAAGACCCGCCGTGGTTACATGGTCGAATTTATGGATGAAGACCTGATCCAGGTACGATTCGCCCCGGCTCTTCACCACCAGGCGGCGGGTGAGCATGCCGCCGAAGAGGGGAATGACCACGAAAAGGAAGACGCTTACAAAGAGGATGTCATAGGGCACGGAAACCGCAGAGACGCCCAGAAGGAATTTCACGATGGGAACAAAGGCGATGAGGATAATGAGGTCGTTGGTGGCCACCTGCACCACCGTGTACGCCGGATTTCCATGGGTGAGGGTGCTCCACACGAACACCATGGCCGTACAGGGAGCGGCGCCCAGCAGGATAGCGCCGGCCAGATACTGCCTGGCCAGCTCCGGCGCCATGAAGGCGCCGAAAATGTGGAGAAGGAAGAAGGCAGCTATGCCGTACATGGTGAAGGGTTTGATGAGCCAGTTCGTCACCCAGGTCACCAGAAGACCCTTCCCGTTTCGTCCGGCCTGTTTGATACTTTGGAAATCCACCTTAATCATCATGGGGTAAATCATGACCCAGATGAGTACCGCAATGGGAAGGGAAATGCCGTCTATCTGAAGGCGCCCAAGGAAACGGGGCAGGGCGGGAAGAAAATGGCCCAGGGCTACGCCCAGTATCATGCACAAAAGCACCCAAAGGGTGAGATAGCGCTGGAAAAAGCTGATACCCCTTTCTTTACCGGCAGCAGTCACAGGAATCATCTCCCTTCTCCGTGACTTGGAAGAGGTCGTCAATCATGGCAGAGAGCTCATGGCCCTTGGAAACGTCCAGGGAATAGTACACCCATTTCCCTTCCTTCCGGCCCTTCACCAGCCCCGCCTCGCAGAGCACCTTCATATGGTGGGACAGGGTGGGCTGGGAGAAATGGAGACTTTCCAGAAGCACACAGGCGCACCGCTCTCCCTGCTTCAGCAGCTCTATAATATGAAGGCGGTTTTCATCGGTCACGGCCTTCAGCATAATCATTCGTTCTTTTTTCATATCCATAGGAACCTCCTCATATTTACCTACATCAATATGTAATATGTAGATAGTATAGCGCATAGATTTACGGACGTCAATGTGTAAGGCGGGGGAAGCGGCCAAAGGCCGCTAATCACCGTAATGCGATTCCTGCTGATGAATCCAAAGGCATCAAGCCGGAATCAGCCAGAAGCCGACAGCTTTCGCCTCTACAGGCAGCGGGTCCTTCCCGCCGACTGGTATTTATCGGCTTTCCCTCACTTACGATTCTTACCGAGATTCTTCACTTCGTTCAGAATGACGGGTCCGGCAGGAAGGCAAGCACGTAACGCTGATTTTATAATCATAGCCACCAAAGGCGGCTATCCACAACCCTCGGGCCAAGGGCCCGTCAAACCTTAGAACCTTAAGAACCCTCGGGGCGAAGCCCCGTCCACCTTCCCCTTTGAACCCTTTGAACCTTCTGAACCCTCTGAACCCTCACGCCCGAAAGGGCGTGTCCAATGGCGATACCACCACTCTCAGCTGCCGAAGGCGGCTGTCGCCCCCTGAGCGAAGCGAACACAACCTTTTTACACAACCCGCGGCGCAGCCGCGCCCCTTTCACCGGCGCAGCCGCAGATTTCCCTTGACAAAAGGGCTCTCATGAGCCTATACTAAGCTAACTTCTAACGAAAGGAGAGGGAAACATGAGACTTAGTTCCATGAACGCAGGAATGGCATATGATGTCTTTGGCTGGAGCTATTATTATGGCTTCGGTTACTTTTGCTGCGCCGGTGATGAGTCTCATTTCCTTTCCAGATAAAGTATTTCCAAAATGAAAGGACAGACTCACGGAGCCTGTCCTTTTCTTTTTAGAAGGATGGAAGGATAGGAGTTAGAAGAAGTGGGATACATATCCCGGAGAATTGAAGGAGCCTGTACAGGCAGAGGAGGAACATCATGATTATTGTAATGAAACAGAACGCACCGCTTACCGCTATCGAGCAGCTGGAACAGGAAATGAGGGACCGCGGATTCCAGGTGGACCGCAGTAAAGGTTCCAGCAAAGTGGTGCTTGGTCTTGTGGGTGATACGTCTGCCCTGGATGAAAGGGATTTCCTCAGCAATCCATGGGTGGACAAGGTCATGCGGGTGCAGGAGCCCTACAAACGGGCCAGCCGCGCTTTCCACCCCGCCGACACGGTGGTGGATGTGAAGGGCGTGAAAATCGGCGGGAAGAAGCTGGTGGTCATGGCCGGTCCCTGCTCCATTGAAACGCCGGAGCAGATCGGCGGCATTGCCAAAGCTGTGAAATCTTCAGGAGCAGCGGTGCTCCGCGGCGGCGCTTTCAAGCCAAGAACTTCGCCCTACTCCTTCCAGGGGCTGGGAGAAAAAGGACTGGACCTTCTCATTTCCGCTGCCCACAGGGAAAACATGCCGGTGGTAACGGAACTCATGAGCGCCGATAAAATCGGTATGTTTCTGGAAAAGGGCGTGGACATCATCCAGATCGGTGCCAGGAACATGCAGAACTTCGACCTCCTGAAGGCCGTGGGCCGTCTGAATGTGCCGGTGCTCCTGAAGCGGGGTATGTCCGCCACCATCGAAGAATGGCTCATGAGTGCGGAATACATTATGTCCGAAGGAAATCACAACGTGATTCTCTGCGAACGGGGCATCCGCACCTTTGAAAAGGCCACCAGAAATACGCTGGACCTGTCGGCGGTGGAAGTGGTGAAGGAAAGAAGCCACCTGCCCATTATCGTAGACCCCAGCCACGCCACGGGCCATCGGGAAATGGTACCCGCCATGGCCATGGCTGCCATTGCAGCCGGCGCCGACGGGATTATGTGTGAAGTTCATAATGATCCGGAACATGCATGGTGTGATGGAGCGGAATCTATTACGCCAGAGACTTTTGATGACCTCATGGGACGGCTGAAACAGCTGGCTCCCATTGTGGGAAGAGAACTGTAATCAAAAGCCCTGCATGCTCTTTCGGAATGGAGAAAATGCAGGGCTCGCTGGGGGCTCTGCCTTTTTGTGGTACTTATGGGGAGGGGCGGCACTTGTGGGGCTTCCGGTATTCCCGAAAGCAAAGGGGTTCAGGCGCCTTACGGCGCCCGGGTTCAAGCCGCCATCGGGCTGGCGCCCTGGGTGGCTCAGGTTCCGCCCACAGAGCGGGCTGGTTCAGAGGGAGTTATGTATGCTGCCTGCGGCAGCGCCCCCTTTGGTGGCTGGCGCCACCACCTTTCTCCTAAAGGGAAGCATGTCACTGGATTCTCAGTTGCCTACGGTTCCCTACGAATCCAGTTCCTTTGCCACCCCGCAAGCGGGGGCACAACAACCCGTGCTTAAATTAGAGCAACTTATGATATGTCAGGCCCGCGGAGCTTTATTGTCCCACCGCTTCAGCGGGGGGAAGGTGGTGCCGTAAGGCACCAAAGGGGGAAAAGCGGCCAAAGGCCGCTAATCACCATAATGCTATTCTTGCTTATGAATCCAAAGGCATCAAGCCGGAATCAGCCAGGAGCTGGTAGCCGGAAGCCGACAGCTTTCGCCTCTACAGGCAGCGGTCCCTTCCCGCCGACAGGCGGTAATAAATCTCATCGCCGCGAAGCGGCGATACCACCACCCTCTGAACCCTTTGAACCTTCTGAACCCTCTGAACCCGGGCCACGCAGTGGCCCCACAGCCGCCACCACAACCCTCGGGCCAAAGGCCCGTCAAACTTTAGAACCTTAGGAACCTTCGGGGCGAAGCCCCGTCCACCTTCCCCTCTGAACCCCTACAGAATTCTCAATATATACATACATATATACAACATACAAAGGAAACCATTATGAACAGTGACTTTAGCAGGATCCCCATTGCTGTCATCGGTCTGGGCCTCATGGGAGGCTCCTTTGCCAAAAGGCTGAAGGAGCTGGGCCATCCGGTGATTGGCCTGAACCGCACGGAAAGCGTGGCACAGGAGGCGCTGGCCATGGGAATTGTGGACTCCATTGACCCCATGGATTTGAAGAAGGCGGAAATCGTCATCTTCTGTACGCCGGAGAAGGGGACCCTTGCCTTTATCAAAGAGCATCTCCCTCTCCTCCATGAAAGGGCAGTGCTCACCGACATTGCCGGCGTGAAGAACGGCTTTGCCAAGGAAGTGAAGGCCCTCCTTCCGGAAGGTTTGGACTTCGTGTCCGGCCATCCCATGTGCGGGAAGGAAGGGGCAGGCCTTGCCCAGTCGGACGGTGCCATTTTCGACGGCGCTAATTATGTGCTCATTCCGGAACCCTGGAACAGCCCTGCCCACCTTTCCCTGGTGAAGCGCATGGCGGAGGAGCTGGGCTGTGCCCATGTGCCGGTGGTGACGGCAGAGGAGCATGACCGGGCCATTGCCTACACCAGCGACCTCACCCATGTGGTGGCCACGTCACTCATGAACAGTGCCTCCTATTCGGAAAAAACGAAGTATTTCATCGGCGGCTCCTTCAGGGACGAAACCAGGGTGGCCGATATTAATGGAAAGCTCTGGACCTCCCTTTTCCTTTCCAATCGGGAAAAGCTCCTGGAGGAAATCGACCGCTTCGGCGCGGCGCTTTCGGCCATACGGAAGGCCATTGACGAAGGAAATGAAGAGGAAATCACCGCCTTTCTGGAAGAGGCGGGCAGAAG
The DNA here is from genome assembly GCF_900538805.1 of uncultured Dialister sp. Classification (GTDB taxonomy): domain Bacteria; phylum Bacillota; class Negativicutes; order Veillonellales; family Dialisteraceae; genus Dialister. The sequence goes on from NZ_UPZP01000014.1 coordinate 27,899, forward strand.
AAGAAGGGAAATGATACATCGTGGCAACAGTTAATGTAAATCTTGGGAAAGATTCCTATCAGATTGAAATCGAGCGGGGCCTCCTTGACAAGGTGGGCCGCAAAATCCGCTCTCTCACGAAGGCGGAAAAAATCGCCGTCATCACCGACGACCATGTGGAACCCCTCTATGGCGAGCGCATCCGGAATGTGCTTACGGAAGCGGGTTTCGACGTGCGGGTCATCGCCATTCCGGCCGGAGAGGAAAGCAAGAACATGAAGGTCCTTGCCGACGTGTACGACGCTTTGTCGGAGTTCAATATGTCCCGAAGCGACGCCCTTGTCACACTCTCCGGCGGCGTGCCGGGGGATTTGGGCGGCTTTGCGGCAGCCACCTACATGCGGGGCATTCCCTTCTTCCAGATTCCCACCACCATCCTGGCCCAGATTGACAGCTCCGTAGGCGGCAAGGTGGCGGTGGACCTGCCCAGCGGGAAGAACCTGGCCGGCGCCTTCTACCAGCCCAAAGGGGTATTTATTGACCCGGACCTTTTGAAAACCCTGCCCAACCGCTACGTCCACGACGGACTGGCGGAAGCGGTGAAATACGGCTGCATCGGCGACAGGGAACTCTTTGAAATCTTTGAATCCCTGGAAACGGAAGAGGATCTGGAGAATCATATAGAAGAAATCATCCTCCACAGCGTCCTGCAGAAGACCAGGGTGGTGGAAGAGGATGAATTTGACAACGGACAGCGTCAGATTCTCAATTTCGGCCATACCATCGGCCACGCCGTGGAACGGTATTTCCACTACTCCACCTTCACCCACGGCGAAGGGGTGGCCATGGGCATGAGCCTTTTGACGGAGCAGACCGAAAAGATGGGCCTCACCGAAAAGGGCACCGCCAGCCGCCTCATCCGGGTGCTTCATAAGCTGTCGCTCCCCACCTCCATCGGCGTTCCGGCGGAGGAACTCATTCCCCAGATTATGCACGACAAGAAAAGAAGGGGAAAAAACATTACCCTGGTGGTGCTGAAGAAAATCGGGGAAGCGGAGCTTCTCACCATTCCTACCGACGAACTTTCCAAATACATTGTGACAGGCTGAGGAGGATTTCATGAAAATCACCATCCACCCGGGCCCCCTCTCCGGCACCCTCCGGGTGCCATCGTCTAAGAGCATGACCCACCGGGAAATCATTGCCGCCGCCCTGGCAGAAGGGGAAACGGAGGTCACCGGCGTTACCTGGTCCGAAGACATTGAGGCCACGGTGCGTATCCTTTCCCTTCTGGGGGCACACATAGAAAAGAAGGAAGAAGGAAGCATTACCCTTTCCATCAGGGGAGGACTGAAACAGCAGGAGGGAATCCTCCACGCCGACGCCGGCGAATCGGGCTCCACCCTCCGTTTCCTCATCCCCCTGGGTCTTGCCTCCGGAAATCACGTCACCTACACCGGCCACGGCCGCCTCTCCGAGCGTCCCTTGACCCCTTACTATGACATGTTTGACAGGAAACATATTTCCTACCGCACCAAGGGCGGTCTTCCCCTGGAAGTGTGGGGGCCGCTTACCGGCGGCACCTATGAACTTCCCGGCGGCGTGAGCTCCCAGTTCTTCACGGGCCTCCTCTTCGCCCTGCCCCTCTCTGAAGAAGACTCCATCCTCCGGAGTACCACACCCCTGGAATCCAAAAGCTACGTGGACATGACAGTGGACACCCTTTCCCGCCACGGCATAGAAATTCACGAAAAAGAAGGGGGCCTCTATGAAATCCCCGGCCGCCAGCGCTATCAAAAGGGCACCTTTTCCGTGGAAGGAGACTACTCCCAGGCCGCCTTCTGGCTCACCGCCGCCCTTTCCGGCGGCGCCATCACCTTAACCGGCCTTTCCGACACCTCCCTCCAGGGAGACAAAGCCATCGTCGCCCTGCTAAAAGACATGGGCGGCCATATCGAAAAGAAAGACGGCGGCCTAACGGCAGAAAGAAGCAGCCTCCACGGCATCACCATGGACGCGGAAAACGTGCCGGATTTAGTGCCCGCCTTCGCCGCCATGGCCGCGGTGAGTGAAGGAGTGACGGAAATCATCCACGCTGGCAGGGTAAGGCTCAAAGAATGCGACCGCCTCCACGCCATGGCAGTGGAGCTTACCAAACTGGGCGCAGACATAGAAGAAAAGCCTGAGGGCCTTATCATCAGAGGGAAACCATCCCTTTCCGGCGGCACCGTCTCCTCTTGGAACGACCACCGCATAGCTATGGCCCTCGCTTCCATCACCCCCAGACTCACCGGCCCCCTCACCATAGAAGGGGCGGAAAGCGTAAAGAAATCGTACCCCCGCTTCTGGGAAGACTTCCGGAAAGTGGGAGGGATGGTAGTAGAGGCATAGCGGCGGTTGACGGTATGCCCGAAAGGAAAAGGGGTTCAGGCGCCTTGCGGCGCCCGGGTTCTATCGGTCATGTGCTGACGCACTGACCGATGGGTTCCGCCCACAGAGCGGGCTGGTTCAGAGGGGAGTTATAAAGTATCGCTGCGCTGGCGATGAAGGCGCCTGTCGGCGCCAGTATAAAATGCTGCCTGTCGGCAGCGCCCCCTTTGGTGGCTGTCGCCACCACCTTTCCCCCGCAAGCGGGGGCACAACAACCCGTGCTTAAATTAGAGCAACTTATGAGATATCAGGCCCGCGGAGCTTTATTGTCCCACCGCTTCAGCGGGGGGAAGGTGGTGCCGTAAGGCACCAAAGGGGGGAAAGCGGCCGTAGGCCGTTAATCACCGTAATGTGATTCTTGATGATGAATCCAAAATCATCAAGCCGGAATCAGCCGGAAACTGGCAGCTGGAAGCTAACTGTTGTCGTCTCTGATTTTAGCGGCGCCTTCCCGCCGACCGGTATTTATTACCGATTACCCCTCAAATGCGCCGCGTACCGAGATTCTTCGCTGCGCTCAGAATGACGATGAGGGCGGGAAGGCAAGCGGAGAACAAAGTCCCCCCTCCGGGGGGAAGGTGGTACCGAAGGTACCAAAAGGGGTGCATTTCCAGCGCGCCGCAGGCGCGGTTGTTTGGTTTTCGCTGCCGCCGACAGGCGGCATACAAAACTCATCGCCGCGAAGCGGCGATACCACCCCCTCTGAACCCTTTGAACCTTCTGGACCCCTAATCAAATCACCACCAATGCCACTAGTCCACTAGCCCACCAGTCCACTAGCCCACCAGTCCACCAGCCCACCAGCCCACCAGCCCACCAGCCCACCAGCCCACTAGCCCACTAGCCCACCAGCCCACTAGCTTACCAGCCCACTAATTATTACAGGAGAACACCATGAGCAATACATTTGGAGAAACACTGAAAGTCACTATCTTTGGCGAATCCCACGGCACCGCCATCGGCGCCGTGATTGACGGCCTCCCTGCGGGGATTTCCTTTGACTTCGAGGCGGTGCGGCGGGAGATGGCCCGCCGGGCGCCGGGGAGTTCGAACCTGGCCACGCCGCGGAAGGAGAAGGACAGCTTCGAAATCCTTTCGGGTTATTTCAATGACCACACCACCGGCACTCCCATGGCCATGGAAATCAGGAATGGAAACCAGCATTCCAAAGATTATGACATTTTAAAGGACCACATGCGTCCGGGGCATGCGGATTATACGGGCTTTGTGAAATATGGCGGATTCAATGATTACCGCGGCGGCGGCCATTTTTCCGGCCGCATTACGGCGCCCCTCACCTTTGCCGGCGCCCTGGCCCGGCAGGTGCTGGAGAAGGAGGGCATTTTCATCGGCGCCCATGCTTTGGAGATTCATGGCATCAAGGACAGGCCCTTCCATCCATTAGGCGAGGAAAAGGCTCTTTTTGAAAAGCTGGATACCATGAAACTCCCGGTGGTGGATGAAGCGGTGGGAAAGGCCATGGAAGAAGCCATCCTTTCTGCCCAGAAGGAAGGGGATTCCGTTGGCGGCGTGGTGGAATGCATGGCCTCAGGCCTTCCGGTGGGACTGGGGGACCCCTTCTTTGATTCCCTGGAAAGTGAAATGGCCCACATCATGTTTTCCGTGCCGGCGGTGAAGGGGATTTCCTTCGGAAGCGGCTTCGGCTTTGCGTCCCTCTACGGCTCCGAGGCCAATGACAGCCTCCATTATGAAGAGGGGAAACCCGTGGCCCTCACCAACCACAACGGCGGCGTGCTGGGCGGTATTTCCAGCGGCAGTCCCCTTCTCTTCACCCTGGCGGTGAAGCCCACCGCCTCCATCGGCAAGCGGCAGCGGACCATCAATATTTCAACAAAGGAAGATACGGACCTTTCCATCGGCGGCCGCCACGACCCCTGCATCATTCCAAGGGCCATTCCGGTCATCGAAAACGCGGCGGCCCTGGTGATTCTGGATTTGATTCTTACGGACAGGAGGAATTCCCATGTCGGATAAGGCGATTCGGGTAGGCTGCTACGGCGCCAAGGGTTCCTATACCTATGAAGCCATGGAGCAGCAGTTTGGAAATAGAAAAAGAGAGGAATCCTATTTTCCCCTCTTTGAAGATGTGGTGAAGGCGGTGCAGGAAGGGGACATCGACTACGGCGTGGTGCCCATCGAAAACTCCTCCACCGGCGGCATCACCGAAGTGTACGACCTCATCCAGCGCTACGGCTGCGCCGTGGTGGGAGAGCAGATCGTGAAAATCGAGCACAACCTTCTGGGCCTGCCGGGGGCGAAACTGGAAGATATCGACACCGTCTTCTCCCATCCCCAGGGCTTTGCCCAGTGCCGCCCCTTCTTTAACAAGCATCGGGACTGGACACTGAAGCCCTATTTCTCCACCTCAAGAAGCGCCGAAAAAGTGGCCCAGGACGGAAAGAAAAACCAGGCCGCCGTGGCCAGCCGCACCGCCGCCCGCCTCTACGGCCTTTCCGTGCTGGCGGAAAATATCTTCTTCAACGCCAGCAACTACACCCGCTTCTTCATCATCGGGCCCAAAATGGAAATCAAACCGGAAGCGGACAAAATCACCCTGGTCATCTCCGTGCGCCACGAACCGGGCGCCCTCTACCACGTGCTGGGTTACTTCTTCTACGGCGGCATGAACATGACCCACCTGGAATCCCGCCCCATGGAAGGAAGACCCTTCGAATACTTCTTCCACATCGACGTCATGGGAAGGCTGGAGGACCCCTCCAACGCCCAGACCCTCCGAGGATTAAAGTCCATGTGCACCTACTTCAAGATACTGGGAAACTATCCGGCATACAAGGCGTAGGGGTGTGGAGGCATAGCGGCGCTTACCTGTATTCCCGGACGCAAAGGGGTTCAGAGGGTGTGCGCCAGTTCGGCGTGTATAGTATAGTCCGGTGAAAGCCCGGGCCCGGCAAAGCCTAGCAAGCAGCCGGTAC
>NZ_UPZP01000015.1 GCF_900538805.1 uncultured Dialister sp.
ATGACGAGTAGGGCGGGAAGGAAATCCCGTAACGCAGTCTGACGTCTGATTTCTGACTTCTATCGTCTAATCCACGCTGTTCCTCCCTCGCCTACGGCGACACCCGCTGGCCGGGCTTTAAGGTGTTCGCTTTATGTGCAGGCTATGCTCACACAAGAGCCCGGCTCAGAAATGTTGCAGGATTTCTGCCTAAGTAAGGAGGCTTTTGCTTTTCGTCATGCAGCGCTGGAGACACAAGCGTAAATCCCGTAACGCTGACTATATACTCATCGCTCGCAGGGCGATACCACAACCCTCAGCGGCGAAGCCGCTGTCAAACTTAAGAACCCTCCGGCCGAAGGCCGGTCAAACTTCAGAACCTTTTTCCGCCCTTCTGCACCCTCTGAACCTTTTCCACGCCCCCGAGCGTCAGCGAACACAACCCTTCTACACAACCCGCCGCCGCAGGCGGCCATAACCTCCAGCCCCGCAGGGGCTGGCCACCACCCCCCTCTGAACCCTCACACCGCAGGCGTGTCAATAGCGGCCCCATGGAAAATCTGTTTGATTTTTCTTCCCATCCATGGGATAATATAGGGGAAACATTTGTATTTGAGCGAGGCACTGATGATGGACTCTTTATTTGACTATGATAATGGCAGACCTGTTTCCTATGCCCCCCTGGCGGACCGCATGCGGCCGGAGAGGCTGGAGGATATTCTGGGGCAGGAGGGGGCTGTGGGGAGAAATTCCTTTCTTTACCGTATGATTGAGAAGGATACCATTCCTTCCATCCTTCTTTTCGGACCTCCCGGCTGCGGGAAGACCACTATTGCTTCTGTCATCGCGAAGATGACACACAGCCGTTTTGTGAAGCTCAATGCCACGGCCAGCGGCACGAAGGATATCCGGGATGTGGTTTCTCATGCGAAGGAGGAGCTTTCCTATTATCGAAGAAGGACCATTGTGTTTATCGACGAAATCCATCGTTTCAACAAGGGACAGCAGGACCTGCTTCTGCCTTATGTGGAAGACGGTACCATTATCCTCATCGGCGCCACTACGGAGAATCCTTATTTCGAAATCAACCGCCCCCTTCTGTCCAGGGTGCGGCTTATCCACCTCCAAGCACTGTCGGAGGATGCGGAAATGGCTATCCTCCGCCGGGCACTTACGGATACAGAGAAGGGCCTTGGAAACTACGGCTACCAGGCGTCGGATGATGTATTGAAAATGATTGCTTCCTATGCCTCCGGCGACATCCGCATGGCCCTGAATCTTCTGGAGCAGGCGTCGTCCCTTCTTCCCATGAAAGGGACTTTGACGGCGAAAGAAATTAAAGAGGTTGCGGGAGACCATGCATCCGTATATGATAAGAACAGCGATTATCATTATGATATTGTGTCCGCTTTTATTAAAAGCATGCGGGGAAGCGACCCCGATGCAGCCCTTCATTATCTGGCCCGCATGATTGACGGGGGAGAGAAGACATCCTTTATTTCCCGGCGCATTATGATCTGCGCCGCTGAAGATGTGGGTCTAGCGGACCCACGGGCCCTTTCGGTGGCAGTGGCGGCAGCCCAGGCATCGGAAATGGTGGGGCTGCCGGAAGCGAGAATTCCTCTGGCTGAAGCGGTGCTTTACATCTGTCTGGCGCCGAAGAGCAACAGCGCCGTCATGGGTATTGACAATGCGTTGAAAGAAGTGAAGACGAGGTCGGACTGGTCCATTCCCGATTACCTGAGGGACGCCCATTACAGCGGCGCCCATGAAATGGGTCACGGAAACGGCTACCTTTATCCCCATGATTTCGGAGGCTGGGTGGACCAGCAGTATCTTCCCAGAGAGCTTACTGGCCACGTGTACTACAGGCCGGTTAAAAACGGAGAGGAAGCTCCCATTTCTCGGAAATGGGAAGAGCGGAGAAATAAAAAACAGGAGTGAGTTATTGTCGGTATGAAGAAAAAGACCACTTCCGCCAGACGGCGGGCCAATGATGGATCTAAAAATTATGAAATATCAGGAATCGTTATCTTCTGCTTCGGCATTTTTGCCTTTATCAGCCTTTTCGGCCTCTTTGGCGGAGGAACGGGTCTAATGGGAAAATGGGTGAGCGACGGCATCCATTTCCTCTTCGGCCTGGGGGCGCCGGCAGCGGCGCTGTTCCTGGTTCTTTTTGGTGCCCGGTATGCCCTGGCGTCCCGGGGTATTTCCATGAGCCGTCGGAATGTGCTTCTGGCGCTTTTATTCGTTCTTTTCCTCTGCCTGGTGCATCATTACTATGTGCCTTTAGGAAGGGAAATGGAAATTTCATCCATTCTTTCCTACGGCGGTATCATCGGCGGGGGACTGACCTCTTTTTTCCATCTTATTCTTGGTGAAATCGGAACCACCATCCTTCTTCTGGCACTGATGGTGGTGGATATTCTTCTTCTCACCCACTGGTCTCTGTCCAAAGGGGCGGAAAAGGTGGGGACCAGGGCCCAGAAAATCAGCGCGAAAACCGGGGAAAAGCTGGGCGGTGTGGCCCAGAAAATCCGGGACAAGAAGGCGGCCATGGATGCCGCCCGTTCCGCTGCCCGGCTGGAGGTGCTGAAGGATAAGCCTACGGAATTTATTTTTAAGAAGAAAAAGAAGGAAGAACGGGATGAAGAAATTCCGGAAGAGGCTCTTCCGGAAGAAAATGAACAGCCCGAAGAGGTACCGGTAGAAGAGCATGAAGAAATAACGCCGGAAGAAGCGGCCGAAAATGAAATTTCCGAAGATTTGACCGGCCAGGCGCAAGAACCGGCAGAAACAGAGCCGTCGGAAGACATGGAAGCGCCCCCTTCTCCGCCCCTTCCTGAAACGGAAGAGCCGGAAGAAGAAGTCCCGGAACAGCATGAAGAAGAAATGGCAGAAGAACCGGAAGAAGCGGCAGAGGAACATACAGAAGAAGCCATGCCTGCTGCGCCTGCCGGAGAACCGGCTCATCCTTCCCGCCCTCCCATGACCGGCATTGTGAAGAAGGAATACAAATTTCCTCCGCTTTCTCTGCTCCATACGGACAGCGCTAAAGGGGAAAGCCAGAGCGACGTGGCTAAAAATGCGTCTATTATCGAATCCACTTTAAAGAGCTTCGGCGTCATGGCCAAGGTTATCCATGCCAGCGTGGGCCCCACGGTGACGAGGTTTGAACTTCGGCCGGAAGTGGGAGTAAGGGTGAGCAAGATTGAAGGCCTTTCCAACGAACTGGCCATGGCCCTGGCCGCCACCCACATCCGCATTGAAGCGCCTATCCCCGGCAAGTCGGCGGTGGGCATTGAAATTCCTAACTCCAAATCCGCCTCCGTGCCTTTAAGGGATGTGCTTGACAGCAGTGAATTCAAAAATGGCAAAGGCCACATCCTGGTGGCCCTGGGCAAGGATATTACAGGGAAGCCGGTGGTGACGGACCTGGCAAAAATGCCTCATCTTCTCATTGCCGGTTCCACGGGCTCCGGCAAATCGGTGTGCATTAACTCCATCATTACAAGTATCATTTACCACAGCCGTCCGGAGGATGTGAAGCTCATGCTCATCGACCCGAAGGTGGTGGAACTGTCCGTGTACAACGGCATTCCCCACCTCAGGACGGAAGTGATTACCAATATGAAGAAGGCCGAAGGCGCACTCAACTGGGCGGTCCGTGAAATGGAAGCCCGCTACCAGCTCTTTGCCGGCGCCAAGGTGAGAAATATTGAAGGATATAACAAGCAGAATCCCGACAAGAAAATGCCCTATATCCTGATCATTGTCGATGAATTTGCGGACCTCATGAACGTGGCGGCCAAGGAAGTGGAAGTGCTCATCCAGCGCCTTACTCAGAAAGCCCGGGCCGCCGGCATTCACCTCATCCTGGCTACCCAGCGGCCATCGGCCGATGTGATTACGGGGGTTATCAAATCCAACATTCCCAGCCGCATTGCCTTCATGGTGGAATCGGCCCTGAACTCCCGCATCATCCTTGACGAAGGAGGGGCGGAAACCCTTCTGGGCAAGGGGGACATGCTTTTCAAGCAGGCCGGTGCTTTGACCACCGTCCGCATCCAGGGCGCCTTTATTTCCGACGAGGAAGTGGAGGCCGTGGTGGATTATGTAAGAAAAGAATGTCTGGAACAGGAAAAGGTGCCTGTGAAATATGAACCCATTGACCTGTCGGTACCGGAAAAGAATGATGGGGGACAGGCAGAGGAGGAAGAAGAGCAGGACGACCTTCTGGAAGAAGCGGCGGAATGGGTGCTTGATACGAAAAGAGCCTCCGTGTCCGCCCTGCAGCGCCGTTTCCGCATCGGCTACACCAGGGCGGGAAGGCTCATGGACTCCATGGAACGCCTTGGCATCGTAGGCCCTGCGGAAGGGGCAAAACCCAGGGATATCCTAATGGATAAAGTCAAGGCCCAGGACCTCTTCGAACAGCTGAAAAACGGAGCCCCTGCGGAGCCGCCAAAAGAAGAGACCGGGGAAGCAGGCAGCGGAAGTGCCATCTGAATGGCATGGGGCTGAACGCACCGCCAGCCGTCAGCCGCCAGCCACTAGCTCACCAGCTCACCAGCCCACTAGCCCACTAGCCCACTAGTCCACTAGCCCACTCATCCCCTAACTCACCGGCTTCCCTGTCATTTCGACGAGAACTTATGATATAATTCTGCAAGAGGTGGCTTTATGAAACGACTGGCTTCTGTTTTTCTATTTTTATTGATGGCAGCCCTTGCATTCTTAGGTATTCTCCGTTATGCCCGGGAGCAGGCGAAGGCGGAGAAAATGCATCCCTCCGAGTATGTGACGGTGTATACGGATATGCCCAGCGGCATGCTGGAGGCCTTTGGCGACGACTTCTTCCATGACAGCGGACTGAAGATGAATGTGGTGTACCTGTCCAAGTCCCAGATCCAGAGCAGGCAGAACACGAGCGACGTGGCTCCGGCGGATTTATACATTACTTCCCAGGATTCCCTGATGAAGATGAAAAGGGAAAATATGCTTGTTCCCTATGCCTCGGCCCAGACGGACACGGCCCTTAACCTTTTTAAAGATGAAGAGTGCTACTGGACCGGCCTTTGGGTGGATCCGGTGGTGTTTGCGGTGAACGAGGACTATGCCAGAAAGCACCCTGCCTTTTCCTACACATGGAATGAGGTGCTTACCAGAAATTCCCTTCGCCTTTCCATGACCGATTTCATTGCTGCCGACATGGCGGAGGACCTTCTCATGTGCATGGCGGAGCATTTCGGCATTGGGGAAACCTTTTCCCTCTTGGGAAAGGCCCAAAACCATATCGTGCAGTACGGGAAATATCTGTCCACCCCTTCCCGCATGGCGGGCATGGGAAAGTGTGATATCGGTATTTCCGGCTTGAACGAGGCCATCCGCAGCCGTCAGGAAAAGCTGCCTGTGGTCATCATGTATCCGGAGGACGGGTCTCCCTGGTATCTTTTTGGCGCCGGCATTTCATCGGATGCCGCCTATCCGGAAAGGGCGGAGAAGCTTTTGAACTGGCTTCTCACTTCCTCCGAATACAAAGCAAAAATGGAAGAAAACCAGTATTTTTATATATATGTGAATGATTTCAATATGAAACCGGACAGCGCCGGTCATTCGCTGGACTTCTGGAATCTGGAAAAATTATATTTCGATGAAGGAAGAAAGGATCTCCTCACACAGTGGGGCGAGAAGATACGTTTTGGAGGTACGAACAGTTGAAGAAGAAACTCGGATTTGTAAGCCTGGGATGTTCCAAGAACCTGGTGGACACGGAAATGATGGTAGGCATTATGGAAAAGGCAGGCTACGAGCTGACTGAAGATTTATCGGAAGCCCAGGTCATCATTATCAATACCTGCACCTTTATCGACCCGGCCAAGGAAGAATCGGTTCAGACCATTCTGGAGGCGGCGGAATACAAGAAGACCGGAAAATGCGAAAAGCTGGTGGCCGCCGGCTGCCTGACCCAGCAGTACAAGCAGGCTCTGGGGAAAGAAATCCCGGAAATCGACGTATTCATTGGCACCGACTCCTGGCAGCACATTCTGGATGCGGTGAATGAATCCTACGAAAAGGATGAAAAGGTATACAGCTTTGACACCAATCCCTGCGCCAATGAGGAACTCATTCCGCGGCAGACGCTGACACCGAAGTATTCCGCCTATGTGAAAATCGCCGAAGGCTGCAGCAACGGCTGCACTTTCTGCTACATTCCCTATGTGAGAGGCCCCATGCACAGCCGCCCCATCCCTTCCATTGTCCATGAAGTGAGAAGGCTCGCTGCCGAAGGCACCAGGGAATTCAATCTCATTGCCCAGGACCTTTCCTGCTACGGCAGGGATTTAAAGGACGGTACCACTTTGGCCGCCCTTCTTCGGGAACTGGTGAAGATTGATGGGGTGAAATGGATCCGCCTGTTCTACCTCTATCCCACCTATTTCGACGATGAACTGCTGGACGTGATTCTTTCGGAAGATAAAATCTGCAAGTACGTGGACATTCCTCTCCAGCATATCAGCGATTCTGTGCTCTCGCGCATGCACAGAAGGGATTCCTCCGAAAGCATCAGGACCCTTCTCCACAAACTCCGCGCCGCTTCTCCCCGCATGACCATCCGCACCACTCTCATGGTGGGATTCCCGGGGGAAACGGAGGACGATTTCAAAGAACTCTGCGATTTCATCAAAGAAGTCCGTTTTGACGATATGGGAGCCTTCAAATTCTCTCCCCAGGACGGTACCCCCGCAGCCCGTATGATGGACCAGATTCCGGAAGAGGTGAAAGAAAACCGGTACCATGAGCTCATGGCTATTCAGGCCGGTATTTCCGAAGAAAATAATGAAAACCTTATCGGTGTGGAAACAGAGGCGCTGGTGGAGGAAATGGTGGACGATGGCGAAGGCCATATGCAGGCCAAGGGCCGCACCGCCTTCCAGGCGCCGGAAGTGGACGGCAGTGTGTATATCGACAATCCGGGAGATGTAAAGCTCGGTGATTTTGTAAAGGTCAAAATCGTAGACGGCTATGCCTATGACCTCATTGCGGAAAGAATTTAATTTCCGGGGCAATGTATGATTACTGAAATTATTACCACCGGCTCCGAGCTCCTTCTGGGAGAAATCGCCAATGAAAATGCCAAGTGGCTGGCATCCTTCCTGAATGAACACGGCTATACCGTGGCCTACATGACGGTGGTGGGGGATAACCCGGCCCGCATGGAAGAAACCTTTCGCCATGCCCTTTCCCGGGCGGACCTTGTCATCACCTCCGGCGGCCTTGGCTCCACGCTGGGCGACATTACGAAAAAGGCAGGGGCCAGGGTCATGGACCTTCCCTACGTCCGCGTGGAGGAAGAGTCGGAGCGGCTCAAGAAATATTACGAAGAAAAGCACCGGCCCTACCTTCCTTCCCTGGACCGGCAGGCCTGGTTTGCCAAGGGGGCCCATCTGTTTTTCAACGAAGCAGGCTCCGCCAGCGGGTCCGCCGTGGAAAAGGGCGGCAAAATCCTTATCCACCTTCCGGGACCTCCCTTTGAAATGAAAACCATGATGAGAAACCATGTGATGCCCTGGCTCACTGAAAAACTGGGATCACAGGGCATTATTCGTTCCCTCGTCCTGTCCGCCGTCCATATGACGGAGGCGGAAATCGAAGAGAAAATAGGAGACCTTCTCAGGGCTCAGTCCAATCCCACCATTGCCCTTCTGGCAAGGCCGGGCTATGTAGCTGTCCGCGTCACCGCCAAGGGAATGGATGAAAAGGAAGCCATGGAACTCATCGAAAAGACGGCAGGGGAAATTGAAAAGCGGATGACCGTTTCCAGGTACCATCTGGAAGGGGACGTGCTGAATGACCTTCACCATTTCCTCCTGAAAACCGGCCTTACCGTGAGTGCGGCGGAATCCTGCACCGGCGGCCTTATCGGAAAATTCCTGACCGACAACCCCGGCAGCTCTTCCTATTTCAAGGGAAGCGCTGTAACCTACTGGAACGAAGCAAAGGAAAAGGTGCTTTCCGTAAAAAAGGAAGACCTGGATCAATTCACCGCTGTGAGTGCTCCGGTGGCCGAAGAGATGGCAGAGGGTTCCCGCGCCCTCTACGGAAGCGACATAGCCGTTTCCACCACCGGCTACGCCGGCCCCGGCAAAGGAGAAAGGGGAGAAGACGAAGGCTTGGTATACATCGGCCTCTCCGGTCCCCTGGGCACGGAAGTGCACAAAGAACAGTTCTTCGGATCCCGGAGGAGCGTCCGCTACGGCGCCGCAGAAAAAGCGCTGTACTACCTCCTGCAGTACGGGAAGAGGATGAAATCCGGTAAGAACGGCTAGCTGTTTTCGCATATACGTTCCAATAAAATAACGATAAGCTGCGTGCCCATATGTCATCTCGAGCGGGGCTGCCTGTCGGCATGAGAATAAATGTCTCTGTATTCCATTGAAACTCTGAGTCGAGAGATCTCCTGTTCCAATGTGGCATGCACCATTTCAGAGTGAGATTTCCCGACTCCTCTTCACCGGCTTCATGAACCGGCGGCATCATACCGGCGCTGTCCTCCGCTCGAAATGACATTGGGGCGGGAAAGCGTTTGCGCAGTTTAGTTCCTTGCGAATGACGATAAGCCGCCTGCCCATATGTCATCTCGAGCGGGGCTGCCTGTCGGTATGAGAATAAATGTCTCTGTATTCCATTGAAACTCTGAGTCAAGAGATCTCCTGTTCCAATGTGGCATGTACCATTTCGGAGTGAGATTTCTCGACTTCTCTTCACCGGCTTCATGAACCGTCAGCATCATAGCGCCGCGGTCCTTCGCTCGAAATGACAGTGCGGCAGATGGCATTTGTGTGATTTGTTTTTTGAAATGACAGCAGAAGTCTGATGTCTATCGTCTAATCATCTGACCTCTCAGTTCTATTTCCCTCTTTGCACCGTATATAGTAAAATAAGAATAAAGATATTAAGTTAAGGAAGCACTGATTAATTCATAGAGTCTGCTTTTATAAGAATTTTTATGCACTGCTTCGTCATGGGACTCCTTAAATAGCTCGCTATTCTCGTCATCCCATTCCTCGCATTGCATAAAAATTCTAGAATAAAAGCAGACAACGATTTAATCAGCGCTTCCTTAAGAAGGAAGGTTTCCTTCCCATTTTATAAGGAGGATTTCCATGGCAAACCAAAATGAATTAAGCCCAGAAAAGAAGAAGGCCCTTGAAAGTGCCATGCACCAGATTACGAAAGAATTCGGACAGGGCTCTATCATGCGCCTGGGGGATATGGGGGACAAGCTGGATATCGATGTGATTCCCACCGGTTCCCTGGCCCTTGATATTGCGGTCGGTGTAGGCGGATACCCCAGAGGCAGGGTCATTGAAATCTACGGCCCCGAATCTTCCGGTAAGACCACCCTGGCCCTCCATGCCATTGCGGAAGCCCAGAAACTGGGCGGCGTGGCTGCCTTTATCGATGCGGAACATGCCCTGGATCCCATGTATGCCCACCATCTGGGGGTAGACACGAAGGACCTTCTCATTTCCCAGCCGGACAGCGGCGAACAGGCCCTTTCCATCTGTGAGTCCCTGGTACGGAGCGGCGCTGTGGATATTGTGGTTATCGACTCCGTGGCAGCCCTGGTTCCGAAGCAGGAAATCGAAGGGGATATCAGCGACCAGTCCGTAGGCCTGCAGGCCCGGCTCATGAGCAAAGCCCTCCGAAAGCTCACCGGCATTATCAGCAAGTCCAGAACCATTGTCATTTTCATCAACCAGATCCGCGAAAAGGTGGGCGTCATGTTCGGTAATCCCGAAACCACCACCGGCGGCAGGGCTCTTAAATTCTACGCTTCCATGCGTATTGAAATCAGAAGGGCCGAAGCCATTAAGAGCGGCACCGAGGTTATCGGCAACAGGACAAGGGCCAAGGTGGTGAAGAACAAGGTGGCACCGCCTTTCAAGGTGGCTGAATTTGATATTATGTACGGCGAAGGCATTTCCAAGGAAGGCACTCTCCTGGATATTGCGGTGAACATGGATATTATCCAGAAGAGCGGCGCCTGGTATTCCTACAAAGGAAACCGCATCAGCCAGGGCAGGGAGGCTGCCAAGACCTATCTCAAGGAACATCCCGATGTGGCTGATGAAATCGACAAGATTATCCGCGACACCCTGGTAGTTGAACCGGATCACTTCGAAGATGGCGTATTATCAGAACAGGACGCAGAAAACTGAGAGGAGCTGCTACGAAGCAGCTCTCCATCTCCTGAAGTACCGGGGCCAGAGTGAAATGGAAATGCGCCGGAAGCTGAAGGAACGAAGCTACGGGGAGAAGGATATCGAGGACACTCTGGGAAAGCTGAAGCATTACGGTTATGTGGACGATGAAAGTCTGGCGGAGGATGTGTTTCGAGCCTTCCGCAGCCGCCGCTGCTATGGTAATTCTTACATCCTTCAGAAAATGAAGGCCCGGGGCCTTCCGTGCCCTTACCGCATTTCGGAGGAAGAAGAAAAGGATAATGCCTTCCATGTCCTGCAAAGCAGGGCCAAAGTGATGCCTTCCATTTTGAAAAATTACAGGAGAGCCGCGGCCTTTCTTCTGCGAAGAGGATTTCCCTCATCAATTATCCATTCCACTCTTTCCGAAGCAGGAGTGGAAGATGAGCCCCTTGATTGGTAAAAGTCAAAAAGAAAAGTCAAAATAGAAATAAAAAAAGTCCTTTTTCCATGATGGAGAAAGGACTTTTCTGTTGTATAAATAAGAATACAGTTCTCAAATAAACCGATAATAGCAGGAAAATTCAGATTTATTCACAAGGAAAAAGAAAAGTAAAAATTTTTCATTTAACCTATTGACCATTTGACATTAATGAGGTACAATAGATTCGAAAGTTGAGAGAGCTAAAGGAAAGTGGTGAGTGTCAAATGAATAATACCATGTTATCAGACAGGATTGAAAAGTTTATCCTGGAAATGCTTGATAAAGAAACAAATGACCAGGTACTTCTTAAAAGGAAGGATGTGGCTGATTTATTAGAATGTGCCCCCTCCCAGGTAACCTACGTCATTAATACCCGGTTTTCTTCTGATGACCGATTTGTGGTGGAGTCCAGAAGAGGGAGCGGGGGATACATTAAGATTTCTCTCAGAAGCCAGAACCCACCGCCTAGGCGGGCACCGGCTTCATCGACCACTTCATCTGCACCAAACCGCGAGGAAAAAAGCAGCGGAAAGAGCAGCCCCAAAGAAAATCCAAACAGCATAGAAGCTATTGAAAATGGATTGGACGGCTATTACCGCATGCTTGTGGATTATGATATTATTTCCAATCAGGAATATCGACTGATTTATGCAATGACCCATACCATGCTGGAGTATTGTCCTGAAAGCCACCGCAGGGAGGCTGCCAAGACCATGATTCACCGCATTGAATGGGCCCTGAAAGGAGAATGAACTATGCTTTGTGATCGCTGTCATGGAAGAGAAGCAGTTGTCCATGTGACACAGATCGTCAATGGACATAGAACAGAAAAACATCTGTGCAGAGAATGCGCAGCCAAGGAAAACCTGGTGAGTCACTCCATGGATTTCTTTGGTCATGATTTATTCAGAAACAGTTTTGATACCTTCTTCAACGATGGTTTCATGAATTCCCTGTTCCGTCCGGCAAGAACAGCCATTGAAAATCTGTCCTGCCCGGAATGCGGGAAAACCTACGATGATTTTAAGAAAGACGGTCTTCTGGGCTGCCCGGGATGCTACGAAGCCTTCCGCGAAAAACTTCGTCCCGCCTTCCAGCATATGCAGGGCGCCCACCGCTACAATGGCGATGAGCCGAAGAAGGCGGAAGTAAAGGAAGAATCGCCAAAGCTCACAGAGCTTAGAAATAAGCTGTCCAAGCTGGTGGCCGATGAAAACTATGAAGAGGCAGCCAAAGTGCGGGATGAAATCCATAAACTGGAAGAGGAAGGGAAAGGAGGCACATCCAAATGACCCTCCAGGAAATATTAGAAAATGAGCTTCCCCGGTGGGCTCAGATATCCAAAGATGATCCGGTCATCTTCACCAGGCTTTCCCTTTTCAGAAATATGAAGAGCACCCGGTTCCCCTCCATGCTTGATGGCACCCGGAAGGCCGAGACGGCGGGAAAGCTGGACGAAGCAGTGAGATATATCAATAATCACGGCTTCGGACCCTTCATCCCCTACGGCATGGAATCCCTGAATGATGAAGAAAAGGATGTGCTTTCAGAAAAGGGGTTTCTGCCGGAAGGGGAGGAACTGCTGGATGAAAACAGCCGGCTTTACCTGAACGAAGACGGAAGCCTGGCCATCAGAACCAACGTCCATGATCATCTGGCTTTCCTGGGATTTTCCGGCGGCAATACAGTGTTCAGCCTCTGGAAAAGAACGGCCCGGCTGGCAGACGAAGCGTCGGATATTCTGGACTATGCCTTTGATCGGGAATTCGGATATCTCACGGCATCGCCCCAGTTCACGGGATCCGGGATGAAAATGGTGTCTCTCCTGTTCCTGCCGGGTTTTGCCCTTCATGACAGAATCGGAAGCCTTTCCGAATTTTTGGAACTGCGGGGGTTCCACCTGGCACCGGCAGCCGGAAAGGCCGATGACCGTCTGCCTTTCTATCTGCTGGAAAACACCAGGTCCCTGGGTATCAGGGAAGTGGACTACGTTTCAGAGCTTGATAAGATTCTTCAGGAAATTACGGAAGAAGAGAAAAAGCTCTGGAAAGATACCTTCCAAAGCTCGGAGGAAGAACTTCGAGACCGCATCTGGCGGGCCCTGGGCCTTCTTAAATATGCAAGGCGCATGAGCCGTAAGGAAGCCCTCTACCTTGCAGGCCTTATCCGCATGGGCATTAATGCCGACATGATTCCCGATGAGGACGGCCTCACATTCTATCGTCTCTATTCCCTTATTCCGGACAGCCAGGTGGCACTCATCAGCCATACCGCGCCGGAGGACCAAGGAAATATGGAGAAGTGGAGATCCGCCCTCATGAGGGATGTACTGAAGAACCTGTAATCCGGTTTCAAGATTTCAAAAATTACGCTGGTTTCCCAGCTTTATCGCATAGATTTTTTTATCGTATATACAATGATTCAAAAACTCTGAAGAAAAGGAGGAGTTATTATGGAAGATAGATTTACTGACGGCGTGAAAAACGCCTGGAAATTCGCCGCTTCCGAAGCCGCGAAACTGGGCAGCGACTACATCGGCACGGAACATCTTCTTCTGGGTATTGCCCATGAAAAAGACAGCGCCGGCGGCAAGATTTTAAATTCCCTGGGCGTCACCGTGGAAGCAGTGGAAGAGCTGCTTTCCCAGTACAGCCAGGGCCGGTCCCTTTTCAGCACCGGTGAAGTGTATGCTGCACCCCGTACCAAGAGGGTGCTGGAGATGGCAGTGGAAGAAGCCAATGAACTGGGTAATTCCTATGTAGGTACGGAACACCTGCTTTTGGCCATTCTCCACGAAGGCGGCGGCCTGGCTGTTCGTATTCTGGAAAGCTTTGATGTGAACCAGGACAAACTGCAGAAGGTCTTTGAAAAAGTGCTGTCCGAAGACAACAGCAAGTCTGATAAATCCGCTAACCTGGGCGACCTGGATGGCTTTGCTGTAGATCTCAACGAAAAAGCCAAACAGGGCAAGATCGATCCGGTTATCGGCAGAAACGATGAAATCAACCGGGTTATCCAGATTCTGTCCCGCCGCAACAAGAACAACCCTGTCCTTATCGGTGAACCGGGCGTTGGTAAAACTGCCATTGCCGAAGGACTGGCTCAGCGCATTGTGAATAACGATGTACCGGAAATCCTCAAAAATTGTCATATCATTTCCCTTAACATGTCTTCCGTAGTGGCAGGCACCAAGTACAGAGGCGAATTTGAGGAAAGACTGAAAAAAGTCATTGATGAAGTGAAGAAACATAAAGACTGGATCCTCTTCGTCGATGAACTGCACACCCTGGTAGGCGCAGGTTCCAGCGAAGGTTCCATGGATGCAGCCAACATTATGAAACCGGCTCTGGCAAGAGGGGAACTGCGCTGCATTGGTGCTACCACTTTGAAGGAGTACAAGAAATACATTGAAAAGGATGCCGCCCTGGAACGTCGTTTCCAGCCGGTGAAGGTCGGCGAACCGACGCCGAAGGATACCCTGGAAATCCTGAAGGGCCTCCGCGACCGTTACGAAGCCTTCCATAAAGCAAAAATTACTGACGAAGCACTGAAAGCGGCAGTGGACCTCTCCGGACGCTACATTACCGACCGTTTCCAGCCGGATAAAGCCATCGACGTCATCGATGAAGCGGCTGCCAAAGTCCGTATGGAAGCATCTTCTACTCCGGAAGGACTGAAGAAGAAAGAAGAAGAACTGGAATCGGTGAACAAAGAAAAGGAAGCTGCCGTTTCTTCCCAGGACTTTGAAAAAGCAGCCATTTACCGGGACCAGGCAAAGAAACTGCAGACTGAAATCGATGCCCTGAAGAAAGACTGGAAGGGCGGAGACCATGACCATTTGACCGTTACCGAAGAGGACGTGGCAGAAGTGGTATCCAAATGGACAGGCGTTCCTGTGCAGAACCTGAAGAAGAGCGACTCCGAACGGCTGCTGCACCTGGAAGACGAACTCCATAAGAGAGTCATCGGCCAGGACGAAGCGGTCCACGCAGTGGCCACCGCTATCCGCCGTGCAAGGGCCGGCATGAAGGACCCGAAGCGTCCAATCGGCTCCTTCCTCTTCCTGGGCACCACCGGCGTAGGCAAGACCGAACTGGCAAGGGCACTGGCAGAGTGTATGTTTGGCAGTGAAAAGAATATGATCCGCTTCGACATGTCCGAATACATGGAGAAACACGAAGTCTCCCGTCTTGTCGGTGCGCCTCCAGGATATGTGGGCTACGAAGAAGGGGGTCAGCTCACCGATGCGGTGCGCCGCAACCCCTACAGCGTCATCCTCTTCGATGAAGTGGAAAAAGCGCACATGGACTTCTTCAACATTCTCCTGCAGGTTCTTGACGACGGCCGGCTGACCGATGGCCAGGGCAGGACCGTGGATTTCACCAACTGCGTCATCATCATGACCAGCAACCTGGGGTCCAATTTCCTTAAAGGTCATATGGGCAAGAAACTGGGCTTCTCTTCCGGCGAAAAAGAAGAAAAAGAAGAATCCTTCGAAGATATCAGAAAGATGATTATGGACGAAGTGAAACGGACCTTCCGTCCTGAATTCATCAACAGAATCGATGAAATCATCGTATTCCATCCTCTCACTCCGGAAAACCTCTCTGAAATCGTGGACCTCATGCTGAAGAAAGTGGCCGGCAAACTGGAACACTTCCATGTCACCCTGGACGTTTCCGACGAAGCCAAGAAGGTTATCATCGCTGACGGTACCGATGTGGAATACGGTGCCCGTCCGCTGAAGAGGACCATCCAGAAGGAAATGGAAGATCCCATCTCCGAACTCATCCTGCAGGATGGACTGAAAGACAAGAAAGTCCTCCACGTGGGCAAGGATGAAAACGGCAAACTCACCTTCAAGGCGGAATAATCGCTTTCATAGGATGTAGTATAATGGAGCTGTGCATAACGCATGGCTCCATTTTTTTTGAGGCAAAGACGGAGGCCGCCCTGCGGCCGAGGGAGCACTGTGTCGTATTCCCGCAGGGGTCTGCGGCTTTAGGGACACGCCCTGGCGGGCGTAAGGGTTCAGAAGGTTCAGAAGGTTCAGAGGGTGAAGGTGGGCGCCTGCGGCGCCAGTATGAATAAAACCTTTACAACCGGGCTTCGCCCGGGGAAAACAGGCAAACCGCCCTTACGGGCGTGGGAAAAGCGCACCCCCTTTGGTGGCTGGCGCCACCACCTTTCCCCCTCTTCGAGGGGGCACTATGGGTGCTCAGCAATGTGCCACATGACACTATGGGAAAACATAGAGAGGCCTATTCTGCCCCCTGCATAGGGGGAAGTCCGGCGAAGCCGGATAGGGGGTGGCGAACGCAGTGAGCCAATTAGCAGAATCTTATTCATCGCATATGAAGCCAAGGAAAAGCATAGAGCAGCCTTCCCGCCGAATTGGTATTTAGCACCGATTACCGCAAACTCTCCACTCACCGAGATTCTTCGCTGACGCTCAGAATGACGCGTAGGGCGGGAAGGTAAGTACGTAACGTTAGGCTCCTTTCTCAGAAAGGAGCTGCCCGATAGGGCTGAGGATAGGTCCGAAAGAACTGACGCCCCTATCCTCCGTCGCCTAACGGCGACACCCCCTTCCTGGGGAAGGGGGCTTTTGCTCTCAGTCATGCGGCCTTGGTGACACAAGAGGAAATCCCGTAACGCTGACTTCATACTCATCGCCGAAGGCGATACCTTCCCCTCTGAACCCTCTGAACCCTCTGAACCCTCTGAACCTTCTGAACCTGGGTCGCTTCGCGGCCCCTGGTCGATACCACAACCCTCAGCCCGAAGGGCTGTCAAACCTTAGAATCCTCCGGCCAAAGGCCGGTTAAACTTCAGAAACTTTCACGCCACAGGGCTTTTTATTCATTTGCATCTATTTAGCCAAATTTCCCAAAGGAGACCCATATGACTACCAAGGTACGTACGAAATACATCTGTTCCAACTGCGGGGCGGAGACTTTGAAGTGGATGGGGCGGTGTCCTCAGTGCGGGGAGTGGAATACCCTGGAGGAGCGGGTGGAGACGCCGGCGCCTAAGAGCATGGGGATTCCTTTATCCGCAGATCTGGGCACCTCATCCAAGCCCCAGAAGCTGTCTTCCATCAGCTATCATGGAGACAAGCGGGTGCTCCTTCATATGAAGGAAGTGGATAGGCCCCTGGGCGGCGGCATTGTGCCGGGGTCGGTTATTCTATGGGGCGGGGAGCCGGGGATCGGCAAGTCTACCCTCATCCTCCAGATATGCCATGCCATGGCGTCCCAGGGGGAGGGGGTGCTTTACTGCAGCGGCGAGGAGTCGGAAATTCAGGTGAAGCTTCGGGCGGAAAGGCTCCAGGTGAACGACGGGAGCTGCTACATTTACGCCGGAAGCAGCATTGACAGCATTCTGAAGGAGGCGGAAAAAATGAAGCCCTCCATGCTTGTCATTGATTCCATTCAGACCATGTATATTTCCGGCGTGGATTCACCCATGGGAAGTCCCGCCCAGATTCGGGACTGCACGTCTGCCCTGGTACGGTTTGCAAAGAAAACCAATATTTCCGTCATGATTGTAGGCCATGTGACGAAGGAAGGCAATCTGGCGGGCCCCCGCATTCTGGAGCATATGGTGGACGTGGTTTTCTACCTGGAAGGGGATAGGAGCTATCAGTTCCGGGTGCTCCGTACTGTAAAGAACCGTTTCGGATCCACCGCTGAGTCCGGCCTCTTCGTGATGGAAGGAAACGGCCTGAAGGGCATTGAAGACCCGTCAAAATACATGCTTAGAAACCGCAGCGAATCGGCACCGGGGTCCATGGTGGTGGCCTGCATGGAAGGCCTCCGTCCGGTGCTGGTGGAAATCCAGGCTTTGACCGTCCATTCTGTCCTTGCCATTCCCAGAAGAATTGCCGCCGGCTATGATTACAACCGCATGATTATCCTTCTGGCGGTGCTGGAAAAAAGAGCCCGCATTCCCTTTTCCTCCGACGATGTGTACCTGAATGTGGCTGGCGGATTCCGGGTCAAGGAAACGGCAGCGGACCTGGGCATTTCCCTTTCCCTGGTGTCCGTGAAAAAAGACATTCCCCTGCCGGCGGGCCTCATGGCTTTAGGAGAAATCGGACTTACCGGCGAAGTGATGCCGGTCTCCAAAATCGGCCCCCGGCTGAAGGAAGCCATCAAGATGAAATTTACATCCTTCCTCCTTCCTGAGGGAAACAGGGAAGAGGTGACGGACTTCTGCAAAAGCAACGGACTTGCCGGCATGCTGGACCATATGGTCTTCATCAGGCATCTGTCGGAGGCGGTGGAGTATATACGGTAAACACGCCCTTCGGGCGTGAGGGTTCTTAGGTTTGACGGGGCTTTCGCCCCGAGGGTGCTTAAGTTTGACATGGCCTGCGGCCATGAGGGTTGTGGTGGGCGGTTCCGCCGCCAGTATGAAAAACGATTTAGTTGACTAGTGTGCTAGTGTACTAGTAAAACCATACAACCGCCCTGCAGGCGGGGAAAAAAGGCAAACCGCCCTTCGGGCGGGGAAAAAGTGCCCCCCTTTGGTGGCTGGCGCCACCACCTTCCCCCCCCCGCTACGCGGTGGGACTATGGGTACTCAGCATTGTGCCACATGATACCAGAGGTAAGCGTAGAGCGGTTTATTCTGCCCCTTTTTAAGGGGAAGTCCGGCGCAGCCGGATAGGGGATGGCGAACGCAGTGAGCCAATCAGCAGAATGCTTATCATGCTATATGATATGGGAAGGATATCCCGTAACGCTGACTTTATACTCATCGCCGCGAAGCGGCGATACCTTCCCTTCTGAACCCTCTGAACCTTGCCACGTAGTGGCTCTAATGGCGATACCTTCCCCTCTGAATCCTGAAAAATGAAACTATCTCACTAGTCCACCAGCTCACCAGCTCACTAGTCCACTAACACCCCACTAATTCATAGAGGAAATCCCTTTCCAAATGTGGTAAAATATAAAGGAAATTAATGTGCTAAATTGGATAATTATGAAATCAGATAGAAATTGGAAGGGGAAATGACGGCGCAGCCGGGATTTCCGAGGTGGATGAGTAGAATCAAAGGAAGTGCAGGCATGAAGAGGAAACTGTGCGTTCTGCTGTTGACAGGCGTGCTTGCTTTGGGGACAGCAGGAATTTCACATGCAGATTACATGATCGGCTCCCAGGGGCAGGAGGTTAGGAATCTGCAGAAGCGGCTCAATGTGTATGGGTTCAAGGTGAAGGCTGATGGCAATTACAATGTGGCCACCAGCAATGCGGTGAAGAAGTTCCAGCGGAGGAAACATCTTTCCGCCGACGGCATTGTGGGGCCGGTGACTTACAAGGCTCTCATGGGAAAGACCATGTACAAGCCGAAGGTCCAGTCTTCGGGCCGGGGAAATGCGTCCATTCCCTATGTGGGCATCGATGATTCCCGGGTGGAGTGGCATAAGGCGGGACCCATGAGCGATACGGTGAAGGCCATTACGGCGGAGGCCCAGAAATATGTGGGCGTGCCCTACCAGTTCGGCGGCACCACGCCTTCGGGCTTTGACTGCTCCGGTTTTATCCAGTATGTGTTTAACCGGAAGGGCATCGTTCTTCCAAGAGGGGCGGACGAGCAGTATCTTTCCGGCAGGAAGATTTCCGTGAATGCCCTGGAACCGGGGGACCTGGTATTCTTCAGAACTTACGAGGAAGGGGTATCCCATTCCGGACTGTACCTGGGGGACGGTTATTTCATCAGCGCCACCAGCAGCCGGGGCGTGGCGGTGGCCACCATGAAGAACGGCTACTGGCATGACCGGTATGTGGGAGCCAACCGGGTACTTTGACAAAATGAAACCAATGAGGGCTGTAAAGAAATATGATTCATATTTCCTACAGCCCTTTGTATATGCTGAGGTGATGGAATGAGAATCGCAATGCTGCAGATGGATGTGGCAGAGGGGGATAAGGAAAGAAATATCCGCCACGCCTTCGATCTTCTGGAGGAGGCGGCGTCTTCGGCGGATGTGCTGGTGATGCCGGAGCTCTGGACCATCGGATACAATTTCCATGATTTTAAAAACAGGGTGACCAGACCCGGCGACGGTCTTCTGGAAAGGCTTTCTTCCTTTGCCGCCTACCACCATGTGACTCTGGAAGCGGGCACCCTTCCCATCGAAAAGGAGGGGGCCGTGAAAAACACGGGGCTCCTTTTCGGCCCAGACGGGAGAATCCGGGCCCATTACAGCAAGAGGCATCTTTTCTACGGTTATCTGGAGGCCCAGCTCATGGTGCCCGGGAGCCATCTTATGAATACGGAAATCGGCGGCGTACGGACCGGCATGGCGGTGTGCTATGAATTCTATTTCCCCAAAATGTGGAGGAAAATGGCGAAAGCCGGCACCACCCTGGTCCTGGCGCCGGCGTCGTGGCCAAAGGTCCACCTTTCCCAGTGGGACGTGCTCACCAGGGCCAGGGCCATTGAAAACGGCATGTGCATCTGCGCCGTCAACATGGTAGGCACCTACCATGGCGTCCAGCTGGGCGGCCATTCCCGCTTCATCGACCCCGTGGGAAACCTGGAAGTGGAAGGGGATCTGGAAGAGCATATTTACTATGCGGACTACGATGAGGTGAAATATAAGGATCTGGGAAAGCAGCTGGCGGTGATTCGGCTGGAGAAGGAAATAGGGCAGTAAAGGGGCGCAGAGCGCCCCGGGTTCAAAAGGTTCAGAAGGTTCAAAGGGGAAGGTATCGCCTGACGGCGATGAGTATAAAATCAGCGTTACGGGATTGGCTTTTGTGTCTCAAATGCTGCATGGCGTAGAGCCAGAGCTCCCTTCCTTTGGAAGGCAGAAACCCTGCAGAGGGCTTCTGAGCCGGGCTCTTATTTGAGCATAGTCTGCACACAAAGCGAACACCTTAAAGCCCGGCCGGAGGTGTTGCCATCAGGCGACGGAGGATAGGGGCGTCAGGTCTTTCGGACCTATCCTCAGCCCTATCGGGCAGCTCCTTCTTGGGGAAGGAGCCTGACGTTACGGGATTGGCTTCCTGTATCATATAGCATGATAAACATTCTGCTGATTGGCTCACTGCGTTCGCCACCCCCTATCCGGCTTCGCCGGACTTCCCCCTATTCAGGGGGCAGAATAGGCCTCTCAATGCTTCCCCACAGAGTAATGTGGCACAATGCTGAGTACCCATAGTGCCCCCGCTTGCGGGGGAAAGGTGGCGGCGCAGCCACCAAAGGGGGAGAGCGCTTTTCCCTGCCCATAAGGGCGGTTTGCCTGTTTTCCCACGGGCGAAGCCCGGTTGTAAAGGTTTTATTCATATTGGCGGCGAAGCCGCCCACCACAACCCTCTGAACCCTCTGAACCCTTTGAACCTTCTGAACCTGAGCCGCGAAGCGGCTCCAATGGGAGTGCCGTTTAAAATCTCATATGAATCTAAATCATAAACAAATATCTATTTGCATGGACCGTGCAAGTCATATATAATGAAGAACACAAATACATTAAGGGGGTTTATCATGAAGGGCAATGATATTCGTGAATCATATCTTTCATTTTTTGAAAATCAAAAAGGCCATCTGAGATTGAAGAGCTTCTCTCTGATCCCGAAGGATGACCCCAGTCTTCTTTTAATCGGTGCAGGCATGGCGCCTTTGAAGCCGTATTTCACAGGCAAGGTGGAGCCGCCGCGTCATCGTGTCACCACCAGCCAGAAATGCATCCGCACCGGCGACATTGAGAACGTGGGACACACGGCAAGGCACCATACTTTCTTTGAAATGCTGGGGAATTTCTCCTTTGGCGACTATTTCAAGAAGGAAGCCATCAGCTGGGCCTGGGAATTTCTGACTGAAGTTTTGAAGCTGGACCAGTCCCGCCTGTATGTCACCATTTATCCTGATGACCATGAAGCCCATGATTACTGGCACAAGATGATCGGTCTGCCGGAAAACCATATTTATCCGCTGTCCGATAATTTCTGGGAAATCGGGGAAGGTCCCTGCGGCCCGGACTCTGAAATTTTCTACGACCAGGGCGAGGAATTCGGCACGGATCCGGAAAATCAGATGGGCGGGGACGGCGACCGTTTCCTGGAAATCTGGAACCTCGTATTCTCCCAGTATGACCGCCAGAAGGACGGCTCCTATCTGCCCCTGGCCAAGAAGAACATCGATACCGGCGCAGGCCTGGAACGTCTGGCAGCGGTGCTCCAGAAGAAGAAAAACAACTTTGAAACGGACCTGTTCTTCCCGATTATTGAAGAAGCAGCCGCTCTCTCCGGCGTACCCTATGGAAAGAGCGCCCAGGGCGATGTGGCGCTGAAGGTCATTTCCGACCATGCCCGTGCCATTACGAACATGATTGCCGACGGCATCCTCCCGTCCAACGAAGGCAGGGGCTACGTGCTCCGAAGGATTCTGCGCCGGGCTGTCCGTTTCGGCAAGCTCCTGGGCATCCAGGACGCTTTCATCGGACAGATGATCGACGTGGTTATCAGCATGATGAAACCGGCGTATCCGGAATTGGTGGATAAGCAGGCTTTCATTAAGAAAGTGGCCGGCGTAGAGGAAGACCGTTTCCACTCTACCCTGAATGCGGGCACCGACCTTCTTTCCGAAATGCTGGAAGATACAAAGAAGAAACAGAACACCGTCCTTTCCGGCGACAAGGTGTTCAAGCTCTACGATACCTACGGTTTCCCCTGGGAACTGACCGATGAAATCGCCAAGGAACAGGGCCTGACCATTGATAAGGAAGGCTTTGAAGCAGCCATGGCTGAGCAGAAGGAAAGAGCCAGAGCGGCCAGAGCCAAAGTTTCCGCCAAGGTGGCAACCCCTGACACCACAAAGCTCGATGCAGCAAGCCTCACCACAGAAGATAAGGACGGAGAAACAAAGCTCCTCCTTCTGGGGAAAGATGGAAAGGAAATCAAGGAAGCCGCTGACGGCACCGAAGTCACCGTCATTCTCAGGAACAACCCCTTCCATGCAGAAGGCGGCGGACAGGTAGGCGACACCGGCACCATTACCGGACCGGAAGGCGTCATTGACGTGGAAGATACGAAGAAACTCCCCGACGGCATTGTGTACGTCATCGGCACTGTACGGGAAGGCACCATTTCCGAAGGCGATACGGTGAAGGCCGTGGTGGACAGGGAAAGAAGAGAAGACCTGGCCAGAAACCACACCGGCACCCATATGCTGCAGGCAGCGCTCCGTGAAGTGCTGGGCGGACAGGTGAACCAGGCAGGATCCCTGGTGCTTCCTGACCGGCTCCGTTTCGATTTCACCTGGCCTGAACCGCTTTCCGCAAAACAGCTCTCCGCTGTGGAAGAAGTGGTGAACCGTGAAATCCTCCATGCCCTTCCGGTAAATATTACGGAAATGCCTCTGGAAGAAGCAAAGAAATCGGGTGCCATGGCCCTCTTCGGAGAAAAGTACGGCGCTGTAGTCCGCGTCGTTTCCGTAGGCCATTTCAGTAAGGAACTCTGCGGCGGCAGCCATGTGGCCAACTCCGGCGAACTGGGCTCCTTCCGCATTATCAGCGAAGGCGGCATCGGCTCCGGCCTGCGCCGCATCGAAGCGGTCACCGGCAAGAAGGCCTATGAAATGATGAAGGCCGACCGGGCGCTCCTTGAAAATTCCGCTTCCCTTCTGAAGGGCAAAGTGGAAAATATTCCTGAAAAGATTGAAAAACTCCTGTCCGAAGTGAGGGACCTGGAAAAACAGCTGGAAGCCATGAAGAAGCAGCAGACGAAAGACGAACTGGGCTCCATCATGCAGAACGTGCAGGAAAAGAAGGGCATCCCCTTCTTTGGCGCCGTGGTTCATGCAGACAACATGGACGATCTCAGAAAGGCTGCGGACGTGGTGAAGGCGAAACTCACCGGCGGCGCATTCATTCTGGGCACCGTTTCCGGCGATAAGGTAAACCTGGTGGGCATGGCTTCTCCGGAAGCGGTGAAGGCCGGTGTCCATATGGGCAAAGTAGTTTCCAAAGCAGCTAAAATCTGCGGCGGCGGCGGTGGCGGCAAACCGGCGGTAGCACAGGCCGGCGGTCGTGATACATCGAAGCTGGAAGACGCAGTGAACGCAGGCGTTTCAGCGATTGCTGACATGCTTGATTAAGGAGGGATATATATGTCAGTCTCTGATGAAACGATTTTATTCAATACCAATGCCGATGAAGGTGAAAACCGGCAGGCCGCCATGGTTCTGCAGGAAGTCTATGGGGCTCTGAAAGAAGCAGGGCATAATCCTACGGTACAGCTGGTGGGATATCTTGTTTCAGGAGAGCCGACATATATTACTTCCCGTCATGACGCCAGAAGGCTCATTTCCGGCATCGAAAGGGACGAACTGGTGGAAGAACTGGTCCGTTTCTATGTCAAGCACAAGGGCCTCTGATATGAGAATCATGAGTCTTGACGTAGGCTCCGTCACCATCGGCGTGGCGGTGAGCGACCTTTTCGGCTGGACCGCCCAGGGCCTGGAAACCATCCGCCATACCACCAGGGAAGCGGATTTCAAAAGGCTCCGGGAGCTCACCGACCAGTACAAGGTGGAAGAATTCGTCATCGGCCTGCCGCTCAACATGGACGGCACAAAGGGCATCCGGGTGGAAAGGACAGAGGCCTTCGCAGAAGAACTTTCCAAAGCCTTCCCGGATATTCCCTACCACTTCTGGGACGAAAGGCTTACCACCGTGATGGCCCAGAAACAGCTCATCGCCGCCGACGTGAGCCGCAGGAAACGAAAGAAAGTCATAGATAAAATGGCAGCTGTGGCCATCCTGGAAGGATATCTGCAGCATCTTTCATTCAAAAACAGAGGATAAAACCTATGACCGACAAAAAAGAAGACCCCATCATTATTACCATCACCGGTCCCGAAGGGGACGAGAGGGACTACGTGCAGGACACGGTGATTCCCTTCGCAGGAAAAGAATTCGCCGTGCTGGTGTCCATTCCTGAAAAGGAAGACTCCGAAGAAGAGCCGGACATCATCCTCGCCAGAATCGACAAGGACGAAAACGGCGAAGCGGTCTACGTACCGCCGACGGATGAGGAATATGATGCGGTGGCGGATATTTACGACGCCATGTAAGAAAACGGACAAAGAGAACTGCGGCCTGCACTGCCGCAGTTCTTTTGTGCTTATATATGTGATAGAATAGGAAGAAAGCGCGCTGGGGGGCCGCGGAGCGGCCCCGGGTTCAGAGGGTTCAGAGGGGGAAAGGGTTCTTAAGATTGACAGCGCCTGCGGCGCTGAGGGTTCTCAGGTTTGACGGCCCCATGGGGCCGAGGGTTGTGGTGGGCGGCTGCGCCGCCAATATAAATAAAACCTTTACAACCGGGCTTCGCCCGTGGGAAAACAGGCAAACCGCCCTTACGGGCGATGGAAAAGCGCTCCCCCTTTGGTGGCTGCGCCACCACCGTCCCCCCGCAAGCGGTGGGACAACAACCCGTGCTTACTTTAGAGCCACATATGAGTGGAATGTTATACGGAGCTTTATTGTGCCCCCGCACAGCGGGGTGGCAAGGGAACACGATTCGTAGGGGAGCGTAGCGACCTGAGAATCGTGTGACACGCTTCACACCGTGGCAAAGGTGGTGCCGTAAGGCACCAAAGGGGGGAAAAGCCGCTGCAGGCGGCTAATCACCGAACTGCTATTCAGTGCATATGACACCAAGGAAAAGCATAGAATAGCCTTCCTGCCGACCGGGTTTTATAGCCATATGCTTCGAGTACCGAGATTCTTCGCTTCGCTCAGAATGACGATAGGGTGGAAAGGTAAATCCCGTAACGCCCTTGCGTCCCCTTTAGGGGAAGAGGGCCACGAAGTGGCGCAGGGGTGTACGACGCTGCAAGTCGAATTGATACTCTACGCTGCCCTGACTGCCAATCGGCAGCCTTCCCGCCGACCGGTATTTAACAGCATTGCCTCATAAGCGGCACGTACCGAGATTCTTCGCCTACGGCTCAGAATGACACGTAGGGCGGGAAAGTTAGCACGTAACGCAGTCTAACATCTATCGTCTGTCGTCTATCGTCTAATCCACGCCCCTATCCTCCGTCGCCTGCGGCGACACCCGCTGGCCGGGCTTTAAGGTGTTCGCTTAATGTGCAGGCTATGCTCACACAAGAGCCCGGCTCAGAAGCCCTCTGCAGGACTTCTGCCTGGGGAAGGGGGCTCTGGCTCTTCGTCATGCAGCACTGGAGACACAGAAGCCAATCCCGTAACGCACTTGCCTCCCCCATCTATGGGGGAGGGGGACCGCGATGGCGGTGGAAGGGGGCCGCGTCAGCGGCATATAAAACTCATCGCCGCGAAGCGGCGATACCTTCCCCTCTGAACCCTCTGAACCCTTTGAACCTTTTGAACCTTCTGAACCGTTATAAACTGCAAACTATAAACTAGAAACTCTAGAGACATACACAAGAAACATACAAGGAGGACGTATGGGTAAACATTTTTCTTTTATCCATTGTGCTGATCTTCATCTGGGGGAACCGTTCAGCGATATCCGCATGGGAAGCAGCGGTCCCTGGAATGAACAGATAGGGAAGGCCACGTTTAAGGCCTTCGAGAAGGTGGTGGATGCGGCGCTGGAGAACCGGGTGGATGCCATCCTGATTTCCGGCGACGTGTACAACGGCGACCACCACAGTTTGTCTGCCCAGATGGCCTTTGCCCGGGAGCTTTACCGGGCGGCCCAGGGGGGCATCGAGGTGTACCTGGTCCACGGGAACCATGACCCCGGAGAAGCGTGGCGGGCGGATATTCCGCTGCCGGAGACGGTGCACATTTTTCCGGCGGATTCGGTTTCTTCCTTTCCCCTCATGAAGGACGGGGAGAAGGCGGCCACCATTTATGGGATTTCCTATAAAACCCGTCATGTGAAGGAGAATCTGGCCAAGGAGTTTCACCGGGAGAAGGACGACGGCTTTGCCATTGGCATGCTTCACACCGACATGGGCGGCGCAGAATCTCCCTACGCGCCCTGCACGGCGGACGATCTGAAGGCGGCGGGCATGGATTACTGGGCTCTGGGCCATGTGCATACGAGGAAAACCGTTTCCACGTCCCCCTACATTGTGTACCCCGGCAATACCCAGGGTCTGTCCCTGAAGGAAATCGGACCCCGGGGCTGTTACCTGGTGGACGTAGGCGCCTACGGCACGGTGACTTTGAAATTCATTGAAACCGACGTTATCCGCTGGATGGACATGACCATGGATATTTCCGCCTATTCCCAGGCGGAGGAGCTGATTTCCGCGGTGACGAAAAGGCGGAGCGGCCTCAAGGAGCTCACGGGACGGCCCAACATTATACGCCTCGTGTGCACCGGCAGCGGCCCCCTTCATGAGGTGCTTTCCACGGAAGACGGCAGGGATTTCATTCTGCAGTCCTTAAACGATAAGGAACAGTTCCGCTACCTCTTTGCCTGGTTCGTCCGTCTGGAGGATCGGACAAGGAGTGCCATCGATTTGAAGGAACGACGGGAGCTTCCAGACGTGACCGGCAATTTCCTCAAGGCCTTCGATGACATGGACCATTTGGAGGAAGAAAAGAAAAAGGAAGCACTCCGGCAGATGGCTGAAAGGCAGCCGGAATTTGTGAAATATAAGAAGCTGCTCCATTCCCTTCCTGACGAGAGCCTGCTTCGTGCATTCCGGAAAGCAGAGCTCCTGGGGGCGGAAATGCTGACGAAAGAGGAGGAAAAATGAAAATCACCGATCTCCAGCTGCAGCAGTACGGCATTTATCGCAATGCCTCCTGGCAGCCGTCCCAGACCTCCCTCAACATTGTGATGGGGGAGAACGAAAGCGGTAAAACCACCATGCTCCGTTTCATCAGGGACATGCTCTTCGGCTACGGCCGGGGCAAATGGCAGGGACGGAAAGGAAATATGGGATTCGTCCGTTCCGACGGACAGTTTTACCGGGTGTACCGCAATGAAAAGGACCAGTGGTTTGAAAACGCAAACCACGTGAAATTCACGGAAGACCTGCCCGCCGCCTGGTGGCACGGTCTCAACCGTTCTATTTATGAAAAAATCTTCGCCGTGGGGCTGGAAGACCTGCAGGGTGCCAATTTCCTGGCCAATGACAATGTAAGAAGCCGTTTCTTCATGCTCCAGGGCGGCGACAAGCTGGCCAATGCCAAGGCGGAGCTGGAAGAAGCGAAGGCCAAGCTCTTTTCCGCCAGCCCCCAGGGGAAGCGGAAAATCAACCAGCTGGCGGCGGACCTGGAAGAAGCGGAAAAGGAACTGGACAGCCTGTCCAACCAGGAAAAGGAATTTTCCGACCTCCAGCGGAAGCAGGAGGAGATGAAGAAACAGATTTCCGACCTCCAAAAAAAGCTGGACAGGGACAATGAAGAAAATGACCTTCTGGAAAAAAGGCTGGGCGCCTGGAAATACTACCGGCAGGCGGTGGATGTGAAGCACCAGCTGGACCTGTCTTCCCAGGTCACCATGTTCCCTACCAACGGCAAGGAACAGTGGAACCAGCTCATGAACCGCATGAAGGTAATTCACGACCAGAAGGAGTCCCTCCAGAAAAAGCTGGATGCCTACAAGCCGGTGAAGAAAGAGGAAATCATCCCCTGGATGGGCGTGGAAAATGAACTGGAAAAGCTCTACGTGGACCTGGGCCAGTGGCGGCAGACCCTGCAGGACGCGGAGGATATGGAAAAGGAAAAGGCGGACTGGCGCATCGATTTCGTCAATCTGGGCTATTCCCTGCCCCTCTGGGACCATGCGCTGAGCCTGGACAAACCCTGCGCCAGCGTGGACTGGGAAGAGGGGAGGCGCCTCGCAGGAAGCCTGGGCGTTCGGAACAACGAGCTCCATTTCTGGGAGCAGCGGGAACCGGAGGTGGAAAAACTCACCGGCGACATGGCCCTTCCGGAAAAGACGGAGTCCGAGTCGGACTGGCAGAAAGTGGAATCCATGGCCTCCGAGCTGGAGCAGGTGCTCCATGAAGAAGCGGACATCCAGTCTGAAATCGACAGCCTGCGCTCCACGGAAGACAAGAAATACACCCCATGGCTGTGGCTTTCCCTGGCCTTCCTTCTGGCGGCGGCAGGCGGCATCGGCGCATTCTATACCGCCAGCGCCGGCGTGGCAGCCATGTACGGCGCCGCCGGCGCCGCAGCACTGGGCATCCTTTTCTTCCTCCTTCACAGCCACACCGTCCATAAAAAGGGAAATACCCTGGAAAAACTGGCATCCCGGAAGGAAGAACTGGAAGCGCAGCGGAAAAAGGTAAGCCATAGTTTCCCGGGGCAGGCGCCGAAAACGGTGGACGAACTTCGGGCTTTCCACAATCTCATGCAGGAAAAGCGGTCCGATTTCTACCAGGACCAGGCTAAAAGGCAGGCGGTGTCCTGGAAAAAGGAAACCATCCGGAAACAGCAGCAGCAGCATAAAAACTGGGAAGAAGAAGGCAGCATCCTCAGGGAAAAGAGGGACAAGGCCGAAAAGGCCTGGAACGACTGGCTCGCAAAGAACAGCCTTCCCCAAACGGGAGAGGAAAACCTCTCTGCCCTCCAGGAACAGTGGCAGAAAATCTACTCCGCCGAAGGCAAGGGCAAAATCCTGGACCTCCGCCTGGAACAGATTGACGCCAAACTGGACGCCTTTGCCGAAAGGGCCCAGGCCATCATTTCCGCTACGAAACTTCCCTACGCCGTAAATCCCGACAGCATTGCGGATATTTACGAAGAAAACCACCGCCGCAGCCTAGAATGGGAAGGCCTTCAGGAAAAGAACAACCAGCACGAAGCCTACGAAAAGGAAATGGCAAAACTCGACGACAGCTGGGCCTCCTGCAAGCGGGAAATGGATACGCTCTTGAACCTGGTTCACGCCAAGAACGCTGAAGAATTTGCGGAAAAAGTGAACGCCCACGAACACCACGACCAGATTGCCAAGGAGTGGGAAAGGGTGAAACAGGACCTCCGCATGTACGCCGGCGGCGAAGAAGAATTTGAATCCCTCTGGCACGCCCTGGAAACGGGCCAGTACGATGAGTGGATGGACAAGCACAACAAGCTCACCCGAGAAATCGAAGAGGACAACGCCAAACTGGGGGACCTCCAGAGAAGCCAGGGCGCCATAGACAACGAAATCTTCCGCCTCGCCGGAGACGACTCCATGACCGAAGCACTCCAGAAAAAAGAAAAAATCGAAGCGGAACTGAAATCCCTTCTGGGCGAATGGCTCACCCTCATGTATACCGAAGAACTCCTGAGCCGCGCACAGGCCATCTACGAATCCGGCCGGCAGCCGGAAATCATGAAAATGGCCAATGAATTCCTGAAAGACATGACCATGGGAAAATATGCCCTCCATATTTCCGACAACGGCAAAGACATTTACATCGAAGACAGCATGCACGGCGTAAAGACAGAAAAAATCTGGTCCTCCGGCACCGGAGACCAGGTGTACCTCGCCATCCGCCTGGCCATGGCCCTCTCCTTCGGCGAGCAGATCGAACCGCTTCCCATCGTCCTGGACGACATCTTCGTCCGATTCGATGAAAAACGGCAGCGCGAAACCCTCCGCTTCCTCATGGAACTGGGCAAAAAACAGCAGATTTTCCTCTTCACCTGCCACGAAAGAACCATGCATATCGCAGAAGAAGTGGGCTATGAAAAGGGAACCGGAGAATTCATCCACCTGTCCGCCGGGCAGATTGAGCAGGTGGGGAGTTGAGGGGCCGCTTGGCGGCCCCATGGACACGCCCTTCGGGCGTGAGGGTTCAAAAGGTTCAAAGGGTTCTGAAGTTTGACGCGCCTTCGGCGCGAGGGTTGTGGTAGGCGGCTGCGCCGCCAGTATTATAAAACCTTTAAAACCGGGCTTCGCCCGATGGAAAACAGGAAAACCGCCCTGGCGGGCGGGGGAAAAGTCGCCGTAGGCGACTAATTCACCGTAATGCTATTCATCGCATGTGAAGCCAAGGAAAAGCATAGAGCAGCCTTCCCGCCGACCGGTATTTAATAGCATTTGTCTCATAAGCGACTTGTACTGAGATTCTTCGCCTGCGGCTCAGAATGACGAGTAGGGCGGGAAGGAAATCCCGTAACGCAGTCTGACGTCTGATTTCTGACTTCTATCGTCTAATCCACGCCCCTATCCTCTGTCGCCTAACGGCGACACCTCCTTCCTAAGGAAGGAGGCTTTAGCACTTCGTCTTGTAGCAATGGTGACAAAAAAGTAAATCCCGTAACGCTGACTTCATACTCATCGCCGAAGGCGATACCTTCCCCTTTGAACCCTCTGAACCTTTTGAACCTTCTGAACCCAGGCCGCTTCGCGGCCCCTGGGCGATACCACAACCCTCAGCGGCGAAGCCGCTGTCAAACTTAAGAACCCTCCGGCCAATGGCCGGTCAATCTTACGAACCTTTTCCAACGCCCATCATCTCACTCCATTAGAAAGAAGGTATCCTTATCCTATGAACACAGAAAAAACGGTCTCTGCCAGTGGACGAAAGAAGAAGCTGCATATTGAATTTCTTCGGGCCCTCTGTATCTGGCTGGTCATGTTTACCCACACATCCACAGCCGGGTTTTCGCTTTACATTGAGCGGCCCGCTTCTTTTTTCTATCCCCTCTATCTGGCGGTGCCTTTCTGGGTGAAGACGGCGGTGCCTATTTTCTTTATGATTTCCGGCGCCCTGCTGCTGGGTAAGGAGGAGCCTCTGTCCCGCATCTGGAAGAAGCGGATATGGCGGTTCCTGCAGGTGATTTTTGTTTTTTCACTCATTAATTATGTATGGTTCTACCATAACCTGCCGCTCACGATTCCCGGCCATATTGCCAAGTTCTTTACCATGCTCTACACGTCGGATCTCGCCACGGCCTACTATTTTCTCTATATTTATATTTCCTTCCTATTAATGCTCCCCATCTGGCGGAAGCTGGTGAAGGTGCTGGACGAGAATCTGTATCTGTACCTCATCGGCCTCAATCTGTTCTTCGTAGGTCTGGTGCCCATGATTTCCTTCCTCATCTTCAAGGGGAGCGCGGAAATGAATTATTTCCTGAATCCTCTTCTGGCGGTGAGCGAGCCCACCTTTTACTTCCTCATGGGTTACTGGATTGAAAACGTACTGCCACAGAGCTGGCTGACCAAGAGAAATCTGGTGAAACTGGGCATCGCCGCCCTCCTTGGCACATGCGCTGCCGGCGGCATGACCTGGTACCACGGCGTGGCAGCCGGGGGGATGACCGAAGCCATTTCGGAGCGGTTCTACGATTCCTTCCTCTTCTTAAACACCGCCTTTGTCTTCTGCACCTGCCGCTGGTGGTTCCATACTCACCACGTATCGGAAAAGGCATCAAAGGCCCTGGTCTTCTTCGGCGGCATGTCCTTTGGGGTTATGCTGTTTGAAGAAATTACAAGAAATCTGACCCATGTGATTTATACCCACGTCCTCTTGAAATACATGTACCGCATTCCCTTTATCGACGCGGTCATCTGGATATGCATGGCCTACGCCCTGGGGGTTTTGATTACCTGGGGGATTAAGAAGATACCCTACTTTGAGAGGCTCATATAGGGGGGGCCGCTCCGCGGCCCCGGGTTCAAAGGGTTCGGCCCGCCGGAGGCGGGCTGGTTCATAGGGTTCAGAGGGGGCCTTATGGACACGCCCTTTGGGCGTGAGGGTTCAAAGGGTTCAAAAGGTGCAAAGGGTTCAGAGGGTTGTGGTGGGCGGCTGCGCCGCCAGTATGAAAAAACGATTTAGTTAACTGGTGTGCTAGTGTACTAGTGTACTAGTTAAACCATACAACCGCCCTGCGGGCGGGGAAAACCATACAACCGCGGCTAACGGTCAGTCGATTAAAAGGAAGGCCCTTTTATGG
This sequence comes from uncultured Dialister sp., assembly GCF_900538805.1. GTDB lineage: Bacteria > Bacillota > Negativicutes > Veillonellales > Dialisteraceae > Dialister. Next base: position 32,529 of record NZ_UPZP01000015.1, read on the forward strand.
GCAGGCTAAGGGCCAACTTCGACTGACTTGCACATTCT
>NZ_UPZP01000016.1 GCF_900538805.1 uncultured Dialister sp.
CAAAGGCCTTCATGGCTGCCCATTTGGAAATCAACATGCCGAAGGGTGCCAGGAACATGCCGCAGATACCGATCACCATGCAGAGCGACAGGCGGGGCATGGAATTGAAAATGCCGTCGAAGCTTTCCAGATTCCGGCTTCCCAGCTGCTGTTCCGCCGTTCCCACCGTGAGGAAAAGAAGGCTCTTTGCCACCGCATGGAAAATGACAATCATAATGGCCGTCCAGGCCGCTTCATAGGAACCGGTGCCGGCACAGCACACGATGAGGCCCAGATTGGAAATGGTGGAGTACGCCAGCACCTTCTTCCCGTCGGACTGGGAAATGGCGGCGCAGGAAGCAAAGAAGAAAGTAATGCCTCCCACCAGCATGGCCATAATGCCGGCGTGGTTATTTCCAAGGATAGGCGCCAGCTTGATGATAAGGAACACCCCGGCCTTCACCATGGTGGAAGAATGGAGCAGCGCCGACGTGGGCGTAGGCGCCACCATGGCCCCCAGAAGCCAGCCGGAGAAAGGCATCATGGCGGACTTCGTAAATCCGCAGAACACCAGAAGCGCCACCACCGGCTCCACCGGCATCTGCTGCATGCCCATGGAAAGAAGCTGCGACAGCTCCAGGGTATAGAAATGGTCCCCCAGGTAGGCAATGGCCATGGCAAAGGCAAGGCCCCCAAGAAGATTCATCCACAGGGCCTTGAAGGAATTGTGGATGGCCTCATTGGTACCGGAATAACCGATGAGAAGGAAAGAACAGAGCGATGTGATTTCCCAGAAGGTGTACATGTACAAAAGATTGTTGGACATGACCAGTCCGAACATGGCGGACAGGAAAAGGAACACCACGAAGAAGAAGAAAGAACGGCGGTCCTTCACATCCACATGCTTCCTGTGATATACAGCCATGTACCCCAGGGAATACACCGCAATGAGCCCGCCGATAATGCCGGCAATGAGAATCATAATGATGGCAAGATTGTCGATATTGAAATCCCACACCGACCGGGCGTAGCTACCGGAATGGAACTCAAAGGCCACAATCAGGAAAAACTGGAGGAGCCCCAGAAGGGCCGTGAGATAGCGCTTGTATTTCACACAGAAATAAAGCACCGTCAGTGCCGCCAATCCGTCCACCGCCATCATCACCAGCCGCATCAGCGGCGAATCCACGCCGATTTTAAAGGGATGTCCGAAATACATAACCCCCACGGCCACTGAAAGAGCCGCCATCAAAAGCGCCGACACCCGGACCAGCGTATTCCTGACCGCCGGATTCCGGTTCACCAGAAGAACCAGTGCCGTCACCAGGGGCAGCGCGAAAAGCAATGCCGGTAAAACCATACCCATCTTCCCTTCTCCCAAAACTCATTCCTTTTGATAAGTATACCTTATATGATGAAATTTAAGTTTATTAATATATACTTTATCTCAAAAGACCTGTTCCCGCAAGATATAAAATGCCTGAAATCGTTGATATCGAAATTTTCTATGAGTACCTAAAGAAGTTATGCATAAAATGGGCCGCTATGCGGCCGGGTTCAGAAGGTTCGGCCCGCCGGTGGCGGGCTGGTTCAAAGGGTTCAGAGGGTGGGTAAAGGGTTCTAAAGATTGACCAGCCCTTTGGGCCGGAGGGTTCTTAGGTTTGACGGGCCAATGGCCCGAGGGTTGTGGTATCGCCATTGGACACGCCTGCGGCGTGAAGGTTCAGAGGGTTCAAAAGGTTCAGAGGGTTCAAAGGGGAAGGTATCGCCGCTTCGCGGCGATGAGTTTTATAGAATGCCGCGGCGGCAAAAGCAACCAACCGCGCCGGCGGCGCCATTTTATTGCCGCCTTTGGCGGCATATATACTCATCGCCCATCAGGGCGATACCACCCCTTCGGTCCAAAGGGCCGCTGCCCCCTGAGCGAAGCGAACACAACCCTTCTATACAACCTGCCGCGGCAGCGGCCCCCCCTCTTGCGGTCGGGAATACAGCCATCTGCATATAAAAAGCGGCGTCTCTGAGGACGCCGCTTTCACATCTCCTTATTTCACCATTTCCATTCCAGACGCCGTTTCTTCTTCCTTCTTTGTCGATTTCTTCATAATCTTGTACACGCCCACCGTGAGAAGGGGTACCAGGTAGAGCAGGATGAAGGCATAGGCCAGGGCGTTGTAGCCCTTGGCGATGAGGTCGATAATGCCGATTTTGGCGAAGGCCACGGATATCACCAGGATGGTGACGGTGAGGGCGCCGCGATGCTGGCGGCTTAAGGGGTTTCTTCCCGTATCCTTCAGGCCCCGGTCGATACGTTCCAGCATGGCATGGATAATGCCGGTGGCCGTTTCAATGAGGGTCCAGCCCATGACGATGCTGAAGAGGAGGAGCAGCCAGCCCGGCGCATTGTCCGCCTGCATCATGGCCACCCAGGGCACCGGGGAAGCCAGCACGGCCTTGTCCGGATAGAAGGCCATGACTGCGTAGTAGGTCATGAACCAGGGGATAATCATGAGAAGGCCGGCGATGATGCCGCTGATGATGGTGTCCTTCCGGCTCTTCTGGGCCTTGATGGTGAAGAAGGACGCAGGAAATACCACCAGATTGTAAGCCATGTAAAGAATGCCCGTCCAGAGGGCTGCCCCGATGGTGGCGTCGGGAACGAAGGAGTGGTCCCCGGCTGCCATGACTTCGGAAATATGGGCACCGCCGTGGCTGATGACCAGGGCGGAGAAGGAAATATAACCGATGTAAAGAAGCACGGTGCCAATGGTTTCAAAATAGGAAATAATCTTTTCTCCGTAGTAGTTGAGGACGCCCACCACAATGGTAATGGCGCCGACGCCGTACCAGTAATTGAGCCCCGTCATCTGCTCCACCACCGCCCCGGTGGCCGAAGACATGACGGCGATAATGATGACCATGAAAAGCAGGTACACCACATCAAATACATGGTACAGGGGCCCGATTAATTCCTTCAGGAAGGACTTGAAATCATACACCTTATAAAGCCTAATAAGCTCAAAGGAAAGAATGGCCACCACCGCAAATCCTATAAACGTTGCCAGCCCCGAAAGCCAGCCCATGGCACCGAACTTGGCGCCGTACTCCACGATTTCACGGCCCGTAGCATATCCGCCGCCGATAAGGACGGACTGCAGGATAATGCCGGGAAGCACCAGCCGCCCCAAAGCTCCACTGAAAAACCCTTTTTTCTCTTCCATACTGCTTCACTCCTTTTTTTCCAAAACTCCTGCAGGAAATCAAAAAGCGCCCATCAGAAATTCATTCTGAAGGGCGCATCCTTGCGCGGTACCACCTTGTACTTATCACTCTCCCCATCAATGAACTGTTTTCATTGCGTAGGGCTCATCCATAACGGAGACATCCGCCCGGGCCTACTCTGTTCGGCCGGGATGCTCGCGAGTGAGTAAAACGACAACGCCTTCCGGTTTACACCATCCACCGGATCTCTATGAGGGATTCCGTCATTTCTGTCTCGTTCCATGCAGGTACTTTTTAGTTAGACAGTAGTATACACGCATTGGGGAGGGATGTCAATGGGAAATTTTGGAGGCCGCCTCTGGCAGGCTGGTTCAGGGAGAAAGGTTCTTAGGATTGACCGGCCCTTGGGGCCGGAGGGTTCTTAGGTTTGACGGGCCAATGGCCCGAGGGTTGTGGTATCGCCGCTTCGCGGCGATGAGTTTTATAGAATGCCGCTCCGCGGCAAAACCAAACAACCGCGCCTGCGGCAATGAAACATAAAGTCAGCGTTACGTTCTTACCTTCCCGCCTAGGGAAGTGCTGATTAAATCATTGTTTGCTTTTATTCTTGAATTTTTATGCAATGCGAGGAATGGGCTGACGCGAATAGCGAGCTATTTAAGGAAGCCCATGACGAAGCAGTACATAAAAATTCTTATAAAAGGAAACTCTATGAATTAATCAGTGCTTCCCTAACATGGTCATTCTGAGCGAAAGCGAAGAATCTTGGTACATGCCGATAGTGGCTCAGCTGTCGTTAAATACCAGTCGGCGGGAAGGAGCCGCCGCTGGCGGCTCTCCCCCTTTGGTGCCTGCGGCACCACCTTTCCCCCTGACGGGGGCACTATGGATGCTATGCAATGTGCCATATGTCTCAGGAGAGAAGAGTAGGACTAATCTCCCCCACCGGGGTTATGAATGCCGCTCTGTGGGGAAAGCCCATGGTTCGGCGCGAAGCGCATGAACCATAGAACCTGGGCTCCGAAAGGCTCCTCCCCCTCTTGCGGTCGGGAATACCGCTTTCTGACGTCTGATGCCTGACAGTCTGCCGTCTTCCCGCCCATCGGTATTCTTTAGTGGACTAGTAACAACCATTAGCGGTACTCACCGGGATTCTTCACTGCGTTCAGAATGACAGTTTCCGGCGGACAGCAGACAGCGGAAAGCGGGCACACTATCCCACTAGCCCACTAGCCCACCAGTCCACTAGCTCACTATCTCCCTTTCCATTTTCACATATTCTTCCCCCGTTTCCTCTATTTCCGCCTTTCCTCCGGTGAGGTCGGTAAAGAAACGGATATGCGTTTTTTTGTTTTCCGGCAGGCAGAGAAATTTGATAACCACCTTGTCTGTGAAGGCACGGTCTTTGACAATAATGTCCGTATCTTTGATGTAATTTTCAAATCCCCCCACCGCGCTGTAGGGAATGGTGAGGCAGAGGCCCACATGGGGCGTGTAGAGGACGATGGGCGCTTCTTTCACTGCGTCCGCCAGGGTGGAGCTGTAGGCACGGGTGAGTCCGCCGGCGCCCAGTTTGATACCGCCGAAGTATCTTGTCACCACGGCGAGCAGGTTGGTGAGCTTCTGCATCTGCAGCACATGGAGCATGGGATGGCCGGCGGTGCCGGACGGTTCGCCGTCGTCCCCCGATTTCTCCAGCACCCTTTCCGTGCCGATGCGCCAGGCGTAGCAGTTATGGGTGGCGTCTTTGTACTGTTTCCGGAAGCCCTCCAGCGCCTGCTGTGCCTCTTCTTCCGAGTTTACAGGCACCAGGTGGGCGATGAAGATGGATTTCTTGATTTCCGTTTCTTTATGAAATGGCTCCGCCGGAGCCGCGTAGGGAATAAGCATAGGAACCTCCTTTTTCCTTCATTGTAACACGAAAAAACAGCGCCCGGAGGTGCTGTTTTTTTTGAGTCATATGTTGTGGGCAGCTGTATTCCCGGATGCAGGAGGGTTCAGGCGCCTTCGGCGCCCAGGTTCAAGCCGCCATCGGGCAAAGCCCTTGGCGGCTAAGGTTCGGTCCGGGATCGGCTTCGCCTTCCGGCCTGGTTCAGAGGGTAGTTATAAAGCCCACTCCGTGGAGGCAAAGTGAGCGCCTCCGGCGCCATTTTATTGCCGCCAAAAGCGACATATGCTCATCGCCCATCAGGGCGATACCACAACCCTCGGCCCCAAAGGGCCGCTGCCCCCTGAGCGAAGCGAACACAACCTGCTGCCGTCAGGCAGCCACAACCTTCGGGGCCAAAGGCCCCGTCCACCTTCCCCTCTGAACCCTTTGAACCAGCCCGCCGCCGGCGGGCCGAACCCTCTGAACCCGGGCCGCACAGCGGCCCCATCGGTCCATCAGAATGCCGGAATCAGTCCATCGCTGAAGTTGTCGTTAATATATTTCTTTACGGCTTCGCTCTGGAAAATCTTCACGAATTTCTGGTAGGTGGGATTGTCCTTATCCTGTTCCCTGGCGGCAATGATGTTCACGTAGGGAGAGGTATTATCTTCGGTGGCCAGGGCTTTCTTGGAGTCAAGGCCTGCGGATTTGGCGTAGCCTGCGTTGATGACGGAAATGGATACGTCATCCAGGGAGCGGGGCAGCTGGGCTGCTTCCAGTTCGATGATCTGCAGGTTCTTCGGGTTTTCTGCAATATCCCCTACCACTGCCTTGGTGGGGTCCGTGCCTTCCTTCAGTTTGAGGAGGCCCTGGTGGTCCAGAAGAAGCAGGGCGCGGCCGCCGTTAGAGGGATCGTTGGGGATGGATACCTTAGCACCGTCGGGAACGTCTTTGATATCGGTTACTTTATTGGAGTAAACGCGGAGCGGCGCTAAATAGGTATTTCCGATGGAAACCAGCTTGGTGCCGTTCTTTTCATTGAAGGCTTCCAGGAAGGGGCCGTGCTGGAAGGAGTTAAGATCAATATCGCCGGCAGCCAGTGCCTGGTCCGGGGTGACGTAGTCGGAGAAGGACTTGATATTCACTTTGAGTCCCTGTTTCTCCGCTTCCTTAGCCACAAATTCCATGACCTTTTCAGAATACCCCGGCGTAATGCCTACGGTGATTTCCTTCTTTTCCGCCGGAGCCTTGGCGTCCTTCTTGTCGCCGCCGCAGCCGGAAATGGCGCCGGCCACAGCCAGGGCTGCCAGGGAAAGTGCTAATGTTTTCTTCCAGTTCATAATAAAGCCTCCTATATTTTACATATATAATACAAAAATCCTCCATCCCGAAAGGGACGGAGGACCGTGTTACCACCCAATTTCACCGATGAATCACTTCATCGGTCTCATAAGGTACGCCGGCCTATGCCTTGATACCCTGTCTCTGTAACGGGAGCTCCCGGGCCGCTTCATCATTCAGCGCACCAGGCTCAGAGGCCATCTTCCATCAAACTATCCGCACCCCTTTTCACCGGATGGGGCTCTCTTTGCCGGACCATTTCATGTACTCTTCTCTTCACTGCCTTTATGAAGTTGCATTAAATATACCATTGGGAAATAGGGAAGTCAAGGGCATTTTTACCAGTCAATCCAGGTGAGGGCCTTCTCCAGCTCATAGAAGGTCTTCCCGTCCCAGAGAATATCTTCCGTCACATGGTTCAGCACATCATCACCGTCATCGGATTCATAGTAGTACACCAGCTCCATGAACTCCTCAAAGGGTTCCTTGGAAAAACGATACTTCTCCACACTGATGCTGTAGGTATTCCTGCCGGGATGAAACTTCAGTCCCGAAAACCGGTACACATACCCCCGGTGCCTCACCGAAGCTTCCCCGTCATTTAAATAATCAATAAACTCATCCGCGTCGCCGCCCTGCATATGCTTCACTGCTCCTTTGAAATAAGACCTCGTTCATGATGGTTTTATTATACATGATAGGAGGGAAGGGTTCAAAGGGTTCATGGACACGCCCTTTGGGCGTGAAGGCTCGGCGCCCAAAGGGCGCAAAGGGGCGCGGCTTCGCCGCAGGTTGTGGTCTGCTGGCGCAGACAGGTTGTGTAGAAGGGTTGTGGACGGGAAGGTTCAGAGGGTTCAGAGGGTTCAGAGGGTTCAGAGGGTTCAGAGGGTTCAGAGGGTTGTAGTGGCGCCCTTCGGGCGCATTATATAATGGCGCCTGAAAGGCGCCCACTTCGCCAGCGCAGCGTTCCTTTATAACTCCCTCTGAACCAGCCCGGAAGGCGGAGCCGATTCCGGGCAGAACTTGTGCGGTTCCTGCATAGGAACCGCAAGTCAGGCTCATATGCGAGCATAGCCTGCCCATTAAGCGAGCACCTTACCGCCTGACCGTAGCCCAGGGCGAAAGCCCGACGGCGGCTTGAACCCGGGCGCCGAAGGCGCCTGAACCCTCTTGCTTTCGGGAGTACCGCCTTCTGATGTCTGTCGTCTGATGGTCTCATGTCTTCCCGCCGACCGGTATTCTTTAGTGGACTAGTGAGCTAGTGAACTAGTGAACTAGCAGCATCCATTAGCGGTACTCACCAAGATTCTTCACTGCGTTCAGAATGACAGTGTCCGGCAGGAAGCGGGCAGCCGACAGCCGTAAGCGGTAAGCCGACAACTAACGGCTGGTATCAGCCCCCTGAGCGAATGCGAACACAACCTTCAGCCCGCGCGGCAGCGCTGGGCTGTCGCCCCTCCACGCCGAAAGGCGTGGGCCCCATCGGGAATACAGCCAAGCGGGAAGCGGACAGCCGACAGCGGTAAGCGGCCTCCTACTCTCCCATGAGCTCCTTCCGGTATTCCGCCACCTTCCGGATGTCCTCCGGCGTGGTGCGGCAGCAGCCGCCGATGAGGCGGGCACCGGCTTTCTGCCAGATTTTCACATAATCTCCGTAATCCGCGGCAGCCCCTTCCCAGGTCTTGTCAGAAGCATCATAGTGTTCTCCGGAATTGGGATACACCACCACCGGTTTATCAGTGTATTTCCGAATTTCCAGAATGAGGGATTCCACATACTCCGGCGCCGTGCAGTTCACGCCGATGGCCTTCACGCAGGGGATTTCGTCCAGTGCCTTGGCGCAGTCGCCGATATCATCATCGCCGCAGGTATGGAAGCCATCTTTGCAGGAAAAGGAAATCCAGCAGACAGCGTTTTCCATTTCCGAAAGCACGTCGGTCTCCGCCAGTGCTTCCACAAGGCAGGGAATGGTTTCACAGGCAAAAATATCGGGTCCCGCCTCTTTGAGGATATGCATGCGTTCCCGGTGGAAAAGAGCCAGCTCTTCCCTGGTCTTTCCATAATGGCCCTTGTATTCACTGCCATCTGCCAGATAGGCGCCGTAGGGGCCTACCGACGCCGCCGCCAGGGGCACCGGCCGTCTTTCCGGTGATGCTTCCGCCAGGAATTCATCTCTTGCCTCCTGCACCAGCTGCACGGAACGGACGAGAAGTTCCTTTGCTTCATCCCTGGAAAAGCCCTTTTTCTCAAACCCCTCCAGGGTGGCCTGGTAGCTGGCGCTGGTGACGATGTCGCTTCCCGCATCGAAATAGGAACGGTGCACCGCCTTCACCAGGTCCGGCCTATCATAGAGTGCAATGGCGCTCCAGAGTTCGTCGTTAATGGAAAAGCCCTGCCTTTCCAGTTCCGTGGAAAAAGCGCCGTCCAGCACGATGAATGGGTATGTCTGTAAGATTTCTTCTATCATGATGACTCCTTATATAATGGCCGCTCCGCGGCCGGGTTCAGAAGGTTCAGAGGGTTCGGCGCCCATGGGGCCACTGCGTGTCCCGGGTTCAGAGGGTTCACAAGGTTCAGAAGGTTCAGAAGGTTCAAAGGGTTGTGGTAGCGGCTTCGCCGCAATTTTATAGCCGCCGAAGGCGGCATACAATACTCCCTTCTGAACCAGCCCGCTCTGTGGGCGGAACCGAAGGCCTCCAGGGGCGCAGCCCCGGCGAGGCCTTGAACCCGGGCGCCGAAAGGCGTCTGAACCCCCTTGCTTTCGGGAATACCGGCCAGCCGACAGCGGCCCACTAGTCCACTAGCCCACTAGCCCACTAGCCCACTAGCCCACTAGCTCACCAGCCCACCATCCCACTATTTCACAATTTCCTCCGGCGGTTCTTTTCCAAACCACTTTTTATAAATTTTTGCGAATTCTCCGTTTTTCTTAATCTTTGTGAGGCCGTCGTCGATTTTGGAAAGGAGCTCCTTATTGTCCTTTTTCACCGCAATGGCCAGGTATTCCGTGGACAGGGCCACGGGAGCGGTCTTCACGGAGTGGTCCTCTGTCTTGGCCACATAGTATTCGTTGGTGGGAATATCGTTGATAACGGCGTCCACGGCGCCCTGTTTCAAATCCAGGAAGGCGTCGCTCAGGGTGCTGTAGGTGCGGACATTGGCCCCTTCGATTTTGCGGGCCGCCTCTTCTCCCGTGGAGCCGATGGTGACGCCCAGGGTTTTACCGGAAAGGTCCGCCTTCGATTGGATATCCCGGTTATCACTCTTCACCACCACCCCAAGGCCGGCAATGTAGTAGGGTTTGGAGAAATCCACAGACTGCTTCCTGTCTTCTGTGACGGTGATGTCATTGATGGCCACATCCAAGTCTCCCGACTTCAGGGCAGGAATGAGGCCGTCGAAATTCACATTCCTGATTTCCGTGGTCAGTCCCTCTTCCTTTGCAATGGCTTTAATAATGTCCACGTCAAACCCTTCATATTCTTTGGTGTCCATGTTCTGGAAACCAAAGGGCGGATAGGCAGCATCCATGCCCACCCGAAGGACAGAGGACTGCTTCTCCTGTCCGCAGCCGGTGACTATGGTAAGGCCTAAAAGAAGGGCCAGAAAAAGAAATAGTTTTTTCATAGGGATTCTCCTTTCTAAAAAGGGGGCATGGACACGCCCTTTGGGCGTGAAGGTTCAGAGGGTTCGGCGCCCATGGGACACGCCTTCGGCGTGAGGGTTCAGAAGGTTCAAAAGGTTCTGCCCGCTTTCAGCGTGCGGGTTCAAAAGGTTGAGGTGGCGGCTGCGCCGCAATTTTATAGCCGCCGGAGGCGGCTTATATGATGGCGCCGGAAGGCGCCGTACCTCGCCAATCGGTCAGGCGATTAAAAGGAAAGCCTCTTATTGGGCAGGCTAGAGGCCAACTTCGCCCGACTTGCGTATTCCATGCGGAATACGCACACAGCGTACTACATAACTTCCTCTGAACCAGCCCGCTCTGTGGGCGGAACCGGAGGCCTCCAGGGGCGCATCCCCGACGGCGGCTTGAACCCGGGCGCCGAAAGGCGCCTGAACCCTCTTGCTTTCGGGAATACTGTTTTCTGATGTCTGATTGTCTGACGTCTTCCCGCCGACTGGTATTCTTTAGTGAACTAGTGGGCTAGTGGACTAGTGAGCTGGCAGCAGCCATTAGCGGTACTCACCGGGATTCTTCACTGCGTTCAGAATGACAGTGTCCGGCGGGAAGCGGACAGCCGACAGCGGTAAGCGGACAGCGGATTAATTTCCATGCAGGGGATTATGCACATTGAAGGGCATGAGGTTGTCCAGGCTGTAGGGCGTTTCCTGGTATACGAAGTTCAGCCAGTTGTGGTAGAAAAGATGGGCGTAGCTGCACCAAACGAATCTTGGCCTTTCCTGAGGATCGTCGTAGGGATAGTAATTTTCCGGCAGACGGATGGGGAGGCCCTTTTCCCGGTCCCGCTTGTATTCCCATTCCAAGGTGCGCAGGTCGTATTCAAAGTGGCCCAGCACGAAAATGCGGCGGGATTCCTTGTCGGAAATGATGTTGATGCCGTTATCTTCGGACCGGGAAAGGACGGTGAGGTCCGGCGTGGCGTCTACCTTCCTGTCGTCAATGGAGGTATGCCTGGACTGGGGGATGAAATAGCGGTCGTCGAAGCCCCGAAGGAGGGGATGGTAGGAAAGGGTGAGGTTGTACTGGTAAATGCCGAAGAGCTTCCTTGGAAGGATTCTCTTTTCCACGCCGTAATCCCGGTAAAGCCCTGCCTGGGCGGCCCAGCAGAAATGGAGGGTGGAGAAGACATGGGTATCGGCCCAGTTGAAATATTTCAGCATTTCCGGCCAGTAATCCACTTCTTCATAGGGCATTTTCTCCACCGGCGCTCCGGTGATGATGAAGCCGTCGTATTTCCTGTCCTTAATATCATCAAAGGTGAGGTAGTTTTCATCCAGATAGGACCGGTCCGTATGGGTGGTCTCCCTGGAGGCGATGCGGGCAAAATCCACATCCAGCTGCAGCGGCGTATCCCCCAGAAGACGGAGAAGCTGCACTTCCGTCGGTTTCTTAATGGGCATGAGATTCAGGATGAGAATCTTCAGGGGACGGATATCCTGGGTGCGGGCCCTTTTCTCTCCAATGGTTACGATACCTTCCTTCTTCAGTTCCGAAATGGCATCCAAACCGTCTGCAATTTTAATCGGCAAAATGAAAACCTCCTTGTAAAAGCATGTGCATGCAATAAAAAAATCCCGTCCCCTAAGGGACGAGATACTCGTGTTACCACCCAATTTCATCTTTCCGTCGCCGGAAAGACCTCACAGGTACGCCGGCCAAGCCTTGATACCCTGTCTCTGTAACGGGAGACTCCCGGACTGCTTCACCATTCAGCATATCAAGCTCAGAGGCCATCTTCTCCATGCTATCCTGTGCTCCTTCTCACCAGCCGGAGCTCTCTTTGCCATTCCCGCACGGGTACTCTTCTCTTCCCTGCTTCTTTGAAATTATAGCTATTTTAAACTGTCCACAGGTAAATGTCAATAGGGTCCGCGGGGCTCTGCCCCGCAGTTTCCTGTCCGACTTGGCACCATTGTGTTTCACATCGACAGGAAACTTTTCACCAGCAGTTTCCTATCCGGCTTGACACCATTGCGTTTCACTCGGACAGGAAACTTTTCGCAAGCAGTTTCTTGTCCGACTTGACACCATTGCGTTTCACTCCGACAGGAAACTTTTTCGCCAGCAGTCTTCCTCACGCCATGACTTCTCTGTGCTTCACCTCAACAGGAAACGCCCCTTCCTGTGAAATTGTGAAGAAAAATATAGGGTACACATTTCCCCATGTCTTTCGAGTCCCCAAAAGGGGCTTCCATTCTTATATTAATTTCCTTCTTTCCATTGGACATGGACAGGGGATGGATTCTGTTTTTTGGCTTTATCCTCCATTTTTCTTTTCTTTTTACAAGATTTGGTTCAGTTGACATTTTCTTGACATAATCTTTTCCCTCTTTTTTCTTCTCCTTCTTTTCTCTGTGAAAAGTCAATTCACAATTTTTCTTCCTGTGGACAAGTGAATGTCCCCGAAAATCCCTATGGTGTCTTTTGTGATTTTTTTATTTTCCTCATTCCGTCCATACTTATTCACAGTTATTCACAAATTTCTGTGTATATCTCCGGTGGACACCTTTCTTTTTCCTGCGAATTGTCTATATATGTGATTCTCATTTCGCAGTTATGAACAGTATGTGAATAACTCTGTGAAAAAGTGAAGATTTATGGAGTAGGGAAATAAGTATACCTTTTATCCCCCATTTCCTTTCTGCCACGAAAAAAGAGCCACGGAAATCCGCAGCTCTTTTCAAGAGTACCATTAAGAGTACCATTATTTATCTTCTTCAATAGGATAGTCCTGGAGGGCGTCGTACCCTTCTTCGCCGGTGCGGATTTTCACTGCATTGTCCACGGTGGAGACGAAGATCTTGCCGTCGCCGTACTTGCCGGTGTAGAGCGCTTTTTTGGCCACTTCGATGACCGTCCTCGGGGAAATCTTGGATACTACGATATCCACCCGCACCTTCGGAAGGAGTTTGGCGGAAACAGCAGCGCCGCGGTACATCTGGGTCTGTCCTTTTTCAAGGCCGAAGCCCAGGGCCTGGGTAACGGTCATGCCTGTAATGCCGATGGCTTCCATGGCTGCTTTCAGAATTTCAAAACGCTTGTCCGAAGTAATGATGGTGACGCAGTAGAGGTGATGGCCGTCTGCCGGAACAGCTTTGGGAACTGCGGTTTCCGGCAGGTCCTTGTCCACAGGGATTTCCACTGCATCCTTCGGTGCTTTGCCGGCTTCGATTTTTTCTTCCGCCGTTTCAGGAACCATCATGAAATCTGCATAAGCAGAGGCCAGGCCGTGTTCTTCAAAGTCCAGGCCGTTGATTTCTTCTTCACGGCTTACGCGGAGGCCGATGGTGGCACGGATGATGCGGAATACAATGTTAATGGCAATGAATACGTAAACGGCCACTGCCACCACACCCAGAATCTGGACGAAGAGGTAATGGGGGTCTCCCGTGTAGAGGAGGCCGTCGGATTCGGAGAAGAAACCGGTCAGAATGGTGCCCAGGGCACCGCAGCCGCCGTGGGCGGCAATGGCACCGACGGGGTCATCGATTTTCATTTTCTGGTCAATGAATTCAACGGCATAGACAATGAATACGCCGGCAATGAGGCCGATGAAGAAGGAGCCGGGAACGGTGACGGTGTCGCAGCCGGCGGTAATGGCCACCAGGCCTGCCAGGCCGCCGTTCAGGGTCATGGATACATCGGGCTTTCCGTATTTCACCCAGGTCACAATCATGGTGGTGCAGGCGGCTACCGCTGCGGCCAGGTTGGTGGTAATCATGATATGGCCTGCGGATTCAATCATTTCATCGCCGGTCATGGAAACGGTGGAGCCGCCGTTGAATCCGAACCAGCCCATCCACAGGATGAACATGCCAAGGCAGGCCAGGGTGATGCTGTGGCCGGGAATGGCGTTCACGCTGCCATCCTTATTGTACTTGCCGATTCTGGGTCCCAGGAGCCATGCCCCTACGAAGGCGCACACGCCGCCTACCAGATGGACGCAGGTGGAACCGGCGAAATCATGGAATCCCAGCTCCGAAAGCCAGCCGCCGCCCCAGATCCAATGGCCCGAAATGGGGTAAATCAGAAGGGAGATGACAACGGAATATACGCAGTAGGCGGAGAACTTCGTCCGTTCTGCCATGGCCCCGGATACAATGGTGGCGGAGGTGGCACAGAACACGGTCTGGAAGAACAGGTATGCCAGCGGTGTATACCCTGCATCATCGGGCACCTGGAAATGGGTGACGAAGAGATCCGGCGTACCGATAATGCCGCCAATGTCCGTGCCGAACATGAGGCCAAAGCCAAGGAACCAGAACACCACGGTGCCCAGGGCAAAGTCCATGAAATTCTTCATGACAATGTTGCCTGCATTCTTCGCACGGGTCAGTCCCGTTTCCACCATGGCAAACCCCGGCTGCATGAAGTACACCAGAATGGCGCCTAAAAGCACCCAGATGGTGTCCACCGATGAATACCGGCCCTCCGGTTCCGCTGCCATAGCCACCGCCGGTGTGGCCAGGGCAGCCAGAAGCAGAGGCCACTTTCGAATGACTGCTTCCATTTTTTTCATAAAACCCACTCCCTCTCTGAACAAAAAATGTCTGAGGGAACGGCGGCCTTTTCCGGAAAAGGCAAGGGGGCCCGGAAATGTTCCGGGCCCCCTTGTCCAAAAGAAAAAGCCTGATGTGAACCATTCACTATCAGACATCTTTGTCAAAAATATGTAATTCTGACCTTTCGGTCCTTTGTATGTTAATAGGATACAATAGCATTTAGTATCCGTCAAGGGGGAAAATGAAATTGGCCGCAAAAGCGGCCGGGTTCAGAGGGTTCAGAGGGTTCAAAAGGTTCAGAGGGGAAGGTGGACGGGCCCTGCAGGCCCGAAGGTTCTCAGGGTTCTCAGGTTTGACGGGCCTATGGCCCGAGGGTTGTGGTATCGCCTTCGGCGATGATGTTATATAGTGCCGCCTGCGGCGGCAGCGCTGACTTTGGTAACGAAAACCTTCATAACCGGGCTTCGCCCGATGGAAATGCGCCCCTTTTGGTACTGACGCACCACCTTTCTCCTAAAGGGAAACATGTCACTGGATTCGTAGGGAGCCGCAGACGACAGAAGGGGTGCATTTCCACGCGCCGCAGGCGCGGTTGTAAAGATTTTGCCGCCGCAGGCGGCATTTATAACTTCCCTCTGAACCCGCCTGCTCTGTGGGCGGAACCCATCGTTCGGCGCGAAGCGCACGAACGATAGAACCCGGGCGCCGCAGGCGCCTGAACCCTCCTTCTTTCGGGAATACTGTATGTCTGATGTCTGTCGTCTGACGGTCTAACGTCTTCCCGCCGACTGGTATTTATCGGCATTGGTATCACTAACGACACGCACCGAGATTCTTCACTGCGTTCAGAATGACAGTGCCCGGCGGGAAGCGGACAGCGGTAAGCTGACAGCCGTATCGCACACTGTCCCACTATCCCACTTCCCCTCAGGTCATGCTTTTTCCGATTCATTTCTGCGGCATCTATACCGAATACTCATACTTCCATGATTTCAAGTTTTCAAAATCCATGGCCGGTGTTATAGTAGAGGAAGCGGACCGGAAGGCGATTTTCCTTTATAACGGCCCAATCATTTCATTCTAGGAGGCATAAAATGGCGAATTACAATCCTTACGAAAACATGCTTGATGTGTTGGACAAAGCAGCCCAGGTGCTGGGTTACAAAAAAGAGGATTATGAATTTGTACGGTATCCGGAAAGGGAACTCACCGTGAGCATTCCTATCCGCATGGACGACGGCCATGTGGAGGTCTTCTCCGGCTACCGTGTGCAGCACTCCACCGCCCGGGGCGCAGCGAAGGGCGGCATCCGCTTCCATCCCCAGTCCGATGAAAATGAAGTAAAGGCACTGGCTGCGTGGATGACCATTAAGAATGCTATCGGAAATATTCCCTACGGCGGCGCCAAAGGCGGCATCCGGGTGGACCCCCACAAGCTTTCCGCAAGAGAACTGGAACGGCTGACCCGCGGCTATGTACGGAAGATTTACCCCATCATCGGGCCCGATAAGGACGTACCGGCGCCGGATGTGAACACCAATGGACAGATCATGGCATGGATTGCCGACGAATACGCCGCCCTCTCCGGCAGCTGGCAGCCCGGCGTGGTGACCGGCAAGCCCCTTGCCACCGGCGGTTCCCTGGGAAGAAATGAAGCCACCGGCCGGGGCCTTCTCTTTACCCTACTGACCTGGTGTGAAAAGAACCACAAGGACATCAAGGACCTCACCATGGCTGTCCAGGGCTTTGGCAACGTAGGCTCCGTAGGTGCCCTCCTCATGCACCAGGAAGGCGTGAAAATCACCACCATCGGCGATATCAACGGCACCTGGCACAACCCCAAGGGCCTTGACATCGAAGCCATGTACGTATACGCCAACTCCCACGGCCGTTCCCTGAAGGGCTACACCGAAGCAGGCGCTGAAATCATTCCGGACAGCGAGCTCTTCAGCCAGGACGTAGACGTGCTCTTCATGGCTGCCCTGGAAAACCAGCTCAACGGAAGCACCATGGAAAAGGTCAAAGCGCCCCTTATCCTGGAAGGCGCCAACGGCCCCACCACGGAAGAAGCGGATGCTTACTTTGAAAAGCAGGGCATCGAAGTGCTGCCGGACGTCATGAGCAACGTAGGCGGCGTGGTGGGCTCCTACTTCGAATGGGTACAGAACCGCACCGGCTACTACTGGACTGAAGAGGAATACAATGAGCGTCTCCGGAAAAAAATGAGAGAAGCCTATGAAGACGTGTATGCACTGAAGGAAAAATATCACGTCACCTACCGTCTGGCCGCTTACATGCTGGCCCTGCAGCGGGTAGTGGAAGCACAGAACACCAGAGGATTCCTGGGATAATCGGAATATCTCGCAGATAAAAAGAGGGGCCCTGTGAAATGAAAGCCGTCATTTCACAGGGCCCCCTTTTTTTATATGATATAATCGGGAAAGAAAATCTGCTAAGGAAGCGCTGATTAAATTGTTATCGAATTAATCAGTGCTTCCTTAGGAACCGGATAAATTCGCAGGCTTCCTCTTTTCTTAGGGATACCGGCACTGTGAATACAGCCTTTTTATACAGTTCATTCATATTTCATAGAAGGAGATACATATGTTTATCATAGGATGTCATTTATCTGTTTCCAAAGGTTTCCTTGCCATGGGAAAAACCGCCACCGCCATCGGCGGCAATACATTCCAGTTCTTTCCCAGAAATCCCCGGGGCGGACAGGCTAAGCCTCTTATCGAAGAGGACGTGGACGCCCTTTCCCGGTGGATGGAGGAGCACCATTTCGGCCCCATCCTCTGCCACGGCGCCTACACCATGAACGGCACTTCCACGAAGGAATCGGTGCGGGAATTTGCCAGGACTGCCATGCGAGAGGACCTGGCCAAAACCGCCCACCTTCCCCGCTGTATGTACAATTTCCACCCCGGCGCCCACCTGAAGCAGGGCGTGGACAGGGCGGTCATCCTTATCGCCGACATGCTGAACTACGCCATGGACCAGGAAGAGCTGCCAAAGTATGTACTTCTGGAAACCATGGCCGGCAAGGGCACCGAAGTGGGCCGCACCTTCGAGGAACTGGCGGCCATTATGGAAAAGGTGGAACGGAAGGACCGGCTGGGCGTGTGTCTGGACACCTGCCATGTGTACGACGGCGGCTACGACATAAGAGACAGCCTGGACGGCGTGCTCCATCACTTCGATGAAATCATCGGCCTTCCCCGCCTCCACGCCATCCACCTGAACGATGACAAGAACCCCCTGGGGAGCCACAAGGACCGCCACGAAAAAATCGGCGAAGGCACCCTGGGCCTTGACGCAATCGCCCGCATCATCAACCACCCCCTGCTGAAGGACCTCCCCTTCTACCTGGAAACGCCAAACGAACTCCCGGGCTATGAAAAGGAAATCGCCCTGCTGAAAAGCCTGCGGGAAGCATGATATAATACGGATAGAAAGGGGGAATGACCATGTGCAGTCCATCTGAATTACAAACAGTCATCCAACGAGTGGCAAAAGCGTACCGCTCTGTTTTCGGCAGGGATATTACCCGCATCGTTCTTTATGGTTCCTATGCGCGGGGAGATTATACCGATGATTCGGATTTAGATATGGCAGCCATCGTTATTGGCTCCCGCTCGGAGCTGCAGCAAAAGCTGAAAAAGGTCTGGGATGTATCTTCCGATTTAGAGTTGGAGTACGGCATTGTGATTTCCCCTGTTGTCATCCCCTATGACGAGTATGAGAGGTACAAGGATGATGTACCTTATTATCGCAATATCAGTCAGGAAGGGGTGAACGTGGTTGCTTAAGAAACGACTGGAGCTCATGAATTATCGCATGGAAATGGCAAAAGAAAGGCTTGATTCTGCCCATATTCTTTTGGAACACCATAATTTCAAAGATTCCATAGGTCGTTCCTACTATGCTATGTTTACAGCGGTTCGTGCCATTCTGGCATTGGATGGGGTAGACTTCAAAAAGCATGCCGGTGTCATTTCCTATTTCCAAAAGGAATATATCAAAACCGGCGTATTTGAGGTCAGGTATTCCAAGTATTTGAGCCAGGCCTTTCAAATTCGAAATAATACGGATTATGCTGATTTCTTTATTGTTTCAAAGGAGGACGCAGAAGAACAATACACAAGGGCAGAAGATTTTTACCAAATGATTAAGAATTACCTGCCCGGCAGGGTAAATAAGGAAGTGTAGGAAGAGGAATTTGCAGAGAGGCAGGTTCCTCTTTTCTATCAGCAAAGGAGGCAGCTATGAAATTTATCCATACAGCAGACTGGCATCTGGGGAAGCTCCTGAAGGAGCACAGCATGACGGAGGACCAGGAGTGGCTTTTGAATAACCGGTTTCTTCCTCTGGTGGACGAGGAGAAGCCGGATGCCATTCTTTTGTCCGGCGATGTGTACGACCGCTCCTATCCGCCGGAGGAGGCGGTGGAGCTTTTTGACCGCATGACCGAGGAAATCGTGGGGAAGCGGAAGATTCCCTTTATCATCATCAGCGGCAACCATGACAGCGCGGAGCGTCTGGCCGTGGCGAGCCGCCTTTTGAAGTGGCAGGGCCTTTATATTTTCGGACCCCTCACCCGTCTTTCGCCGGTGATTCTGGAGGATGAATGGGGGAAAGTGGCTTTCTGCCCCCTTCCCTACGCAGAGCCTGCCCGGGTGCGGGTGATGATGAATGTACTTGGCCTGGAGGGCGCAGAAGATGTCCATTCCTATGAGGACGCAGAGAAGGCGCTGTCCGATTATCTCCTTTCCCTTCTTCCAGATGAACCTATGCGGAAGGTGGCCCTGGCCCATGCCTTTGCCGCGGGCGGCACGCCGTCGGAATCGGAGCGGCCCCTTTCCATCGGCGGCTATGACCGCATCGGCGATACCGTTTTTGAGGGCTATGACTACACCGCCCTGGGCCATCTCCACCGGCCGCAGAAGACGCAGAAGGATTCGGAGAAAATCCAGTACAGCGGCAGCCTCATGCGCTATTCCTTCGACGAAGTGAACCAGAAGAAGGGCGTCATCCTCTGCGATTTGGATAAGGATGGCAAGGTGCATACGAAATTCAAGGAAATGGTGCCCCGCTATCAGGTGCGCTGCATGGAAGGGGCCTTTGATGTCCTCATGGGAGAGGGAACGGAGCCTTCTGACGATTACCTGCAGATCCGCCTCACCGATGAAGCACCGGTGATTGACGCCATGCCCAAGCTTCGGACGAAATTCCCCCACGCCCTGGGAGTGGAGCAGGACATGGGATACAAAGAGGATGAAGGAAACCGGGATATCCATCTGGAGCAGATGAGCGATGAGGACATACTGAAACGGTTCGTCCACCAGTTCCGGGACCGGGATCTGTCGGAGGACGAGGAAAAACTGGCCCTTGATACCTGGGAAAGGGTGTACAGAAAGGAGAATGCACAATGAGACCGCTGAAATTGACCATGCGGGCCTTCGGCCCCTACGCGGGAGAAACAGTCATTGATTTTGACAAACTGGACGGGCGGCACCTCTTCCTTATCTGCGGCCCCACCGGCGCCGGAAAGACCACCATCCTGGACGCCATGTGCTATGCCCTCTACGGCAAGACAAGCGGCGACCGCACCGGCAGCCACATGCGGAGCGACTATGCCTCCACCGCCCAGAAGACGGAAGTAATTTTTGATTTCATGATCGGTGGGAAAACCTACCGCGCCATCCGAAGCCCGGAGCAGACCATCGACAAGAAGCGGGGCAAGGGGCAGACAAGGGCGGCCATGCAGGCCTCCCTGTCGGAGCTGGAGGACGGAAAGGAAATCCGCACCATCCGCACCGGCGTGGAGGAAGCGGCGGGTAAACTCATCGGATTAAACGCCAGCCAGTTCTGCCAGGTCATCCTCCTGCCCCAGGGGGATTTCCGAAAGCTCCTGGTGGCCAAGGCCGATGAAAGGGAAGCCATCTTGAAGCAGCTCTTCAAGACCCAGCGTTTTTCCGATTTCCAGAATGAACTGCGTCTTTCCCTGAATGAGCTTCTGAAAAAGAAGGCCGCAGAGGACACGGAGCTTGCCGCCACCCTCTCCATGGCCGCTGTGTCCGGAGAAGAGGAACTTAAGAAGGAAACAGAGGAAACGGTCCGTCTTCTGGAAGACATCAAAAAGAAGAGGGAAGAAGAGGACCGAAAATATGCCGATTTCCAGAAGAACTACCAGAAAGCGGCGGTTCTCTCCACCCATTTTGAAACACTGGCAAAGGCAGAGGCCCAGCTGAAAGCCCTTCGGGAAAAAGAAGAAGAAATGAAAAAGGCGGAGGAAAGCCTTAAGTACATCCGCTCTGCCCGGGAGCTGGCCCCCTATTTTGAGAACCTGGATAAAATTTCAAACGACGGGAAACTGGTAAGAAAGAATCGGGACCGCTGCGAAGCTGAAAGGGATAAAGCCGCCGCCGAAAAGGAGAAACTGGCCGAAAAATCAGCGCAGCTGGAAGCCAGAAAAGACGAAATAGAAGGATACCGCCGGAAATCGGCGGAAATGGTGCAGTGGATGCCGAAGGCCAAAGCCTACGGCGCCACCCTTCGGGAAGTGAACCGGCTCACAGAGAAGGTGATGGAAGCGCAGGCGGAGCTGCAGAAACTTAACGTCAAAGCGGAAGCAGACAGGAAAATCAAGGAACAGGCGGAAGCGGAAGCAGAATCCCTCCGCCGGGACTACATTTTCGGGCAGGCCGCTATCCTGGCCAGCCAGCTGAAAGAGGGAGAGCCATGCCCGGTGTGCGGCTCCATCCACCATCCCCACCCCGCCGTATCGGACAAAAAACTGCCTACGGAGGACGAAGTGAAAAAGGCCCAGGAAAGGGCGGCCAAAGCGGCAGAAACCTGGAGCGACAGCACCCAGCTGGCCCAGCAGTACCAGGTTTCCGCCTACGTATCCGCCATTTCCGAGCAGGGCTACGCCCAGGCAAAAATGCGGACTTTGGAGGACGTGCCGGAAGAATTCAGAAAACCCATTGCTTTAAGGAATGCCATCCACCGGCTGAATGAAGAAATCCAGCGCTGGGAAAAGGAAACGGCGGACACCGCCAAAGCCAGGGAGCAGGCAGTCTCTGCCTTTGCCGCCGCCGACGCAGGATATAAGGCAGCCGACGCCCAGCGGGAAAAACTGGCGAAGGACTACGAAGACGGCACAAAGGCACTGGGTGAAAAATCGAAAGAGGCCGGCTTTGAAAGCCTTTTTTCCTGCCGCAGCTGGTACGAAAGAAGGGGTGATGAAAAAGCCCTGACCGATGCCCTTGAAACATACCGCCGACTGCGCCAGGGCGCTGAAAAGGTGCAGTCCGACGAAACCGATTTCCTCAAGGGAAGCGAGAAACCGGACATGGCCCGCCTGGGCAGGGAGGATTTGGACCACCAGAGTGCCATCCGCAGCATGGTGAAAATGATTTCCGACGGAGAAAACAGGAAGAAACTCCTGGAGGACACGGCGGCCAAAGTGAAGGACATTGCAGAGCGCCACGAAAAGACGCTGAAGGACACCAGCCTGGTGTCGGGACTCTACAACCTCACCAGAGGTGAAAAATCCCGCATTACCCTGGAAAGGTACGTGCTTGGCGCCCTGCTGGATGAAGTGGCCAAGGCCGCAAACCTGCGCCTCCTGGACATGAGCCACCACCGCTACAGCCTTCACCGCATGGCCGGCGACAGCACCGACGGAAGGGGCGGCCTCACCCTGGAAGTGTCCGACAGCTACACCGGCCGCTCCCGCCCCGCCAATACCCTCTCCGGCGGCGAAACCTTCCTGGCCTCCCTCTCCCTGGCCCTGGGCCTGGCGGACGTGGTGCAGGCCAAACAGGGCGGCGTGCGGCTGGACACCATGTTCATCGACGAAGGCTTCGGCACCCTGGACCCGGAGGCCCTGAACAGCGCCATGAATACATTAATCGACCTGCAGAACACCGGTCGTCTGGTAGGCATTATCTCCCACGTGCCGGAACTGGAAGAACGGATTGACGCCAGACTCAAGGTGACGCCGGCAGAAAAAGGAAGCAAAGCGGAGTTTGAAATACTGGAATGACTGAGTGTCAATAGTGGCGGGCAGCTGTATTCCCGAATAGCAGTAAAGGGGCGCCGCTTCGCGGCAGGTTGTGAAAAAAGGTTGTGAGGGCAAAGGTTCAGAAGGTTCAAAGGGTTCAGAGGGTTCAAAGGGTGGTGGTATCGCCTACGGCGATGAAGTTATATATTGCCGCCTGCGGCGGCAAAACCTTTATGACCGCGCCTGCGGCGCGTGGAAATGCACCCCTTTTGGTACCTACGGTACCGCCTTCCCCCCGATGGGGGGACTTTGCTCTCCACCCAGCTTTGGAACTCAAAAGTACCTCATAGTATCATGCTGCTAAAATCTCCCCCTCCGGGGGAGACGTCGCCACAGGCAACAGAAGGGGTGCATTTCCATCGGGCGAAGCCCGGTTGTTTGGTTTTCGCTGCCACAGGCAGCATATATAACTCCCTTTGAACCAGCCCGCTCTGTGGGCGGAACCAGAGCCGCCCAGGGCGCAGCCCGACGGCGGCTTGAACCCGGGCGCCGCAGGCGCCTGAACCCTCTTGCGTTCGGGAATACTGTCCAGCAGACAACAGCAGCGGTAAGCGGACAGCCGACAGCCCTCCTCCTCACTGTCTCACTGTTCCACTTTCCCACTAGCTCACCAGCTCACTACCACACCAGTCCACTAAAATATGCTAGAATATAAAGTACGAATATCATTTCACGAAGGGAGGCATTTTTTTGGCTGATACATTTCAAGGAAAAAATTTCCAGCCCAAGAAGGACTGGAAGAAGAAATCGGACACTGATACCATGATTGTATCCCGGGTGCCTCCGCAGAATATTGATGCGGAGAAGTCGGTGCTGGGTGCCATGATGCTGGACAAGGACGCTATCCTGACAGCGGAGGACCTGCTCACGGCTGCCGATTTCTACCGGGAAGCCAATGCCATTATATTTCAGGCCATCCTGAATCTCTCCCACCGGGGCGAACCGGCGGATATCCTCACGGTGACGGAGGAATTGAAGCGCATGGGGCGGCTGGACGATGTGGGCGGCGTGCTCTATGTGAATGAACTTCCCGCCAACGTGGTGACCACGAAGTCCGTGGACCGCCATGCGGAAATCGTGGCGGGGAAGGCAAAACTTCGCCGGCTTATCGACGCCGCCGGCACCATTGCCGATGAAGCCTATTCGGAGCGGCAGGACGTGGCGGACATTACGGACGACGCGGAGAAATCCATTCTGGAGGTGACCCGGGACGAAAGGCGTTCCGATTTCACCCCCATCGGCGAGGCCGTGCAGAATGAACTGCAGGAAATCACAAGGAAATTCCGGAACAAGGAATCCATCACCGGCCTGGCCAGCGGCTTCCCCTCCCTGGACGCCCTCACCAGCGGCTTCCAGAAGGGCGACTTCATCATCGTCGCCGCCCGCCCGTCCATGGGTAAAACCGCCTTCGTGCTGAACATTGCCAAGAACATGAGTATTTCTTCAGCCCACCGAAGCGTAGCCTTCTTCTCCCTGGAAATGTCGAGGGAGCAGCTGGTGCAGCGTCTCCTCTGCTCCACGGCCCTGGTGGACAGCTCCCGCCTCCGCACCGGCCGCATTTCCACCCAGAAAGAATGGGACCAGCTGGCCAACGCCGCCAGCGTGCTCATGGATGCGCCCCTCTATATCGACGACACGCCGGGCATTTCCGTTTCGGAAATCCGCTCCAAGTGCCGCCGCCTGAAAGCAGAGCACGGCCTGGACATCATCATGATCGACTACCTCCAGCTCATGCAGGCCAAGAACGTTTCCCGAAACGGCGACAACCGGCAGCAGGAAATTTCAGAAATCTCCCGCTCCCTGAAGAGCCTGGCCAGGGAACTCAACGTGCCGGTGATTGCCCTGTCCCAGCTCTCCCGAAGCGTGGAATCCAGGCAGGACCACCGTCCCTTCCTTTCGGATCTCCGTGAATCGGGCTCCCTGGAACAGGATGCGGACATGGTGAGCTTCCTCTACCGCGAGGCCTACTACAACCGTGAAATCGAGGATGACGACCCGCGGAAGAATGAAACGGAAATCATTCTGGCCAAGAACAGAAACGGTCCGGTGGACACGGTGAAACTCCACTTCGCCGGCCAGTTCACCCTCTTCTACGAAATCACCAACCAGGAACCGCCGCCGGATATGCAGTAGGCTTTGAGTCAATAGTGCTGGCTGGATGTATTCCCGAACGCAAGAGGGTTCAGGCGCCTGCGGCGCCCGGGTTCAAGCCGCCGTCGGGCTTGACGCCCTGGGCTACGGTCAGGCGGTAAGGTGCTCGCTTAATGGGCAGGCTATGCTCGCATATGAGCCTGACTTGCGGTTCCTATGCAGGAACCGCACAAGTTCCGCCCACAGAGCGGGCTGGTTCAAAGGGGAGTTATATAGTATCGCTGCGCTGGCGAGGTACGGCGCCTTTCGGCGCCATGTTATAAGCCGCCTTCGGCGGCTGGCTATAAAATTGCGGCGAAGCCGCCACCACAACCCTCTGAACCCGCCCGCTGAAAGCAGATAGAACCTTCTGAACCTTTTGAACCCGGGCCGCGAAACGGCCCCACAGGCGATACCTTAACCCTCAGGCCACAGGGGCCTGTCAAACTTGAGAATCCTTCGCGCCCGAAGGGCGCGGGGCCGCGAAGCGGCTATAAACTCATCGCCCGCAAGGGCGATACCGCCCCCTCTGAACCCGCCCGCTGAAAGCGGGCAGAACCTTCTGAACCTTCTGAACCCGGGCCGCGAAGCGGCCCATTAATAAAGAACCGGGTGATACCATTGGATTTATTTGGACATGAAGACCCCGAAGAATATGCAGAGCGCCGCCATCGGGAGCTTTATGGAAACGGGGAAATGGAGACCTATCCCTCCCATGAGGCTCTGGCCAAAGCCATTCGAAGCTGCAGCCGCTGTCCTCTCCGGAAAGAAGGGGGACTGGGCCCCGTGCTTTCCACGGGACCTTCCGATTCGCCCCTCATGATTGTGGGAGAGGGCCCCGGCGGGGTCGAGGATGATTACGGAGGACCCCTGGTGGGCCCCTCCGGACAGCTTCTGGACAAAGCCCTTCTCTCCGTAGGGATTACCAGGGACCATGTGTATGTGACGAACATCGTCAAATGCCGCCCCCGGGGAAACCGGACACCCACCATGGAAGAAGGCCGTTTCTGCGGTTCCATCTGGCTTGCCGCGGAAATCGCCCTGGTGAAGCCCAGGGTCATCGTAGGCCTTGGCAAGGTGGCCCTCCGATTCTTTCTGGGCCGGGAGGCCGGCATCATCCGCTCCCGGGGCCACTGGATCGACTACCACGGCATACCGGTCATGCCCACCTTCCATCCTGCCTACCTGCTCCGGCAGAGCGGGCGGAGCCTGGTGGACGCCAAATGGCAGGTATACTATGACCTTCTGGCTGCCAAGGAAAAAGCAGCGTCCCTTGCGCCGAAGTGGGTGTGGAAAAGCGAAACCATGCCGAACCTTCTGGAAAATCTGGCAGAAGAGCGGAAACGGCGGCACGAAGGACATCCTATTTCATAATTACAATATAAAAGGGGATTGAATTGATTAAACGTATCATTCTGGCAGCCGCCCTGTGCGCTGCCCTGGGGACCTGCGGTTTCACAGAAGTAAGCGCCGCAGAGGAAACAAACGGAAATGAAGAAATCACTGTCATCAAGGGAAAAATCCTGAGAACCGAAACGGTGAAAAGAGCAGACAAACACAGCAAAGCCCAAAAGGCAGAGAAAAAAGAAAAGGCCGCTGTCAAAAAAGAACAGAAAGCGCTCCTTTCCAAAGAAAAAGCAAAGACCGCAGAACCCGAAAAAACGGTGAAAGCGGCCAAACAGGAGCCCGCCGTAGACAAGGCAGCAGAAACGGCTCCGAAAGATGCGGAAGCTGTGAAAAAGGCACCGGAGAAGCCACGGTTTGAAGACAAACGCATTGAAATCAACCTGGCCAGCCGCCTCCTTACCCTTTACCAGGGAGACGTGGGCATCCGCATGTACCCCATTGCCCCCGGCAAACCTTCCTCTCCCACCCCCACCGGCAGACGTACCGTGGTGGATATGGAAGTGAATCCCACCTGGATTGACCCGGACAGCGGCACCACCATTCCCTCCGGCCCTGACTGCCCCATCGGCTACCGCTGGATCGGCATCGGCGGCAACTACGGCATCCACGGCACCAACGTGCCCTCCGCCATCGGCACCTACGCCTCCCACGGCTGCGTCCGCATGAACGAAGCGGACGTGGAAGACCTCTACGCCCACATCGTCAAAGGCATTCCCGTGGATATCCTTTACGAACGGGTGGTGGTACAGCGGGAGGCAGACCACACCGTGGTGTACTACATCTATCCCGACGGCTACGGCAGAGAACCTCTGGACGTGAGCCGCATGAAAGCAAAACTGGCCCCCTTCGGCGTTTCCGCCTATGTATCGGATGATGACATACAGCAGGCCATCGACGCTTCCGATGGAAATCCAAGGTACGTGGTGAAAGTCTATGACATGTACCTGGACGGAAAGAAACTGGACGCCAGAGCCCTTGGCAAAGACGGCCACATCTACCTCCCCGTCATGCCCCTGGCCCGGGCCGCCGGAGTGAAAGCGGAATGGTCCTCCAACTGGGGCGAAATCCGCACCCCCTACGGCAGCGCCAAAGCGGTCCTCAAAAACCGCTCCCTCCTCATCGACGCAGCCGACGCCCCTGCCCTCCTCCACCTCACAGGGAGCCTGGATAAAGACTATAATTATCAGATGAAATAGAGAAATCCCTCGGCGCAAAAGCGCCGGTGGATTCTTTTATTTCAAGGTTCTAAAGTTTGACCGGCCTCAAGGCCGGAAGGTTCTTAAGTTGGACAGCCGCCAAAGGCGGCTGAGGGTTGTTGTGGCGCCGCCGCAGGCGGCGATAAATATATACATCCCGCTTCGCGGCAGCAGTGTCCCGAAATCTCCCTGCAAAAGGTTTCCTATGGCATTGAAATACAGTCTCCCCACGCCGGACAGGAAACTCTCCTTCCACGATTTCCAACACTAAACCGCCAAAACGGTGTATAATGAAAAAAGCATAATCTCAAGAATGAAATCATCAGGAAAGGTGGAAATACTATGTATAATCTGATTTTCAAAAGACGAAGCGTCCGTTTCTTCAAGGACACCGACATTTCCAAAGTAGACATGCGCGAAATCCTCCGCGCCGGCATGTGGGCCCCCTCTGCCAAGAACCGTCAGCCCTGGAAATTCATCGTGGTCAAGGGAGAAAGCAAGAAAACGGCGCTCTCCCTCATGGAACAGGGCATTGAAAAATCAGAAAAGGGCGAAGGCGTCCTGGCCGGAGCACCGGAACTCTATACCAACGCCCGCTTCACCCTGCAGTGCATGCAGCAGGCACCGGTACTGGTCTTCATCGTGAACCCCAAAGGCCGTCCCCTCACCGACAACTGGACTGCCGCTGAAAAAATCCACGAACTTTCCGACGTACAGGCCATCGGCGCCGCTGCCGAAAACATGGCCCTCCAGGCTACCTCCATGGGCATCGGAAGCCTCTGGATCGGCAATATCTTCTTCGCCTACGAAGAACTCCATGACTGGCTGGGAGAAGGAGAAATGGTGATGGCCATGTCCTTCGGCTACCCCAACCACAACCCCTGCCCCCTGGCAAGAAAGAGCGAAGACGACGTCATCGAAGTAAGGCTCTAAGAAAAAAGCACGGCCCCGCGGCCGTGCTTTTTAGTTTCCTGTCTGCTATGTGTCAATAACAGCTAACCCCGCTGTCATTTCGAGGGTCGGAAGCGGAGCCCCGAAATCTCCCTCCTCAAATGACACAAACAGCAGTACGGCAGGATATCTCGGGGCTCTGCGTCAACAATACCGAGTCCATTTATCTCCATACCGGCATATACCTCCGCTCGAGATGACAATAGCGGTAGGCAGCCTTCCTGCCATATCCGGGGAAGTCACAAACGGCGCCGTACCAACCTACCTTACCATCATTTCGAGGGAAGCCACGAAATTTCACCTCTTAATGATATAAACCTCTACAGAAGGAGGTGCACCATCCATGGAATATGTGTATTATGTATACATATTAGCTAATGAATATAGAAATGTATTATATATAGGCGTAACAAACAACCTGCAAAGGCGATACCATGAGCATTTATCCGGAACAGTGGATGGATTCACCAAGAAATATAATGTTCATTGCCTGGTATATTATGAGCAGTATAATCATATAGAAGAGGCTATAGCCCGAGAAAAGCAGCTAAAAAAATGGTCTCGCAGCAAAAAAGAGCAGCTTATCCGACGGCTGAACCCCCATATGATTGATTTGGCCAAGACGTGGAAATAATAAAAACGAGATTCTCATCATCATTCCGAGCGGAGCCCCGAAATCTCCTTCCCCATATGACACCACTGTCAACCCGCACCGCTGTCATTTCGAGCGAAGTGAAGCGGAGCCCCGAAATCTCCCTCCAAACATGACACAAACAACAATACGGCAGGAGATCTCTCGACTCTGCGTCAACAATACCGAGTCCATTTATTTCCATACCGACGTGTACCTCCGCTCGAGATGACAACGACGGCAGGCAGCTTTACCGTCATACCCGGAAAGAGCGCAGATGACACAATACCATCCCGCCTCACTGTCATTTCGAACGGAGCGAAGCGGTGCCCCAAAATCTGACACCACGTATGACGCTGCTAGACATCACAATCTCGGAAATCATTTCCGTATGGTGTCATAAGCAGTCCGATTCTGTTGCATCAGCTTTTTAGAAATGGCTTCCACCTCTTCATCACCGGCAGTTCCATCCTCTAAGGTATCAAAATTCACAATCAGATAGCGGGGCCGGTTATTTTTCAGAATCACAGCCGACCCCTTTTCATCCACCATGCGTGCTACTTTAGAGAAATTGCGATTTGCTTCGGTCATAGGAATCATGGTATTCGTATCAATGCGCATAAAAATCACCTCTCCCTCATTATATCAGAAAGGAGGTAGTTTTATAGGATAAATTCATCCTACAAAACTGCCTCCTTAAAAATTTCCTATTTTTATTACGCCGCTGTCAACCCGCACCGCTGTCATTTCGAGCGGAGCGAAGCGGAGTCGAGAAATCTCCCTCCTCAAATGACACAACTGTCAACCTGCACCGATGTCATTTCGAGCGAAACGCAGTGGAGTCGAGAAATCTCCTTCCTCAAATGACACCTTTGTATTCCACACCAACAGGAAACTTTTCGCAAACAGTTTTCTATCCGGCTTGTCAGCTCTGTTTTTCACACCTGTTCACTAGTCCACCAGCACACCAGCACACTAGCTCACCAGTCCCCCAGCTCACTCATTTCCCCTGAATCCTTCGATATTCTCCTGTACACTCCTGGCCGTATCCATGAGGCGGCCGGCCTTGTTCATGAGTTCATCCATCCGGTCATTTTTATACTCATACACCGTCATGCCGTCGGAGAGGGCCCTGCTTCCGGGGCGGCCGCCGGAAATCTTTACGTACAAATCTCCCACTACGCCGGTGGTGTCGATGGTGAACCGGGCGTCTTCGGGAATCCTCGTTTTCTCCCGGATACTAAGGTCCAGCACCGCCTTCCCGTCTTCCACGCGGATTTTCCGCACATGGCCCACAGAGACCCCGGCATAAAGCACCTGGGCATTCTCCCGGATTCCCTGGGCATTGTCAAAAACCGCATGGACTTCGTAGAAATCCTTATGGAACCAGCGGGAAGGCTCAAGAAATAAGCCGGCTGTGCCGATAAAAAGCAGCAGGATAAAAGCGGCTATGCCTATTTTCGTTTCCCGGCTCATTTCTATGCCTCCTTTATAATGGGCCGCTTTGCGGCCCGGGTTCAAAAGGTTCACAAGGTTCAGAAGGTTCAAAGGGTTGTGGTGGCGCCCTTCGGGCGCATTATAAAATGGCGCCGCAGGCGCTCACCCTGCCTCCATGGAGTGGGCTTTATAACTCCCCTCTGAACCGGCCCGCTCTGTGGGCGGAACCGGAGCCGCCCAGGGCGCAGCCCGACGGCGGCTTGAACCCGGGCGCCGAAGGCGCCTGAACCCCTCTGCTGTCGGGAATACAGCCCACCAGCTCACTAGTTTACCAGCCCACCGGCTCACTTAATCAAGAGTACCGGGCACTTCACGTGGTGCACGGTGTAGTAGCTCACACTGCCAAGGAACATGGAGGAGAAGGAATTCCTTCCACTGCTGCCCATGATGATGAGGTCCGTACCGTCGTCTTCGGCGGTGAGGGCAATCATGACCTCCGGCGAACCCATGAGGATTTCCTGGCGCACCTTCACCCCCTCCGGCACCCGTTCCATGAGGCGGGCCAGCACGGCGGCGCCCTTTTCCTTCAGCGGGCTGGTGTCGTCGTTCTTTTCATTGAAATGGATGGTGAAATCGGGGGAGCTCATGCTTTCCGCATTGGCCACATAAATCACATGGACCTCTGCGCCCCAAAGCTTTGCCATGTCCATGCCGTAATCGAAAGCCCGGTCTGACATTTTCGAATCGTCCACCGGAATCAGAATCTTATGTATTTCTCTATCTATCATAAAAATCCCTTCTTTCTGCCTGCAGGAAATATCCCGCCAGGCCGCGATTTCAAAAAAAGACAGACTATTTTACAATCAGTACCGGACATTTCGCATGATGCACGGTATAATGGCTCACGCTGCCCATGACGAAGGAAGAAACGGAACCTTTACCGCTGTTGCCCATGACAATGAGATCCGCCCCCTCCGCCTCTGCCGTGCGGATGATGGACGATCCCGGCACGCCGATGGAAACGATTCTGCGCACCTTCACATCCTCAGGAGCGTCCTGGGCATAGAGCGCAAGGATATCCTCCCCCTTCTTCTTCACAGAAGCCGTATCCGTCTCCGCCAGGCTCACCCGGTACACCGGATACATGAGGGTGTCCGCATCCACCACATAGAGAAGAATGATTTCCGCCTCCGTCTTCCGTGCAAAAGCCACGGCGTAAGAAAAGGCTCTCTCCGAAGCATCGGAGCCGTCAATGGGAACGAGTATTTTTTTGATGTCCATAATAAGACCTCCTTCGAACTGACACTTTCCCATAATTCCTTAATTATATTATAGCAGATTTCATGATCCGCTGGGCCGCTTCGCGGCCTAGGGAAGCGCTGATTAAATCGTTATCGGATTTCATTCTTGTATTTTTATTCAATGCAAGGAATAAGTCGACGCGA
>NZ_UPZP01000017.1 GCF_900538805.1 uncultured Dialister sp.
AAATGACAATGAAGCGGGGTGAGTGTTTGTGTCAATTTGTTCCTTGCAAAATAACGATAAGGCGTCTGCCGCCAGGTCGCCTAACTATCTGATAGAGACTCAATCATTTTTTCACAGCCCCTGTCCGAAAGGGCTGAGGAACACCGAATCTTTTAGCGAAAGACCTGACGCCCCTATCCTCCGTCGCCTTCGGCTCCACCTCCTTCCTCAGGAAGGAGGCTTTTGCACTACGTCATGCAGCAATGAAGACACAAAAGTAAATCCCGTAACGCCGACTTCATACTCATCGCCGCGAAGCGGCGATACCACAACCCTCGGCGCCAAAGGCGCCGTCAAACCTAAGAACCCTCCGGACGACAGGCTGGTCAATCTTAAGAACCTTTTCCTATGCCCCCTGAGCGACAGCGAACACAACCCTTCTACACAACCTGCGCCGTCAGGCGCGTCCCTTTTTATACTTGCGCCCGTCAGGGCGCCACCACCCTCTGAACCCTCTGAACCCTCAGCGCCAAAGGCGCTGTCCATTGGCCCCGTCAATCTTTATAACCTTTTTCCTATTGCCTTAAAATGGTATAATATCCTAAATAGCGGAAAAGGCGGTGAAAGGATGGCGCGGCGCAAGGGGCTGAAGAAGTGGGACCGGATTACAGTGGAAGGCTGGCTCAAACTCATGGGGGATACGTCTGTCATGAGCCGGCTCATGATGGATATTTTTGCCAGGCTTTATGATTCCACCGACCACATGGACAATGGCAAGAGCATCGCCTCCGCCCTTCATATGGAGTACCGGGCCCTGAATTCTGCTGTAGGCTGGGCCGGCGGAAAGATTCGCAGCATGGTGGAGAAGGGCCTTATCCCTGTGTATCCCGAAGAGGAAGGCAAAAAGGAAAAGACCCGGGAAACAGCGCTTCTTGTGCAGGAGAATCTGGGAGAAGAAGCGGCGGAGATGGCGCCGGAGAAGGTTTCCATGGCACCCTGGGAGTATGTGTTTGACGGGGTGGAAGGGGAAAACGGCACCTATTTCTGGATATTGAAACCCGAAGCGGCCGCCGCCTTTCGTGAATGGAAGAGTGCCGGAGACCGCAGGATTGCTGTTATTTCCAAAATCATTGAAGAAGACAAGACCGCAGAAGGGGTGGAAGAGAGCCTCTTCTCCAATCCCTCCGACAGCTCTGTCCGCTCCATCCGGAGGCTTTTGGAAAAGGACCGGGATTTCCAGCGGAAGTCCTTAGGCCGGGAGCACCCATGCTGTCTGGTCTGCGGGGCGGACCGGATTTCCCTTTTGCGGGCCTATCCCTACGGGGAAGAGGAAAAGGGGGAGAAGGGCCTTCTTTTCTGCCCTACCCATGGTGCCCTTTTCGCAGCCCATCTGATTTCCTTCAGCCTGAAGGGAGAACTCCTCGTTTCAGGGAGGCTCACGGAGAAGGAAAGGGAGCTTTTCCATCTGATACCGGGGGAGAAGGCCCATGGTCATTTTGTACGGCGCCGCATGGCGGAGCATCGAAGAATTTTTAACCAGGAAGGCAGGAAATTGAAATGATTTTATCCGGCAGGGAAATCGTAAGACATATGGGCGAGGAAATCATTATTGATCCCTTTGATCCGAAAAAAGTGAATCCCAACAGCTATAACCTTACCTTGGCTGATGAACTCATGGTTTATGAAAATCATGAACTGGACATGAAGAAGAGAAATGAGGGCCGCCTGCTCCACATTCCGGAGGAGGGCATCGTGCTCCAGCCCAACAAGCTCTACCTGGGGCGCACCAGGGAGTACACGAAGACGAAATGTTTCGTGCCCATGCTGGAGGGCCGTTCCTCCATCGGCCGTCTGGGCCTTTTCATTCACGTCACCGCAGGTTTCGGCGACGTAGGGTTCTCCGGCTACTGGACACTGGAAATGTTCTGCGTGCAGCCCATCCGCATTTATGCGGGCGTGGAAATCTGCCAGATTTATTTCCATACCGTGCTGGGCGAGGCGGACAGCTACAACGGAGGCAAGTACCAGAACAATCAGGGGATTCAGCCCAGCCTCCTTTACAAAGATTTCGAAAAGTAGTATTATAATAGTAACTTTATAACACATGGGGCAAAGAAGCTGCAGCAGACGTATAGGTTTTTCCTATGCGCCGGGCTGCTTTTTTATTTCACCCTTTGTGAATTTCGGGAAAGTGCGGAGGGAATTTCAAGGAGACCCGCCTTTCCCTGTAAGGGTATCAAGGAGGACAGTATGATGAAGAAGGCATTAAAGAAACTGATGGTAGCAGGTGCATTTTGTCTGGCTGGTACAGCTCTTCTTGCAGGCTGCGGCGGCAGCTCCGGTTCCGGATCCGCTTCGGCAGGCGGCAAGCAGTTCCTGAATATCGCCACCGGCGGTACGGCAGGCACCTATTATCCCCTGGGCGGCGCACTGGCCGAACTTTTGAACCAGAATATCAAGGGCATGAACGCATCTGCCCAGTCCACCGGCGCTTCCGTTGCCAACGTGAATATGCTGAAGGACGGTTCCGTGGATATCGCATTCATCCAGAACGATATCGCCTACTATGCGGCTAACGGCAAGGAAATGTTCAAGGACAACAAGATGGATAACATCCGCGGCCTGGCTGCCCTCTATCCGGAAACCATCCAGTTCGTAACCACCCAGGACAAGGGAATCAAGACCGTGGCTGACCTAAAGGGCAAGAAAGTAGCCGTCGGCGCTTCCGGCTCCGGTGCCGAAGCCAATGCCCGCCAGATTCTGGAAGCCTATGGCATTACCTATAATGATATCGACGTACAGTACCTCTCCTTCGGTGAAGCTGCCAACGCCCTGAAGGACGGCAACGTAGACGCAGGCGTTGTGGTAGCAGGCTTCCCGACCGCCGCTATCCAGGACCTGGCTGCCAATAAATCCGCTGCCATCGTCAACATCGACCCGAAGATTGTCGACCAGCTCATGCAGAAATACCCGTACTACACCAAGATGACCATTCCGAAGGGCACCTACCCCGGACAGGATGAAGACGTGAACACCGTAGCCGTGAAATGCGTCATCGTCACCACCGATAAACTCAGCGACGATCTGGGCGAACAGATCGTGAAGGCTATCTATGAACATCTGGACCGTATGAAAGCAGCCCATGCCGTAGGCAAGTACATCACCAAGGACACTGCTCTGGAAGGCATGTCCGTCAAGATGAATGCAGGCGCTGAAAAGTACCTGAAGGCTAAATAAGGAAGAATCCCCATCGGATCCATACCTTGCATAGAAAGGAGGGAGAACGGGCCTTATGGGGTCCGTTCTCGCTTTCATGAAAAAACAGAAAAATGGGAAACTGGAAACAGTGATTATCATCTTTGGCATTATCGTGGCACTGGTCACGGGAATCGGCGGCTGGTACATCCGCATGCCCTTCCTTTTTGCCCAGACTTCGGACGGAATCATCATGAGGCAGCGGGTGGATGCCGGCACGCCGGTCACCCTTTCCTATCATCATTCCGTCCAGAAGACCATGATATACGAATATCTGGAAGTGAACAAAATAGCAAACGGATTTGTCCTTAAATCCACCAAGTATCAATCTATGGGGGTGGGGCTTCCCTTTTCCGCTGATGAGGGAAAGTTCCGGGAAGAGGACGGCTGGTTTATTCTGGATGACATCAACCGGAATTACCCTGAACTGTCCATCCGCAACGGAGTGACAAACCATGGCGTCCTCACTGTGGGCGACAAAGACTACAACCTGGATGAAATGGTTCCTCTGGGAAAAGAAATGAAGCTATATGTAGCGCCTCTTTACAAAGGGTGGTACATGAAGAAAGAAATTAGGAGTTGATTATATTGGCTGATTTAGAAAAAAAGGGAGCACCTGCCGGAGACAATGCTCCGGTAGATGGAAAACTGACTGATGAACTGCAGGAAAAGCTGAAATCCCTGGACAAAGAGTCCAATACCATGGAATATTCGGGAATCTGCGGAAAAATTGTAGCTGCCATCTGCATCTGCTTTTCCCTCTTCCAGATTTACACCGGCATCTTCGGCACACTGGATGCCATGATCCAGCGCTGCATCCATCTGTCCTTCGGCATTTGCCTTGTATTCCTCCTCTGCCCCACGAAGAAATCCTGGGTCAAGGGCGGAAGATTTCATCCTATTGATATTCTCTTCACCGTACTGGCCATCATACCGCCTATCTACATCCTGGTGAACTACCAGCATCTCATTCTCCGCGCCGGCACTGTCACACCAACCGATGCGGTGGTAGGTCTCCTGGGCATGGTGATGGTACTGGAAGCGGCCCGCCGTATCGTGGGTCTTCCTATCGTTATCGTAGTTCTCTGCTTCTTAGCCTACGGGTTCCTTGGACCCTACATGCCGGGACCCCTGGCCCACAGAGGTCTCACCATCAACCAGATGGTAGGACACCTCTTCTTCACCACCGAAGGCGTCTTCGGTATTCCTCTGGGCGTATCGTCCACCTTCATCTTCCTCTTCATCCTCTTCGGTGCCTACCTGGAAAAGACAGGCCTTGGCAAATTCTTCATCGATATCGCCAACGCCCTGGCCGGCTGGGCTTCCGGCGGACCGGCTAAAGTAGCCGTTATCTCCAGTGCCCTCCAGGGTACCATTTCCGGCTCCTCCGTAGCCAATGTGGTAGGTTCCGGCTCCTTCACCATTCCTATGATGAAGAAACTGGGCTATCACAAGAACTTCGCCGGCGCCGTAGAAGCAGCCGCATCCACCGGCGGACAGCTCATGCCGCCGATTATGGGCGCCGCTGCCTTCCTCATGGCCGAATTCGTCGGCATCCCCTACATGGAAGTCGTCAAAGCGGCAGTTGTTCCTGCTATCCTCTATTTCCTCGGCGTATTCCTGGGCGTTCACTTTGAAGCCAAGAAAAATCATCTGGAAGGCACCCCCAGAAGCCAGCTGGAACCGTGGGGCCGCATTATGAAGGAAGAAGGGCACCTGGCCATTCCGCTCATTGCCATCATCGCCCTTCTGGCCTCCGGCTATACCCCTATGAAAGCAGCCCTGGCAGGTATCTTCATTTCCATTGCCACCGCCATGCTCCGGGCCAGCACCCGCATGAGCTTCTATGACATCGTAGATGGCCTTGTGAAAGGCGCCAGAGGTGCCCTGGGCGTCATCATCGCCTGCGCCTCCGCCGGCATGATTATCGGCATCGTCACAAAAACCGGTGTGGGACTGAAACTGGCTTCCGCCCTGGTTACCGTGGCAGCAGGCAACTTCATGCTCCTGCTTCTCTGCACCATGCTCACATCCCTTATCCTCGGCATGGGCGTGCCCACCACCGCCAACTACGTTATTACCTCCACCATTGCCGCACCGGCACTGATTCAGCTGGGCGTACCCATCCTGGCTGCCCACATGTTCGTATTCTACTTCGGCATCATCGCCGACATCACTCCGCCTGTTGCCCTGGCTGCCTACGCAGGGAGCGCCATTTCCGGCGGCGACCCGCTGAAAACAGGGGTGAATGCATCGAAACTGGGCATAGCGGCCTTCATCATTCCTTACGTATTCGTCCTCTCGCCCCAGCTCCTTGGCATCGGCGCCACCTTCGGCAGTGTACTCTTTACCACCTGCACCGCCATCATCGGTATGACCGGTATCTCCGGCGCCATGATCGGACAGTTCTACTGCCGGGCCAATATCCTTGAACGGCTTCTCCTCGTAGCCGGCGGCCTCTGCCTCATCGACCCCCATACCCTCACCGACATCATCGGCGTGGCCATCCTGGCCGGCGTCTTCGCCCTCCAGTACTTCCGCACCAAGAAAGCCAAAACCGCTGAAGCGTAAGAAATTCAAAAATGCTCCTCATTGTGAGGGGCATTTTTTATGGAGGAAATGGGATAAACATAATCTCCCCTTAGTACCCTGCAAGTGGGGCGCAACAACTTGTGCTTAATTTAGTGCAGCTTATGAAAGTGCAGCCTGCCGGAGTTTTATTGCCCCCCGCAATTCCCTTGCCTCCCCCATCCATGGGGGAGGGGGACCGCGATAGCGGTGGAGGGGGTTATTGCACTTCGCCATGCAGCACTGGTGACATAAAAGTAAATCCCGTAACGCCTTGTTTCCCCTTGAGGGGAAGTGCCGCGTAAGCGGCAAAAGGGTGCAAGGGGTTGCAAGTCGAATTGATACTCTCTGCTACCCTGGCTGCCAAACGGCAGCTTTCCCGCCGACTGGTATTTATTACCGATAGCCTCATATGCTGCATGTACTGAGATTCTTCACTTCGTTCAGAATGACAGTGTCCGGCGGGAAGTAAATCCCGTAATGTCTTCTGTCGTCTGATTTCTATCTTCTATCGTCTAATCCCCGCCCCTATCCTCCGGCGCCTGACGGCGACATCTCCTTCCTGGAGAAGAAGGCTATAAACTGTGGCGGAGCCGCCACCTTCCCCCTGAGCGTCAGCGAACACAACCCTTCTACACAACCCGCCGCCGTCAGGCGGCCCCAACCTGCGCCGTCAGGCGTGCCCCTCTTTTTATTTGCCGCGAAGCGGCTACCACAACCCTCGGGCCATAGGCCCGTCAAACTTAAGAACCCTCATAACCTTCAAAACCTTTGCGCCCAAAGGGTGCAAAGCCTCCTAAAAAAATAAATTGACAGATAGGCCAATGTAATTTATAATTTATAAGTGTGCAATAGCACCCCATCAGTCTTATTGGGAGGGAGGGATATAGATGTCTGAGATCAAAGTTCAAAAGGGCGAATCTCTTGATAGTGCTCTTCGCAGATTTAAACGTTCCTGCCAAAAAGCCGGGGTTCTTTCTGAAGTAAGAAAACGTGAACATTATGAAAAGCCCAGCGTAAGACGTAAACTGAAATCTGAAGCCGCAAGAAAACGCAAGTATAAGTAATGACAGGTTGTAAGGTGATTAGTTTTGTCAATTAAGGAACAGCTTATGGCTGACATGAAGACAGCCATGAAAGCAAAAGAAGAAGGTAGGCTTGCACTGAACACGATCCGCATGGCCCGTGCTCACATCAGACAGGCTGAAATCGACGACGGACACGCTGACTTCAATGATGATCAGGTTCTTGCCGTTCTCCGGAAAGAAGTGAAGCAG
Source organism: uncultured Dialister sp. (assembly GCF_900538805.1). Lineage (GTDB taxonomy): Bacteria > Bacillota > Negativicutes > Veillonellales > Dialisteraceae > Dialister. Next base: position 7,080 of record NZ_UPZP01000017.1, read on the forward strand.
AGGAAAGAAACCCTTGCTGAAATCGCTGGTTCCGGAAGAGAAGACCTGGTTAAACAGACCAAGGCGGAAATCGAAGTACTGGAAAAGTATCTGCCGGCAGAAATGTCTGCAGAAGAAGTAGAGAAGATTGTGAAAGAAACAATCGACGCTTTGGATCCTGGGCAGAGAAACATGGGTTCTGTGATGAAAGCGGTCATGGCAAAGCTCAAAGGCAAGGCAGACGGTAAAATGATTAACGGAATCGTCCGTAAACTGCTGGCCTGAGCACAAAGGCTTGACAAAAGTAAGACACGTGGTGTATCCTTATTACATAAGTTCATATGCTGCGTCAAAGATGACTCATTCCTATCGGGATGGGTCATTTTCTTTTGGAACACATAGGACTTTATAAATGTAAAAAAATGGAACGATTTAAGTCTATAGGAGGACTCAAATGAACAAAGAATTATTGTACTGCATTCCGGCCGGCCAATATGGTAAGGAAGGGGTTCTTTCCCTTTTGGCACAGCATCCGGAAATCCGGTTCGTGTCTCTTGTGGGCATCGACCTGGCAGGCAATGATACCGATGAAAAGATCCCCATTGAAATTTTCAAGAAAGATTATGAAGACTTCTTTGCCGGCAAAGCTGTACAGACCGACGGCTCTTCGGTGGTATTCATGAATATCGCCACCCTGAACGACGCACGGGTGGACATGGTGGCCGACAGCACGGTGAACTGGTATGTGGATTATAATGATGACAATATTATGGAAGAAAATGGCCGTCCTGTGGGCACCCTCCGGATTCCATGCTTCCTTATCCATAACGGGAAATTTATCGACTCCCGCTCCATTCTGAAAAATTCCTGCGAATATGTGGCCAGGGAACTGAAGAAAATGCTCCTTGGCGCCACCGTGAAGGGCATGGAAAATTTCCCCTTCTCTGAAATTCAGGATATCGTATTTACCACCGGCACGGAGCTTGAATTCTGGGTGAAGACTCCCAGCGAAAAGGAAACGGTGCAGCACCTTTCCATTTCCCAGCGCCTCCAGGAACAGTACTGGCAGCGTATGCGGGGCAACGTCCGTACCGCCATGGAACAGACCATTGAAGAACTGGACGCCCGGGGCCTTCATGTAGAAATGGGCCATAAAGAAGTGGGCGGCATCAAATCCAAGATTGATGACGACGGCCATATCTTTGATGTATGCGAACAGCTGGAACTGGACTGGCTCTTCTCCACCAACCCCCTGCAGGCAGCGGACAATGAACTGGAAGCCCGCATCATGGTACGGGAAGTGTTCCGCCGGAACGGCCTGGACGTATCCTTCAAAGCAAAGCCCATTATCGGCGTAGCCGGCAGCGGGGAACATACCCATGTAGGTATTGCGGCCCTCCTGAAAAACGGCAAGACCATCAACCTTCTGGCTCCGGAAGACATGAAATCCGATTTCCTGTCCACCATCGGCTACGGCTTCATCATGGGCATTCTCCATAACTACGAAGCCACCAATCCCTTCGTTTCTTCCACCACCGACGCCTTCAACCGCCTGAAACCGGGCTTTGAAGCACCGGTCTGCATCGTCACCTCCCTGGGTCATACGCCGGAAGTGCCGTCCCGCAACCGTTCCATCCTCATGGGACTGATTCGCGACATCGGCAACCCGAAAGCCACCCGCTTCGAACTCCGCGCACCGAACCCATTCACCAATACGTACCTCTGTGTTTCCTGCCTCTACCTCACCGCCCTTGACGGCATCGCCTATGCACTGAAATCCGGCAAATCCGCCGAAGAGCTGCTGGCAGAACTTTCCAAGAAACCGGGAGAGGGCGCGGACTACCTGGAAAAAGACAGGGCCTACCGCTGCGAAGAAAACGTATTTGAAGATTTCACAGACGAAGAAAGAGATGCAGCCTTCGGCAAACCGCCCGCAACGGTTTGGGAAAACGTGAAAATCATGAAAGCCAACCCGGACAAGGTGGCAGTCCTCACCAGAGGAGGCACCCTTTCCGAAAAGATTGTGGACTCCTTCCTTGCTTCCATCGTATACCGCTGGAAAAACGAGCTCATCGACCGGATTATCCCCGGCGTGGAAGCGGCAGTGAGGGGCTATAAAAAACTGGATAATGACGACAAGATTGATGAAAGACGCTGGAAATCCATCAAGGCCAAACGGGTGGAACTGGCAAAAGATCTGGACGATGACAAGTGCATCTGCACCAGGCTGAAAGAAGCGCTGGAAAAAGATGACTACGACACCGCCTCCGACCTCCAGCTGGAAATGATGAAAAAAGCCCAGGCCCTGGAAAAGGAATACCGCGTGTATGCGTTGAACATTCTCGACTGATTCAATCCGTCATAGCTGAACATCAGGCCAATGATGACCCATTCTTATACAAGTATACAAGGATGGGTCATTTTATATTTCATGACATATACGAATACATAGATATACAGGAGGCATGAAAATGAGGAACTGGAAAAAGAAATACCGCTTTTCCATTCTGGGGTTCCCGGAAGTCACATGATGGGGGACATATCCTGGAAATTGATTTCGCATTTTTATAAAAATTATATTTAGGAGGAATTCAACATGAACAAGGACTTACTTTACTACATCCCAACCGGTGAATTTGGCAAGGAAGGCGTACTTTCCCTTCTCAAGACCCATCCGGAAATCCGCTTCGTATCCCTGGTAGGCATCGACCTGGCAGGCAATGATACCGATGAAAAGGTACCGATTGAACTGTTCCTCAAGAACTACGACGACTTCTTCGCCGGCACCGCCGTACAGACCGACGGCTCCTCCGTAGTCCTCATGAACATTGCCACCCTGAACGATGCCCGCGTGGATATGGTGGCTGATCCCTCCGTAAACTGGTACATCGACTACAACGAAGATAATATCTATGAAAACGGCCGCCCCGTTGGCACCCTCCGCATCCCCTGCTTCCTCCTGCACAACGGTAAATTCATCGACTCCCGTTCCATTTTGAAAGACTCCTGCGCCTTCGTGGCAGACAAACTGAAAGGCCTTCTGGCCGGCGGCAAGAAAGTCAAAGGCATGGAAGACGTACCCTTCGATGACATTGCAGACATTGAATTCACCATCGGCACGGAACTGGAATTCTGGGTGAAGACCCCCAGCGAAAAAGAAACCATCCAGCACCTCTCCATTTCCCAGAGGCTCCAGGAACAGTACTGGCAGAGAATGCGCGGCAATGTCCGTACTGCCATGGAAGAAGCCATTGAAGAACTGGACGCCCGCGGCATGAGCGTAGAAATGGGCCACAAAGAAGTGGGCGGCATTAAACCGAAGGTTGACGACGCCGGCCACACCGTAGACGTATGCGAACAGCTGGAACTGGACTGGAGATTCTCCATGAACCCGCTCCAGGCTGCAGACAACGAACTGGAAGCCCGCATCATCATCCGTGAAGTATTCCGCAAATATGGCCTCGACGTTTCCTTCCAGGCAAAACCGATTATCGGCGTAGCCGGCAGCGGCGAACACACCCATGTAGGCATCTGCGCTACCCTGAAAAACGGCAAGACCATCAACCTCCTGGCTCCTACCGAAATGAAATCCGATTTCCTCTCCACCATCGGCTACGGCTTCATCATGGGCATCCTGAAGAACTACGAAGCCACCAACCCCTTCGTTTCCTCCACCACCGACGCCTTCAACCGTTTGAAACCGGGCTTCGAAGCACCGGTCTGCATCGTTACCTCTCTGGGCCACAACCCCGAAGTTCCGTCCCGTAACAGAACCATCCTCATCGGCCTCGTGAGAGACATCGACAACCCGAAAGCTACCAGATTCGAACTCCGCGCTCCGAACCCCTTCACCAACACCTACCTGGCAGCCTCCTGCCTCTTCCTCTCCTCTTTGGACGGCATCACCTATGCCGTAACCTCCGGCAAGACACCGGCAGAACTCCTGGCTGAACTCTCCAAGAAACCGGGCGACAAGGCAGACTACCTGGAAGAAGGCAGAGCATACCGCTGCGAAGACAACGTATTCGAAGACTTCACCCAGGAAGAAAGAGACGCAGCCTTCGGCAAACCGCCGGCTACGGTCTGGGAAAATGTAAAGACCATGAAAGCCAACCCGGACAAAGTGGCAGTCATTGAAGCAGGCGGCACCTTGAGCGCCACCATCGTAGACTCCTTCGTAGCCTCCATCGTATACCGCTGGAAGAACGAACTCATCGACCGCATCATCCCGGCCACTGAAGCTCTCGTCAAAGGCTTCAAGAAACTTGACAGCGAAGACGACCTGGACGAAGAACGCTGGGCAGATATCCTTGATAAGAAATACGAACTCATCAAAGACACCAAAGCCGGCAAATCCCTCTGCACCAAACTGAAAGACGCCCTCGAAGCCGAAGACTACGACACCGCCTCTGACCTGCAGATCGAAATCAGCAAGAAAGCAGAAGCCCTCGAAAAAGAATACAGCGTATACGCACTGAACATCGTAGGCTGATACTGCATGGGATAATTCCTTAAAAGAAAAAGCAGTGGAAGACACAAATCTTCCACTGCTTTTTTGATGTGCTAAGGTTTTGTGGTCTCTCAATACCCTTGCCCCCTCTGCAACATCCTTGCCTCCCCCCTTTGGCGGCTGTCGCCACTACCTCCCCCTCTGCAATCCCCTTGCCTCCCCCATCCATGGGGGAGGGGGACCGCGTAAGCGGTGGAAGGGGAAAGCCGCGAAGCGGCTGATTATGCTGAATGCTTAGCATGACTACATGACACAAAGGCAAATCTACCGGAGCTTTATTGTCCCACCGCTTTTGCGGGTTGGCAAGGGAACACGATTCGTAGGGGAGTGATAGCGACCTGAGAATCGTGTGACACGCTTCCCACCGGAGCGAAGGTGGTGCCGTAAGGCACCAAAGGGGGAAAAGCCGCCTGGGGCGGCTAACTCAGCAGAATGCTTAGCATAGCACATGAACAAAATGCATTTCCCGCAACATCCTTGCCTCCCCCATCCATGGGGGAGGGGGACCGCGTAAGCGGTGGAAGGGGGAAGCCGCGAAGCGGCTGATTCAGCTGAATGCTTAGCATGACTATATGACACAAAGGCAAATCCAGTAACGCCTTGCGCCTCCGCAAGCCATGGGGCGATAGAGATTCCTGCTTCCCTGTCATTTCGAGCGCAGCGAAGCGGAGCCTGAAAATCTCCCTGCACCATGCCCGGTACCGGACATGTCAGGAAGAAGCTTTTGCAGTGCATGACTGCGGCGTGGAAACTCTATAATCCATGTTTCCTTATGATTGTAAACTCACACGACATAAATTCTGATATAAATGATTTTTATATCAGAATTTTATAGAAAAAATAACGCATTGATTTAATTGTGTTTTAGCAGTATACTATTACTCATAGGACTCAATGCATTTCCTATAGACAGTGGAGTCTATAAATACGCAGGAATGAAACCGGAAGGGGCGCCGGTTTCGTTCCTGCTTTTTGATTTATGATTTAAGGTAAATATTTCCTGCATAAAATAAGAAAAAATACAGTGAGAATGCAAAGTTTCATACGAAATTTTACTATTTAAAACGGGAAAAATGGAATGGTAAGTAATTACTTAAGGTAAATTAACTAAAAATATCGGTTAAATCGGAATAGATAGGATTAATCCTCCATTATTTTTCGATTTTAACCGGAAGCACTCTGATGGGGAGATGGGTACAAATGAATAAGATATTCAAAGTCATTTTCAGCAAAGCCAAAGGCTGCTATGTAGTAGTTTCGGAACTGGCAAAATCCACCGGGGGGGGTACTCCTAATCTTAAAATAAAGAAAGGATACAGCCTCACTCTGGCCGCCGCCGTCATGTCCATGTTCCTGGGCGTGGCGCCTGTAGGAGCAGCAGACACTGTTGATTTAGGAAACGGTGGCAGTGCGGCTTATGATGATAAGGGTAATCTGACCATTGGGAAAGTGGTCCAGGGACAGAGCACAGACTTGAAAGGTGAGAATAATACTGCTATTGGTACAAAGAGCGATACACTTCGTAACATAACAGAAGGGGAAACCACCAAAAACGGCCAGCCCATGGATGAAGCTAATACCAAGCTGGTGGACGGGGAAGGGGCGGCCCATAAACTGGACACATCCACTGAATCCGGCGGCTCCACAGCCGTAGGCTACAACAATAAGGCCGAAGGGGACAATTCCACCGCCATCGGCAACACGGCGAAAATTACAAATAAGCCCATAACCTATTATGCCGACAAAGACGGCAACAAGACCACTTCCACAGACGACGCCGCCTGGTACAAAGACAGCAGCGGCAATCCCACAGAGGTGCCCCAGGTGTTCCGGGATGCCAACGGCAATACCACCACTACGCCTCAATACGTTCATACCTATACGGAAAAAGACTCCACCACGGGGGAAGAAGTCACCAAAACCGAAATCACCAGCGATGACACCAAGGCCGACCAGAAAGACGGCAAGCCGGTGTACAACTACCGGAAATCCGACAACCTGGACAAACTCTATTCCGTCACCCTCTACCAGGCCGCCAGCAACTCCATCGCCGCCGGGTCCAGTGTGACCGCCAACGGGAACAATGCCGTAGCGGTAGGGTACAATTCCACTGCGGACAATTCCGCCGTAGCAGTGGGGGATACGGCTGTGGCCTCCGGCGACAACACCATTGCCATCGGCACTAAGTCCAAGGCTGCGGATAGCAGTGGTAAGGGGTCCATTGCCATCGGCAAAGGGGTTGAAGCAAATGGCAGCTCTACGGCCGTTGGCTTGAATGGAACAAAGGCAACCTACGGCTCTTCTGCCTACGGCAACAACGCTGTAGCCCAAAACAGTTCCGCTGCTTTTGGTTCGAATATACAGGCATCTAACGGTTCTTATGCTTCCGGTAACAACGTCGTAGCCCAAAACAGTTCCGCTGCTTTTGGTTCGAATATACAGGCATCCAGCGGTTCTTATGCTTCCGGTATAGGAACGACAGATAAGCCTGTCGTTGCTACCGGAAGTTCCTATGCAACGGGTATGGGAGGTACCACAGCAACCAATGGCAGTATGGCTATGGGCAATAATGTCAGTGCTGGTAAAAATGGCGGTGGTGCTTTTGCCGTAGGTATGGGCGGCACTACAGCAAACAGTGGCAGTATGGCTGTTGGTAACAATGTTAAAGCCGGTGAAAATAGTGGTGGCGCCTTTGCCGTAGGCATGGGCGGCACTTCAGCGGATGGATCATCTATGGCTGTGGGAGATAACGTCCATGCCACTGGCAGTGCTTTTGCCTCCGGTCGGAATGGAACATCGGCTCAAAGTGGCGGTATCGCTTATGGGGATAATGTCAGTGCCCAATACGGTGGCTTTGCTGCAGGCACTAACAGTACTTCTGCAAACAGCGGCGTAGCTGTAGGATCCAATGTCCATGCTTATGATGGCAGTTCTTATGCCGGCGGTATGAATAACACCACGGCGGGAAATGGCAGCATTGCTTTCGGGAATAACGTACATGCCGGCAACAGCAGCGGTGGCGCTTTTGCAGCAGGGATGAATGGGACCACGGCCGATGGCAGCAGTGTGGCTGTAGGGGATAATGTCCATGCATCCAATGGTTCTTATGCTGCGGGAATGGGCGGAACTTCTGCAAGCAGCAGTGCTGTGGCCGTTGGCAATAATGCTTATGCTTACGGCAATTCCTATGCCTTCGGTTCTTCTGCTCATGCAGATAGCAGTTCTGCCGCCATTGGCAATTCATCTTATGCTACCAATGGTTCCCTGGCATTGGGCAATTCGGCAGGGGCGTATGTCAGCGGCGGCATCGCCCTGGGCAGCAACTCCAAAGCTTACCGCGGTTCCGGCACCACAGGCCTTGATCCCCGGACGGGCAAGGCTTATACCGATACCAGCGACAAGACCTGGAACTCCACCTACGGCGCCCTTTCCATCGGCAATGTGGACAGTGACGGAACGGTCAATGGCACCCGCCAGATCATCGGGGTGGCCGCTGGTACCAATGACACCGATGCGGTCAATGTGGCCCAGCTGAAAGCCGCCATGACCCAAAGCGGCAGCATCCATGACTACAGCGTCAATTCCACTGATACGGCTGCCGACACCAACTACAACAATGCCGGTGCCACCGGCAAAAACGCCCTGGCCGCCGGTGTCAGCGCCAGCGCCACTACTGAAAACGCCGTAGCCATCGGCTATGGTGCCAAGGCGGACGGTGTAGGCGCCACGGTCATCGGCCAGTACGGCAAGGCCACTGGCCAGTATGCCCTGGCTTTCGGAGGCGTGAATACAGATTCCACAGGCACACCGGTGGACAATACAGCCAGCGGCTTCAATTCCGTCGCTTTCGGTGAACGGACAGCTGCCAGCGGCAATAATTCCACTGCCTTTGGCTGGCAGACAACGGCTACACAGAAACGGGCCACTGCCTTTGGTGAGCGCACCACCGCATCTGGTGCCAATTCCACCGCCTTCGGCCAGCTGGCTGTGGCTTCTGGGCAGAATTCCACCGCCTTTGGCAATGAAGCGGTGGCCAATAACTATGGTACCACTGCCTTCGGCAACCGTACGGAAGCGCTGGGAGAATATTCTACCGCCTTCGGTAACAGCACGGTAGCTGCCGGCATGAACACCGTGGCTTTTGGTACCGACAACGTGGCCGGTGCCGTGCTGGATGATAATGGGGCCTATACCAACATTATCTACAAGACCAATACCCAAGGCCGCATCATCAAAGATACCAACGGCAATCCCATTGAAATTTCCCGTGAAAAGATGGATGCCCGGGGCAACCTGGCCTATACGGACAGCAATGGCAATACGAAATCTGTCACCTACACTGTTTCCGGCGGGGAAACCCATAGCTATGTGCTGCTTCAGGGTGAAGATGGCAATACCTATATCCGTGACTACCGCGGCAACATCCGCAGTGCTGCCATCGGCAGCGACGGCACGGTGACCGTAGGGGATACAACCGATGCAGTCTTGAAAAAGGCCACTGCCGGTGCCAATGGTTACCATATTTTAAGCAATGCCAATGCCACCGTCTGGGGCGAAAACAGCATTGCTTCCGGCGAAGCCTCTACCGCTTTTGGCATCGATTCCACAGCCAGCGGCAAGAACTCTGTGGCCATCGGCGGCGCCACGGCTTCTCTGAACGATTCCATCGCCCTGGGCAAAGGGTCTGTGACCACCCGAGCCAAATACAGCGAGCTTACCAAGGATGCTGAAAAAGCTGCCTATGGCAAAGGCAGTTCCACCGGTTCCGCTTGGGAAGCAACGGATAATGCCATTGCTGTAGGCAATGACAGCACCACCACCCGCCAGATCACCGGCGTGGCCGCAGGCTCCCTGGATACGGATGCCGTCAACGTGGCCCAGCTCAGAGCAGTCGACGCAAGACATACCACTGTTTCTGTCGGTGGCCAGAAGGCCACGGCAGATAATACGGTCGTTCAGGGCGGCAACATGGAACTGACCCGTACCACTTCCAACGGCCAGGCCAACTTTGATGTTTCCCTGAACAAGGACGTAACCCTGGGAAAACAGGAAGAAGACAAGGGCGGCAGCCTTGTCGTGAACAGTGTGGCCCAGTTCCGCAAGGAATCGGGCTCCAAAGAAACCTATCCGGTGAAGGAAGCCGTGAAGATTGACGGGACCACCGTGTCCGTAGTGAAAAACGACGGTACCAACGACCAGCGCCAGGTGGTCCTGGGCGTGGGCCAGGATACCGGCGGATATGTGGCTCTGTTCGACAACACCGGCAAAAAGCCCACCTATATCTTCAATGCCATCAGCAGCGGGATCACCTATCTGAAGGACAAGAACACCTATCCGGAAGATGAAGCCAATGAATTCAACCGTCTGGAATACGGCGACATTTACAATGGGTCCACCCAGTTCATCGCCACCCTGGACGACGGCCTGAAATTTGCCGGCGACCAGGGCTCCATGTCCGCAGTGAAGCTGAACCAGAAACTCAGCGTCACCGGCGGCGTGACCGACCCCAGCAGCCTGTCCACGGCCAACAACATTGGTGTGGTATCCAGCCAGGATGGAGAAGACGGCAAGCTGGAACTCCGGCTGAACAAGGATTTGTCCGGCCTCAACAGCGTCACCGCCGGCAATGTCCACATTGGGAACAACCCGGCCAACACGCTGAAACTCACTGAAAACGGCCAGGAGACGGAAAATACCGCTCCTGCCGGCAACTATGTGACGGGCCTGGACAACAAAGCCTGGGATACGAAGAATCCCTCCTATGTAAGCGGCCGGGGAGCCACGGAAGACCAGCTGGCCATCGTTTCCGGAGTGGTGGACAAGGGCCTGAGCTTCACCGCCAACACCAGGGACGCCACCAACACCACGGACAATTATGCAGGCTACAAGGTGGTGAACCGCCAGCTGGGGGATACCATTTCCATCAAAGCGGGAGATGCGGACCCAAACAAGAAATATGTGACCACCAACCTGACCACGGATATCGCCAACAACGGGGATATCACCATCAGCATGGCAGAAAGCCCCACCTTCAACATCGTCACGGCCACCAGCCTGGACCTGAGCCCCAAGGATACTACCACCAAGGACAAGAACGGCTATACCGCTTCCGCTCAGCTGGATGCCCACTACAGAGGCGGCAGCCTGGATAACACCAAGAACGTCACCATGGCCGATGGCAGCACCGGCATGGTCCGTCTCCACTACCATGACGGAGAAGGCACCATCCACGACCTGGCCACCATGGACGATGGACAGGTTTATGCCGGCGACATCAAGGAAGACGGTACGCTGGATACCACCGGCTTTGGCCGCAGGATGAACGAAAAGACCACCATCAACGGTGGTGTGAAGGCAAAGGATGACCTGACCGACAACAATATCGGCGTGGTTTCCAATGGTACTGACACCCTGACGGTGAAACTGGCCAAGAGGCTGACAAACCTGGAGTCCGTCCAGGCGGGCAAAACTACCATTGACGACAACGGCCTGACCATCAAGAAGTCCGACGATGACAGCAGCAAAAATATTGTCGTCCTTGGCGATAAGGTGGCCTTTGGCGATACCCAGGTCAACAACATGGGCAGCGGCTCCGACGGCACAGATGCGGATGGTAACCCGACCTATAATACGCTGACCAACGGCGCCAATATCGGCGATGTGAAGAACATCGCCAGCAGCACCGTCCAGCCGGTGATCGATACGGTGAACAAAGGCTGGGAACTGGATGTGAACGGCACCAAACAGAAAGATGTGACTCCCACCAGCCCGAAAGTCAATTTCATTCAGGGCCAGAACATCACCATTACCGGTGATACGACCAATACGGAGAACGTAACCATTGCCACCGCCGACGATGTGCGGTTCAATACGGTCCGTGTGGGCGGCGTAAAAACCGGAGACACCTACAGCGGCGGCATCATGATCGGTGTCCAGAGCGGCAAGAATGCGGATGGCACGGAAAGCGCCAACTCCAGTAACGGCAACTACATCACCGGTTTGGATAACAGGAACTGGGACAGCACGAAAATTCAGCATGGCCGGGCTGCTACCGAAGACCAGCTGCTTGATGTTGCAACCAAAATCCAGCAGGGATCTGTTGCTGGCGATATCTATGTCACCGGCGGTTCCGTGACTTACAATGGAGAAGGCTCGGATACCAATCCGAAGGATGGCAAGGGGAGCATCAACCTGACCCGCCAGAATGGTACGGACGTGCCAATCAAGGGGCTCCACGACTACTACATCACCGATGGCATGGTCACCAATGATGGCAAGACTCTGGAACTGACCCGGAATGACGTGGATGGGGACGGAAACCATCAGAAGATTACCGTTGACCTGAGCAATGTGCTGAGCAACGATCAGCATCTGGTGACCAATCCGGATGCCGCTGATGGCAAGTATACGGTTAACACCACCGATGGCACAGTCACTTTGAAAGTCAAGAATGGCAACAAGTATGATGACATCACCATCGGCGGCTTTGAAGGACTGGGCCAGGGCCTGAAGTTCGGTGCCAACAAGATGGCCAAAGACGGCGGCGGCAACCCGGTGACCAACCAGCTGGGCAGCACCATCAACATCACCGGTGCCGGCACGAAGGAGCTGGACAAATATTCTGGCCAGAATCTGATGACTTCCGTGGAACAGGATGCAGATGGCAACACCACCATCCATGTACTCATGGACAAGAACATCTCCGCTGACGGTGTGACTGTCGGTCAGGCAGGCAGGGATGGTGTGGCAGGTGCAGATGGCGAAATTGGCCAGGCCGGCACCATCGGCATCAACGGCAAGAACGGTGTGAAAGGTGAAGATGGCAAAGAAGGCATCACAACCACCATTATCCGCACCGAAAAAGGCCAGTCCGGGGAAAAAGGCGCCACCGGCAAACCTGGCGTGGATGGCAAGGACATCACCCGCATCGTTTACCAGAACGACCAGGATAAAGTCGATGGCAAGGATGGCAGCCATACGGTAGCCACCCTGGACGATGGGCTGAAATTCAGTGGTGATGACAATACGGTCATCCGGAAAAAGCTCAATGAACAGCTGCAGTTCGTGGGCGGTGCCAATAAGCTGACCCAGAACAATATCGGTGTGGTCGAGAAAGATGGGAAACTGTGGATCCAGCTGGCTGAAACCCCTGATTTAGGCACAAAAGGCAACCTGAAAGCCGGGGATGCCCAGATTGGCTGGTTTAACGGAGACGTTCTGAGCAAAACGGATGGCACCAAGGAAAAGCAGGGAAGCTATGCAACCGGTCTTGACAACAAGGATTGGAGTATTTCCAATCCGTCCTATGTCAGCGGCCGGGCGGCCACCGAAGACCAGCTGGCCAAGGTCAGCAAGGCCATCAGCAATGCCACCACGGCCGCCGGCAAGCGCACGGTGGTCACGGTCAACGACAAGGCCAATCCGGCAGAAGCCACCCCAAAAGACGGTGACTATGGCGATTACGATTCCACCAACGGCAACCTGATGATTGCCGCTAAGAAAGATACTTACGGAGTTTTGACCTACAACATCAAGCTGAACGACAATCTGGCCATTGGCCAAAAGGGTGAAAATGGCAAGGACGGCAAAGTTACCGTGGACACCAAAGGCGGCACAACCGTTGTCATCGGCCATGATGGCGAACCGGGCAAGGATGGCAAAGACGGTATTTCCGTGAAAGGCCAGGACGGCAAGGATGGTGTCACCATCACTGCTGTGAATGGCAAGGATGGTACGAACGGTACTGAAGGTCATATCGGCCTCACCGGCCCTGCCGGCAAGGATGGCAAGGCCGCCAGTGCAGACATCCACGTGAAGAATGGCCAGAACGGGGTGGACGGCACCGATGGGAATAATGGCAAAGACGGCATGGACCGCATTGTCTATGAAGACCACAATGGTAAGCCTCATGAAGTGGCCACCATGGATGACGGCCTGAAGTTTGCCGGCGATGACATTTCTAAGACAGTTGACAAGAAACTTAATGAAACCCTGCAGATTCGCGGCGACGGTACCTATGACAAAACTACGCAAAAGACAAAAGCGGATGGCAACATCCAGATTTCTGCTGATAAAGATACCGGAACAGTCAAGGTCGCTCTGAATAAAGATATCAACTTGAAACAGAATGGTTCCTTGACCGTCGGCGGTGACACGCAGGATGGTTCCACAACGGTAGAAGATCCGATTATCATCAAGCACTTCGACGCTGGTAAATTGACCGTTACTGGAACCGATAAGAACGGTAACACGCCTCAGTCCAAAGCTGGCGACTATGTCACGGGCCTTGACAACAAGGATTGGGATGTAACCAATCCGACCTACGTCAGCGGCCGCGCGGCTACAGAAGACCAGCTCAAGGTAATCAGTGATGAAATCAAGAACACCGCAGCCACTGCCAGCCAGCATACTGAGATTACAGTGAATGATAAAAATAATCCAACAACTGTACCTAATGTGGGGACAGACACATATGGGGACTATGGCGGTACGGGAAATGGCAACCTGTCGATTGCTGCCAAAAAAGATACGAAGAGTGGAAAAACAATCTACAACATCAAGCTCAACGACCAGCTGGCCATCGGCCAGAAGGGCGAGCCGGGTGTGGCTGGCAAAGACGGCAAGGACGGCAAAGTCACGGTGGAAACAAGCAAAGGCACCACTGTGGTCATCGGCCATGACGGCGAACCGGGCAAGGATGGTAAAGACGGTATTTCCGTGAAAGGTAAGGACGGTAAGGATGGCATCACCATCACTGCTGTGAATGGCAAGGATGGTACGAACGGTACTGAAGGCCATATCGGCCTCACCGGCCCTGCTGGCAAGAATGGCAAGAACGTCAGTGCAGACATCCATGTGAAGAATGGCCAGAACGGTGTGGATGGCACCGATGGGAACAACGGCAAAGACGGCATGGACCGCATTGTCTATGAAGACCACAATGGCAAGACCCACGAAGTGGCCACCATGGATGACGGCCTGAAATTCGTGGGCAACGATGGTCAGGAAGTCACCCGGAAGCTGAATGAAACCCTGTCCATCAAAGGCGGATTGAGCAACGCCGATGTTGCCAATGCTTCTCCCAAGAACCTGGGCGTCCGCAGCAACAAAGATGGTAATGGCCTGGAAATCGTCATGACCGATACCCCGGACTTCACCAAGGTCACGGTGGGCGGTGACAAGAAAATCACCATTGGCGGACAGACCAATTCTGACACCAAGAATCCGGACAGTGGCAACTACATCACCGGCCTGGACAACACGAAGTGGGATAAAGACCACGTGACGGAGAACCGGGTTGCTACAGAAGGCCAGCTCCGGGATGTTGCCGGTTCCATTACGAATCAGGCAAATGGCGGCGGTTTTGCACTGACCTCTGATGAAAAGGGTGCCGACAAGATTGTCAAGCAGGATTTGGGCAAGGCCATCCAGATTAAGGGCGATACCACTTACAAGGCTGATGGGACTGTAGAAAAAGCAGGCAACATCAAGACTTCCATTGACAATGGTGCTATCAAAGTAGAACTGAGTAAGGATGTGGACCTGGGCGACAACGGCAGCGTCAAAGCTGGGAATACCACCATCAATAGCGATGGGGTGGACACCAACAAGGTCACCATCAAGGATTCCACCATCAGCATCAGCAAAGACGGCATCAATGCTGGCGGCAAGCAGATTACCGATGTTGCCAGCGGTGCTTCTGAAATCATCAAAGGGACAGGCGGCAGGGATGTCTATAAATATGATAATGATACCAATGCCGCCAATATCGGTGATGTGAAGCGGATTGCCGGAGAAGTGAAGAGTGATATCACGAATGTCACCAAGAACGTCACCGATGTGACGAACAAAGTCACGCAGATGGGCGACCAGGTTACGCAAGTTAAGAATGATGTCAAGCAGCTCCAGCAGGATGTCAAGGCAGACCGCCAGTATCAGGGTGATGACGCCGCGACCAAGAAGAATGTCAATGTCAAGTTCGGCAAATTCCTGAGTCTGACCGGTGGCGCCAAAGTGACTGACCTGACAGAAGAAGGAAATATCGGCGTCGTTCAGAAGGAAATCCCTGACCCAGATAATCCTGACCAGAAGATGACAGGCCTTTCCGTCCGTCTGGCCAAGCATCTGAATCTGGAGAAGACAACCTATACGACCAATGAAAATGGTAAGGATTATACCTCTGAAATCGACGGTAAAGGCTTCACCATCAAGACAGGAGACGCAAACCGGACTATCACCGTCCAGGACGGCAATGTCAATATGGGCGGCAACCAGATTCATGACGTGGCTCCCGGCAAAGCACCGACAGACGCTGTGAACGTGAGCCAGCTGGCCGCCACCAACCAGAATATTTCCAATCTGGGCGGTGAAGTGAACAAGCTGGGCACCCGGGTGAACCGGGTGGGCGCTAACGCTGCGGCCCTGGCGGCTCTCCATCCGCTGGACTTTGACCCCGACGACAAGTGGGACTTTGCAGCGGGCTATGGCAATTACAAGAATGCCAACGCCGCAGCCATCGGCGCCTACTATCGGCCTAACGAGGACACCATGTTCAGCGTAGGCGGCTCCTTCGGCGGCGGTGAAAACATGGTGAATGCCGGCATCAGCGTGAAGCTGGGCCAGGGGAACCACGTTTCCACTTCCCGCGTAGCCATGGCTAAGGAAATCAAGGACCTCCGCAAAGACGTGGCTGACCTGAAGGCCGTGGTGAATCAGCAGAGCGCCCTCATTGACAAGCTCACCGGCGTGAATGCCGGTCAGCTCTCCGGCAGCGATGACCTCTTCCCCGACGTTCCTGCCAACCACTGGGCCTATGAGTACGTCACCAAGCTGAAACAGGCAGGCATCCTCACCGGCTACCCCGACGGCAATTTCGCCGGCGACCGCATGATGACCCGCTACGAATTCGCAGCCATTGTCTACCGCGCCATCATGGCCGGCGCCGCTGCCAACCCGAACCTGAACAAGGACGACACCCTGGACAGACTGGCCAAGGAATTCAGCGGTGAAATGAAGTACATCCGCATTGATACCATTCGCAAGGATAGAAACGGCAAACCCACCATCCAGCGCGTAAGGGTGATCAAAGAGGAAGAAAAATAAGACCCATACAAAAAAGCCCCGCTCTGCGGGGCTTTTTGCGTGGGATGGATGCCCGGCCATGGGCTGCATGCCTTATGAAATTGAATTTTCCCCGTAACATCTTGTTTCTCCTTGAGGGGAAGTGCCACAGAGTGGCAAAAGGGTGTACCAGGGTAAAAGCTCAAAAGATACTCTATGCTGGTGTGACCGCCAAACGGCGGCCTTCCTGCCGACCGGTATTTAAGGGTAATTGATTCACTATCGTCTTGCACCGAGATCCTTCGCTTCGCTCAGGATGACGGAGTTAGGCAGTAAGGAAATCCCGTAACGTTGACTTCATACTCATCGCCCGTGAGGGCGACACCTTCCCCTGAGCGTCAGCGAACACAACCCTTCTATACAACCTGCCGCTGTCAGGCGGCCCCAACCTGCGCCGTCAGGCGCGCCCTCCCTTTTTATTTGCCGCGAAGCGGCCACCACAACCCTCAGGCCCGTAGGGCCTGTCAAACCTAAGAACATTCGGGGCGAAAGCCCCGTCAAACTTAAGAACCCTCACGCCGCAGGCGTGTCAAAGCGGCCCTTTGCACATCCTTTCCGTTTGGTATATGATGGAATTATCATAAAAAGTAAGAGGTGGTATCCTTTGGATTTAGATACAGAAAAACTTTTGAAACGGTTTGAAGATTATATTTCCTACAATACCCAGTCCGACGAGGACAATGACCAGGTGTATCCCAGCACGCCGGGGCAGATGGTGCTGGCCAGTCATCTGGCGGAGGAGCTGAAGGCCATGGGGCTCACGGAGGTGAGCCTGGATGAGAACGGCTACGTCATGGCCACCCTTCCGGCCAATGGGGTAAGTGGAAAGACGGTGGGATTTATTTCCCATATGGACACCAGTCCCGATGCCCCCGGCGGCCCCATCAAAAGCCGGGTGGTTCGCAGCTATGACGGGAAGGATATCTGCCTGAACGAGGGAAAGAATATCATCCTTTCTACGAAGGATTTCCCGGAAATCCTGAAATACAAGGGCCAGGACATTGTGGTCACTGACGGCACCACCCTCCTTGGCGCTGATGATAAGGCCGGGGTGACGGCCATTATGGGGGCCCTGGAGTATCTCACAGCCCATCCGGAAGTGAAGCATGGAAAGCTTCGAATCGGTTTTACGCCGGACGAGGAAACGGGCCGGAGCCCTTTGAAATTTGATGTGAAGAAGTTTGGCGCCGACTTTGCATACACCGTGGATGGCGGCGAGCTGGGCGGTCTGGAATATGAAAATTTCAACGCTGCCAATCCGGTGGTCACTATTCATGGCAGAAGCGTCCACACCGGAGACGCCAAGGGTAAAATGGTGAATGCCATTTCCATTGCCTCTGAATGGCAGTCCCTGCTGCCGGAAGGGGAGAAGCCGGAATGCACGGAGGGCAGGGAAGGCTTTTTCCATGTGTACAAAATCTCCGGCTCCGTGGAAGAATGCAGGCTGGATATGCTGGTCCGTGACCATGACCGGATGAAATTTGAAAAGAGGAAACAGTATCTGCTGCGCATGGCCGATTTTCTGAATGAGAAATACGGCGAAGGCACGGTGGAAGTGGCTCTTCATGATGTGTACTTCAATATGCTTGACATCATCCGGGACGGTCATATGGATATTGTGGAACTGGCCAGAAGGGCCATGAAAAAGGTGGGTGTCACGCCAGTGGAGCTCCCCATCCGCGGCGGCACCGACGGCGCCCAGCTTTCCTTCAAGGGGCTGCCCTGCCCGAACCTCTTCACCGGCGGCGCCAATTTCCACAGCCGCTTCGAATACCTGCCCCTTCCCTCCCTGGTCAAAGCCTGTGAGACGGTCATAGAAATCGCCTGCCACGGGTGGGAGATAGGAAATGATAAATGATAAATGATAAATGGTAAATGGTACATGAAGGTGGCGCCTTCGGCGCATCATCACAGCCTTGCTCTCGGCCTGTGCCACATACGTGATGAAAGAGATAGTTGTGCCACCTCAAGGGAAAACGAGAAATTTAGAGGGACCTTCCGATTGTCGGCTGACCGACCCCGGATGACGGTGGGAGGCAGGAAGGGAAGTATGTAACGCAGGCTCCTTTCTCAGAAAGGAGCTGGGCGGAGCCCTGAGGATAGGTCCGAAATTACGCAGGAATACCATTTACTCACATCAGGCCCCTCTGGGGCCTCGGCTTTTCTGCGAAAAGCCTGCTATCCTCCGGCGCTTTCAGCGCCACCCCCTTCCAAAGGAAGGGGGCTAAATACTGCGGCGGAGCCGCCACCACAACCCTCGGCGCCAAAGGCGCCGTCAAACCTAAGAACCCTCCGGCCATAGGCCGGTCAATCTTAAGACCCCTCACGCCGAAGGCGTGTCAATACAGAAAAGAGGAATCCCTATGAAAGATATTTCCCAGGATATGCTTACCAAATTTCATGAGTCCTATGAAGCGGACAAAGCGGCCCAGGTGCTCCATGGGGCCCTGGCCAAGACGAATATGATGGACCTGGCCTACCATCCGATGAAGGGAGCGGCCCTGAAGGGGGCCTTTACGGTGGAGGTGAAGACCCGGGGCATTACGGCCCAGGAGCAGTCGGGGCGCTGCTGGCTTTTTGCGGCGCTGAACATCCTTCGGGAGAAGGTGGCGGAAAAGTGCCATATGGAGCAGTTTGAGCTGTCCCAGAATTACCTTTCCTTTTACGATAAGCTGGAAAAAGCGAACAATTTCCTGGAAATGGTGATTGAACATGCCCATGCGCCGGTGAAGGGCCAGCTCATGCAGTATGTGCTCCGGGGCATGAGCGATGGCGGCTACTGGACGGAAGCGGCGGACCTGGTGGAAAAGTATGGCGTAGTGCCTAAGCAGGTGCAGCCGGAAACTTACCAGTCCGGCCATACGGACCGTTTCGTTTCCGTGATGAACCGCCTGCTCCGGAAGGATGCCATGGAGCTTCGGGCTCTGGTGAAGGCAGGGAAGGATCCCTATGCCAGAAAAGCGGAAATGATGGAAGAAGTGTACAAGGCGGAATGTATTGCCTTCGGCGAACCGGTGCAGCAGTTCGATTTTACCTGGCAGGATAAGGACCATAAGTTTCATGAGGACCGGGGACTCACGCCCCAGGAGTTCTACAGGAAATACGTAGGCATTTCCCTTACGGATTACATGGCCGTCATCAATGAGCCCACCTTTGACAAGCCCCTGGGCCGTGTCATTGCTTTCCACGGAGGCAGCAATATGGCAGGCCGGGATATGAAGGGCTTGAATCTCACCGCCCAGGATATGGAGGCCCTCTGCGTGAAGCAGCTCAAAGCGGGAGAAGCGGTGTGGTTTGCCTGCGACGCCGGTGCGGCGGGTGCCAGAAAGGAAGGGGTGTGGGACCCGGAAAGCGTACGCTATGAAGATCTGCTGGGCGGCTTCTCCACGGATATGGAAAAGGGAAAGCGCCTGGAATACAGCGCCAGCTCCGCCACCCACGCCATGCTTCTCACCGGCGTGCACCTGGATGAAAATGGAAATCCGGACCGCTGGAAAATCGAGAACTCCTGGGGCAAAGACGTGGGAGACAATGGCTATTTCGTGTGCTCAGAAGCCTATTTCCGGGAGTTCGTGTATGAAGCGGTGATCCTGAAGAGCCATTTCACTGAGGAACAGAAGAAAATGATGGAAATGGAACCGGTGTATATCAACGCCTGGGATGAAGATTATTGAAATGAAAAGTCCGGAGAACCCCTGATGGGCTCTCCGGATTTTTATGCGGAATATAAAATGTATCACTGAATCTGCTATAAAATGATATAATAACAGTGGCAGGACAGCTGCTTTGCATTGTGCGGCTTTTTATTCCCCTCAAAATGAAAGTGGAGAGGGGGTGGCACTATGAATATGTACGAAGTATTATCTCTCATGATAGCTTTCGGAATCTTAGTCGCCACAATCATGTCTAAGTAGGACATGAAAAAAGCCTACCCATAGGCTTAAGGAGGCTTTCTTCAAATACTGAAAATGTTGAGAGGGAGCCGTTTCCTTTTGCCCAAGGAATATGCAACGGCTGTCCTGCTGCCATTATTATACCACAAGCTGAAATAAAAAATACAAGAACATTATTTCTTTGTCATATAATATAATCATTTATGGTGAGACAGCTGGCTTATATTGCACGGCTTGACCCCTCAAAATGAAAGTGGAGAGGGGGTGGCACTATGAATATGTACGAAACATTATCTTTGATGATTGCTTTCGGAATCTTAGCTGCCACAATCATGTCTAAATAAGACATGAAAAAAGTCTACCCAGGCGGCGGGAAGCACTGATTAAGTCGCAGAGTCTGATTTTATAAGAATTTTTATGTACTGCTGCGTCATGGAATTCCTTAAATAGCTTGCTATTCGCGTCATTCCATTCCTTGCACTACATAAAAATTCAAGAATAAAATCAGACAACGGCTTAATCAGCGCTTCCCTTGGAAGGCTTTCTTCAAATACTACAAATATTGAGGGAGCCGTTTCCTCGCCAGGAAATATATAAACGGCTGTCTCACTGCCATTACTATACCACAGGCTGAAATAAAAAATATAAGGATATTTTTTCAAAAAGCCCATTGACAGAACAGGGGACTGCTGGTATAATCAATTATGTTGTCGGGGCATAGCGCAGTTTGGTAGCGCACTTGGTTCGGGACCAAGGGGTCGCAGGTTCAAATCCTGCTGCTCCGACCATTTATGCGGGTGTAGCTCAATGGTAGAGCGCCAGCCTTCCAAGCTGGTTACGAGGGTTCGATTCCCTTCACCCGCTCCATTTTTTATCCGCAGCGGCGGATTTTTTTATTAGGAAATTCAGTTTGACAAATGGGGGCCTCTCCTGTAATATATATATGTTCATGCCAGTATAGCTCAGCTGGTAGAGCGGCGCATTCGTAATGCGTAGGTCGCAGGTTCAAATCCTGTTGCTGGCTCCATGAATAAAAGCCTTATATCAATCGGAAATCGGTTGATATAAGGCTTTTTGCATTGCTGTGCTCTATTGTTTTACCATCTGTAGGGGAAGGTGGTGCCGTCAGGCACCAAGGGGGGAGCCGCCTGCAGCGGCTCCTTCCTGCCGACCGGTATTTAACGATAATTGATTCACTATCGTCTTGAACCGAGATCCTTCGCTTCGCTCAGGATGACGAGTGGAAGGCAGGAAGGATAACACGTAACGCAGGCTCCTTTCTCAGAAAGGAGCTGGGCGAAGCCCTGAGGATAGGTCCGTATTTTTATCAAAAGACCTGACGCCCCTATCCTCCGGCGCCTGACGGCGCCACCTCCTTCCTGTGGAAGGAGGCTCTGGCTCTTCGCTATGCCGCAATGGTGACACAAACGCCAATCCCGTAACGCTGATTTCATACTCATCGCCGCAAAGCGGCGATACAACAACCCTCGCAGCCTTAGGCTGCGTCAAACCTAAGAACCTTCGGGGCGAGAGCCCCGTCAAACTTCAGAACCTTCAGCGCCAAAGGCGCTGTCCAATGGCGGCGATACCACAACCCTCAGCCCGAAGGGCTGTCAAACCTAAGAACCCTCCGGCCGACAGGCCGGTCAATCTTAAGAACCTTCACGCCGCAGGCGTGTCAAAGGGCCCCACTATCCATGGAAGAATTCAATAATCTTATGGATGGCCAGCGCCATGTGGTCGGGGTTCTGGAAGGGGTGGTTGGCGCCTTCCACGGGGATGAATTCGATGACGTTGTTTTCCGCAAAGCGGCGGGATTCTTCGATGGGAATCATTTCGTCCTTTGTGCCGTGAATGATGAGCATGTTGTCGGCGTAGTCGAAGTATTCCTGCTTCCGTACGTCGAAGTTCCGGAGGGATTCGAAGAAGGAGGCATCTACTTTCATTTTTCTTTCAAACCCTACGGAAATTTCTTTTCCCTTGGCCAGTTTGTTTTTATCGTCGTCGGAAATATAGCTCATCATGGACTGGTACATGCATACTGCCGGACAGCGGAGAGCAATTTTGGTGAAAGGATTGCCCTGCTGGATGATGTAGCGGAGGGTAATGTATCCGCCGAAGCTGGAAGAGTAGTTATATACCCGTTTGGCTTTCATCACTTCTTTGGCATATTCTGTAACCAGTTTGAGGTAGGTGAGGCATTCGTCTACGGTAAGCTTTTTTCTGGCGTCCATGCCGTGGCAGGGCCAGTCGAAGGCAATGACCGCAAATCCCTTGTACTTGGAGGTGAGATGTTCTCCGAAATGGAGGGTGCCTGCCGTTTCTTTGCTGCTGCCAAAGCCATGGGTGACAATGACCACATCATCAAAGGTACGGGTGCTTTTGTCGCTGTCATTCACAATGAGCCTGCTTCGTATGCTGAAGCCGCCCCGGTTAATATCAAAATGCTTTTCCATTGTATCGCTTCTTCCTTTATGAAATGTACATGAAAAATATAACATAAAAGCGGGCCGGTGGGCTAGTGGGCCGGCTGTCTGCTGTCCGCTGTCCGCTATCCGCTATCTCACTGTCTCACTGTTCCCCCAGCC
>NZ_UPZP01000018.1 GCF_900538805.1 uncultured Dialister sp.
CCAAAGGCCCGTCAAGCCTAAGCCCCCTCCGGCCGAAGGCCGGTCAATCTTAAGAACCTTTTTAAAACTGACGCCCCTATCCTCCGGCGCTTTCAGCGCCACCCCCTTCCTAAGGAAGGGGGCTAAATACTGCGGCGGAGCCGCCACCTTCCCCCCAAGCGAAAGCGAACACAACCCTTCTACACAACCCGCCGCCGTCAGGCGGCCCCAACCTGCGCCGTCAGGCGCGCCCCTTTTTAATTTGCCGCGAAGCGGCCAACACAACCTGCGGGCCCAAAGGGCCCGCCCCCCCCTTTGCTCCCCCACCAAAAAAGCCCACCGGATAACCGATGAGCTTTTTCTTACTGTTTGAATTTGTCTATGATTTTGTCGAGGAAGGAGCTTTTCCCTTTGTACTGGGAGCAGTCCTCGCCCATTTCATTGGCATAGTGGAGAAGGGCATTTTTCTGGTCTTCGTTCAGCCGTTTAGGCACGGTGACGTGGACTTCCACGTAGAGGTTTCCTTTGCGGGAGGACTGGAGGTGGGGCAGGCCTTCGCCGGAGATGCGGAAGCGGGTGCCGGTCTGGGTGCCGGCGGGAATCTTCAGTTCCACTTCTTTGTCCAGTGTCTTGACTTTGATGGTGGAGCCCAGGGCTGCCACGGGGTAGGAGATATTGACGGTCCTGTAGAGGTCGTCGCCTTCTCTTTCAAAGTCCGGGTCGTCTTCCACGTAGATGTATACGTAGAGGTCGCCTTTGGGACCGCCGCGGAGGCCCGGTTCGCCTTCGCCGGCCACTCTCATGCGGACGCCGCTGTCAGCGCCGGCGGGGATGTTGACTTCAATGGTTTTGGAGGCCCTGACGGTACCGGTGCCATGGCATTCTTTGCACTTGTTTTTGATAATCTTGCCGGTGCCGCCGCACTGCTGACAGGTGACGATGTTCACCATCTGTCCGAAGGGGCCGTTTCTTACGATACGCTGCTGTCCGGTGCCATGGCAGGCAGGGCAGGTATCGACGGAGGAGCCCGGTTCTGCGCCGCTGCCGTGACAGTGGCTGCAGGTGTCGTTCTTGGTGACGGAGAATTTCTTCTTCACGCCGGTGAAGGCTTCCCGAAGGGTAATGGTCATGTCGTAGCGGAGGTCTGCGCCCTGCTGGGGACCATTGTTTCTTCTGCGGCTGCCGCCGGTGAACATGTCGAAAATGTCACCCATGTCGAAGCCGCCGAAGTCGAAGCCCTGGCCGTTAAATCCGCCCTGGCCGAATCCGCCGAAGCCCCCGGCGCCGGCTCCGCCGCGGGAGGCCTGCTGGAAGGCGTCGTGGCCGAGCTGGTCGTACTGGGCTCTCTTGTCGGCATCGGAAAGTACATGGTAGGCTTCATTGACTTCCTTGAACTTTTCCTCTGCCGCCTTGGGATTGTCCTTGTTCAGGTCCGGATGGTATTTGCGGGCAAGTCTTCTGTATGCTTTTTTGATTTCATCATCGGTGGCGTTTTTGCTTACGCCAAGGATGTCATAATAATCCTTGCTGTCTGCCATAAAGAAATCACACTATTCCTTATTTCTTATCGTCGTCCACGACTTTATAGTCTGCGTCTACCACATTGTCCTTGTCTTTTTTGGCTCCTGCCGCCTGCCCCTGCTGGGCACCTGCATTCTGGGCCTGCTGCTGTGCCTGCTGGTAGAGTTTTTCGGTCAGTTCATGGAGCGGTTTGGTCAAAGCTTCGGCGTCGGCTTTAATCTTTTCGGTGTCATCGCCTTTGAGGGTTTCTTTCAGTTTGGCAATGGCGTCGTTCACTTCTTTCACCTTGCCTGCATCGGCCTTGTCTCCCAGTTCCTTAATGGTCTTTTCGGCCTGGTAAATGAGGGCTTCTGCATTGTTCTTAGCGGTGATGGCTTCTTTCCGTTTCTTGTCTTCTGCTTCATGGGCTTTGGCGTCGTCCTGCATTCTCTTGATTTCTTCATCGGAGAGGCCGGAGGAAGAGGTGATGTCGATCTTCTGTTCTTTGCCGGTGCCCAGATCCTTTGCGGAAACGTGTACAATACCGTTGGCATCAATATCGAAGGTCACCTGGATCTGCGGAACTCCCCGGGGAGCCGGCGGAATGTCGCTCAGTTCGAAGCGGCCCAGTGTCTTGTTATCGGCAGCCATGGGGCGTTCGCCCTGGAGTACATGGATGTCTACGGACGGCTGGTTATCTACGGCTGTGGAGAATACCTGGGTCTTGGATGTCGGAATAGTGGTATTTCTCTTAATCATGGTGGTGAATACGCCGCCCAGGGTTTCAATGCCCAGGGACAGCGGGGTCACGTCGAGGAGGAGTACGTCCTTCACTTCGCCCTTGAGTACGCCGGCCTGAATGGCTGCGCCAACTGCTACGGATTCATCGGGGTTGACGCCCTTGGACGGTTCTTTGTGGAATTTATTGCGGATCAGGGTCTGTACAGCCGGAATACGGGAGGAGCCGCCGACCAGGAGAATCTTATCGATGTCGTCAATGGTGAGGTTGGCATCCTTCATAGCCCGTTCCATGGGTTCTACGGTAGCCTGTACCAGGTCTTCCGTAATCTGGTCGAATACGGCGCGGGTGAGGGTAGCATCGAAGTGAACCGGCTGGCCGTTGGAGTCAATGGTGATGAAGGGGAGGTTGATGTCCGTGGACATGACGGAGGACAGTTCAATCTTTGCTTTTTCAGCGGCTTCCTTCAGTCTCTGGTTGGTCATGGGATCCCGTTTCAGTTCGAAGCCGTTCTGGTTCTTGAAGGTGTCTGCAATCCAGTCCATGACGCGGGCATCGAAGTCATCGCCGCCCAGATGGCCGTTGCCGCTGGATGCTTCTACTTCAAACACGCCGTCTGCCAGGTCCAGGATGGATACATCGAATGTGCCGCCGCCAAGATCGTAAACCAGGAAACGATGTTCCTTGCCGTCTTTAATCTTGTCAAGGCCGTAGGCCAGGGCGGATGCGGTCGGTTCGTTGATGATACGGAGAACCTTCAGTCCTGCAATGGCGCCGGCGTCCTTGGTTGCCTGGCGCTGGCTGTCGGTGAAGTAAGCCGGGCAGGTAATAACGGCTTCGGTTACCTTTTCACCCAGGTAAGCTTCTGCGTCCACCTTCAGTTTCTGCAGAATCATGGCGGAAATTTCCTGTGGTGTATAGGCCTTGCCGTCAATGGTAACCTTGTAGTCACTGCCCATGTGGCGTTTAATGGAAACTACGGTGCGGTCCGGGTTGGAAACGGCCTGGCGTTTTGCCAGCTGGCCTACCAGACGTTCACCGTTCTTGGAAAAACCTACAACGGAAGGGGTGAGACGGGAGCCTTCGGCGTTGGGGATGACGACGGGTTCGCCGCCTTCCATGACTGCTACTACAGAGTTGGTTGTACCTAAATCAATACCAATTACTTTTGACATTTAAAATGTCTCCTTTCATGCTCATGTATACTGATAATGAGAAATATGCTGATTCAAACTGCCAATGTCAGTTGTTCTTCACAACCTGTACCTTGGCAGGACGAAGGACCGTATCCTTGTACAGGTAGCCCTTCTGGAAAACCATGGCAATGGTTTCGTCTTCCATTTCATCGGATGAAACCATCATGACCGCCTCATGGAAATGGGGATCAAAGGTTTTACCCTTGGATTCGATTTCCTTCACACCGAAGTCCGTCATAATCTTCACCATCTGCTTCTGGAGGAGCTCGAAGCCCTTTACGTAGGCTTCACCGGTTTCCTCTTTCTTCATATGGGAGAGGGCCAGTTCAAAATTGTCCAGCACCGGCAGGAAGGATTTCAGGGTTTCCGCCTTGTATGTATCGGCGGCCTTGGCTTCGCTGTCCTTTGTGCGGCGGCGGAAATTGTCGAAATCCGCCTGGAGCCTTACATACTGGGACAGGGCGGTCTGGAGTTTGATTTCCTCGGACTTCGCCTTGTCCTCCGCTTCCCTTGCCTTTTTCTGGGCTTCAGCGGCCTGCTTGGTAAGGAAAATCACCTGCTGCTGCAGTTCTTCGGCCGTAGGCTTTTTTGCCTTTTCCGCTTCCTGCTTCGCCGGTTCTTCCTTTTTGTTCTTCGGTTCTTCCGCATTCACTTTCACTTTGACTTCTTCTTTCTTCATACGGGAGCCTCCTTATCATTCTTTATTCTTCAACAGCTGATCCAGTCTTTCCTGCATAAACCGCATCATGCCGATAATCTTGCTGTACTGCATCCTGGTAGGTCCAAGCACCGCCACAGACCCGATGACCCTGCCGCCGGAGGAGAACTGGGCCCTCACGATGGAAAGGTCCGACAGGGATTTCACTGAATTTTCCGTGCCGATGTGGACGGCAATGGGCTGGTCGGAACTGGAAAGGAGCATGCTTTCCAGCATATCCCGCTGCTCTAAGAGATTCAGGATATCCTGCATTTTCTCCACATTCTTGAATTCCGGCTGTTCGATAAGCTGGCTGGCACCGCCAGAGTAAACCTCCTTTGGCGGCGTCATCACCTGCTGCAGCGCTTTGAATACGTTCATGTAGGGACTGAGGTTCTTCTCTATGTCCTTCTGGAAGGCAAGGATGGCATTTTCATCCATGCTGTCTATGTCACGGCCGTGGAGGAAATGGTTCAGCCTGTCTGCCAGGAGCTGCATTTCATCAAAGGTGCTTCCCTTGGGGATATCCACCACCGCATTAGACACATCGCCCTGGTCTGTCACCACCAGCAGGATGGCCCTCACCCCGTCTAAGGGAAGGAAACGGATGTAATTGAATTTCTTCTTGCTTCCCGCCGACGTGGCCACGGAAAGGTTATGGGTCAGTGACGCCACGGCCCTGGCCATGTTCCGGAAAATTTCATCCACCTTCGTCACGTGGTCCAGAAGCATGCTGTCAATCATGGACTTTTCTTCGCTGGAAACGGGAGCGGGCTGCATGAGCCAGTCCACGTAAAAACGATATCCCTTGATGGAAGGGATACGTCCTGCGGAAGTATGGGGCTGTTCCAGATATCCTTCGTCCTCCAGGTCCTGCATTTCGTTGCGGATGGTGGCGCTGCTGACGCCCAGGTTGTACTTCTTCGCAATGGTCCTGGATCCCACCGGCTCAGCGGTGTCCGCATAATCCTGTACAACGGCCCACAGTACTTTTCTCTTTCTTTCATTCAGTTCATTGGCCCCGTAGCGGGGTTCATTCTTGTTTGTTCTGCGTGCTGCCATAATTATCACCTTGTTATTAGCACTCATTGCTCTCGAGTGCTAACTTACGTTATTAGAATATCATTCATGCCCCTCCATGTCAAGACTTTTGCCCCTTCTTTTCCATTTTCCAACGAAAAAAGCACCTCCCAAAGGAAGTGCTTTTTTAGTGAGCTAGTGGACTAGTGGGCTGGTGGGCTAGTGAGCTAGTGGGCTGGTGGGCTGGCAGCTAGTTGCTAGTTGCTGGTGTCTAGCGTCTGATGTCTGACGTCTGACCTCTGACGTCTATCGTCTACCTTCTACCATCTACCTTCTCCCCTCATCCCACATATCCCAGCCAGTGCCAGTAGGTGGCGGAGAAGACCAGAATCATGACGTAGGCCAGGATGGTGAAGGGAATGCCGGTGATGAGAAAATCTTTGGATGTAATGTAGCCGGTGCTGTAGGCAATCATGTTCTGCGGCGCATTCACCGGAAGGATGTAGCCGAAGCAGATGGTGTACTGGAGAATCATGGTCATGCCCAGCACATCGATGCCCGGTGTCTTCACGCTCTGGAGAACGGCGATGACGATAGGAATCATGGCCGACGCAAGGCCTGTGGCGCTGGCAAAGCCCAGATGGATGACGGTGAGGAAGAAGGCCAGCACCGCAATGACCATGAGGGGCGACATGGTTTCCATGCCGAAGAGGGCCACGAAGTGGTTGGCCAGCCAGATGGCGGCGCCCGATTTCAAAAGGGCGGTGCCCAGGCTGATGCCTACGCCGAAGAGGGTGACGGTGCCCCAGTTGATATGGGGAACTGCCTGTTTCCATGTCATGAAGCCCACTTTCGGCAGCATCATGAGCATAATGCCAGTGATGGTAACGGTGGTGGTATCAAAGGGATGGAGTTTCTTTTCAGTGACCCAGAAGAAGAGGAGGAGAATGGAAATGAGGAGCAGTTTCTTTTCATCCCTGGAAACGGGTCCCAGATCTTTCAGCATCTTTTCCAGCGCTTCCCGGCCGCCGGGCATTTCTTTCACTTCCGGAGGCATCACATGGATCAGGAGGAAATAGAGCACTACCGACATGATGGCCGCATAGGGAGCGGCCGCGATGAACCATTCCAGCCAGCTGATGTCCTTGCCCAGTACCTGCTGGATAAATCCGATGGCCACCATGTTCTGGGCAGCCGCTGTCTTGATACCGATGTTCCAGAGGGAATCGGCCTGGGCCACGGCCATCATGAGCACCGCCGCAAAGGTGGAGCCCTTCTGGAGACCGAAGGCGCGGATAATACCCACCACGATGGGGACCATGCAGGATACCCGGGCCGTGGTGGATGGAACGAAGAAGGAAAGCAGGAATCCCACGAAAATGACGCCAATCACCAGATGGCTGGATTTCACGCCGATATGGGACATGACCACCAGGGCGATACGCTTATCCAGCCCCGTTATCATCATGCCCGCCGACAGAAACATGGCTCCTGCCACCAGGGCCCAGGCGGTGGTGGAAAAACCGGCAAGTCCCATCTGCAGGGCCTTACTGGTACCGAGAAGGGCCTCCGGCTTGGCGGGATTAGGCGCCATGCCCAGAGAAAATGCCATGAACACAACAATCACAAATGCACTGACCGGATAGGACACACCTTCGGTCATCCAGATAATGACGGCAAATACCAGGATACCGATGAGCCGATGGCCTGAGGTCGGCAGGTCCACAGGCGTCGGGAAAAGATAGACCAGGGCCATGGCCGCCAGTGCTAGAAACAAACCGTACTTTTTACCAAATCCTTCCGATTGATTCATAAGACACCTCCAGGAAGGGAAAAAATGAAGCGCCGTTTCATGAAGAAGTTTTATGGTCTCCATCCATGAAAGAGGCACTCTACTATGCAAAAAAGCTCCTGTTATCCCCCTGAAGGGAAACAAGAGCTTCATCGCACTTTATGAATTTCTTCCAGTATATCCAAAAAGAGGATCCTTGTCAAATCCAATAAAAAAGCCCCCGCCTGAGCGGGAGCCCTATGGTTATCAGTCAGCGCTGAAGGGAAGCAGAGCGATGGCTCTTGCTCTCTTGATGGCGAGATTGATTTTGCGCTGATGCTTTGCGCATGTTCCGGTTACGCGGCGGGGCAGAATCTTGCCTCTTTCGGAAACGAAACGACGCAGTGCAGCAACGTTTTTATAATCAATGGTGTCTACGTGATCTACGCAGCACTGGCAGACCTTTCTTCTCGGTCTTCTTACTCTATCTCTTCTAATCATGCTTTCTATATCCTCCAAAATCAATGCATATCAGAACGGAATATCTTCATCTTTGGACGTCGTACCGAACTGTCCAAAATTTCCTCCCGGCTGGCCGCCCTGTCCGGCAGGACTATTGTTATAACTGCCGTTTCCGCCGTTGTTATAACCGTTTCCGCCGAAACCGCCGTTGTTTCCACCGAAGCCGCCGTTATTTCCTCCAAAGCCGCCGCCGAAAGAACCTCCCTGCTGCGGGCCGTAGGAAGAGCTGCGCGGAGTGCCGATGGGAACGGCAATGGTATTGGCAACAACTTCTGTTACATATCTCTTTGTGCCATCCTGCGCATCATAGGAACGGCTGGAAATACGCCCCTCCACAAATACGCGGCTGCCTTTTTTCAGCTGGTTTCCAACAGCTTCTGCCAGGGGACCCCAGGCAACAACATTAATCCAGTCTGTAAGCTCGCGCTGTTCTCCCTGGGGGGTTGTATAGTTACGGCTTACTGCTACAGAAAACGATGCTACGGAACGGCCGGTCTTCGTAGCACGAATGATCGGATCCCGTCCAAGATTTCCCAAGATTTGAACTGAATTCATTGTGCTACCTCTTAGTCATCCTGTTTTACAATGATATGACGGATAATTTCTTCATGAATCTTGATAACGCGGTCAAGTTCTTTAATCTGCGCCGGGTCAGCCTGGAAATCAACTACTACGTAGTATCCTTCACTCTGATGCTTTACTTCGTACGCAAGATGACGTTTGCCCCATTCATCAGTATTGTCAATGGTACCACCGATTCTGGTAATGGTGTCCTGTACCAGTTTGACAGCAGCCTTGATAACTTCATCATCAGCTGCATTCACAATGAACATAACTTCATACTTTTTCACGAAATTCGCCTCCTTTTCGGACCTATGTCCCGCACTCACTGCGGGCCAGGAAGTTACTTGCAAAATAACAAGCTTATTTATTATACAAGAGAAGAAATGAAAAAGCAAATGGTTTTTTGGGAAAATCCGCTTCGCGGCTCGGGTTCAGAAGATTCGGCGCCCTTTGGGCGCAAAAGGTTCTCAAGATTGACCGGCCTTCGGCCGGAAGGTTCTTAAGTTTGACGGGCCTTTGGCCCGAGGGTTGTGGTGGCGGCTCCGCCGCAGTATTTAGCCCCCTTCCACAGGAAGGGGGGGTGGCGCCGTTAGGCGACGGAGGATAGGGGCGTGGATTAGACGATAGAAGTCAGACGTCAGACTACGTACGTGCTTGCCTTCCTGCCTCCCACTCGCCCCGGAGGGGGAGGCTTTCTCTCCGCTCAGCTTCTGAACTCATAAGCATCTCAAGGTATAGCACCGCTATAATCTCCCCCTCCGGGGGAGACGCCGCCGCAGGCGGCAAAAGGGGTGTATTTCCCTCGCCCGTCAGGGCGGTTGTAAAGGTTTTATACATACTGGCGGCGGAGCCGTCCACCTTCATTTACCATTTACAATTCACCATTTACCATTTCCTCAAGGCGCCCCATTTCCCAGCCCACTAGACCACTAAGGAGTGCCAGTCGGCGTGAAGCGGCCTGCCAATGGTTTCCACCCTGGCATGACCCCACCGCCATTCATCCCAACAGGAAACTATTTCCCCTTCTTACTCACCATAAATCCCGTGGCCTGCTGGTTGGCCATGATGACGATGTCGCTGATCTGCACCCGTTTGGGCTGGTCTACAGCAAAGGCGATGATATTGGCAATGTCTTCGGCCTGCAGGGCGTCCACCCCTTCATACACCTTGGCAGCCCTTTCTTTGTCGCCGTGGAAACGGACTTCGCTGAACGGCGTTTCCACAATGCCCGGCTGGATGGTGGTGACCTTGATATCGCTGTCAATCACGTCGATGCGAATGCCGTCGCTGAATGTTTTCACCGCCGCCTTGGTGGCGCAGTACACCGCTGCCCCTGCATAGGCATAGAGGCCGGCTGTGGAGCCCAGGTTGACGATATGGCCCTCATTCTTTTCCAGCATGGACGGGAGAAATGCGCGGGTCACAAGGAAAAGGCCCTTAATGTTTGTATCAATCATCTGGAGAATATCCTCTTCCTTCGTCTCTCCATAGGGCTCCAGTCCCCTGGCCAAACCGGCGTCATTCAAAAGGATCCGGGGTGTCCCCAGTTCTTTGAGGCACCTTTCCGTGACGTCATGGATTTCTTCCGGATGACGGACATCAAGGACATAGCAGGTAACGGGCACATGCATTTCATCCTCAATTTCCTTCTTCACCTGTTCCAGTTTCTCCCTATTTCTGGCAGCCAGGGCCAGGCCGTATCCCTTCGCTGCCAGCGCTTTGGCCGTGGCCAGCCCGATACCGCTGGTGGCTCCGGTGATGAATGCAAATGAACTCATGATACTCCTCCTTCTTTTTCTGTTATAATAGAATGCAAAACCAATTCCTCTTTATTATACTGGATTCTCCATCCTTTTCCACGGAGAATCAAAGGAGTTTTTATGAAATCCATCATTCTGGCCGCTCTGGTCATCACCTGCGCCCTGTCCGCCGGATGCGGCTCGTCAAACGCCCCTGCTTCCTCCTCCCCTGCCCCGGCTGCCGCTTCCGCCCCTGCGGTCCATCCAATTTCAAAAGAATCGGAACAGTTATATATGAAAGCCGTCACGGCCTACGGGAAGGGAGACCACCTCAATGCCCTGGAACTGGCCAATAAGGCCCTGGAGAAGGACGACGAAAACTATAAAGCCCTTTCCCTCAAAGGCATTATCCAGGCCTTCGACGTTTCTCCGGAGGAAGGCATTAAAACCGTGGAGAAAGCCCTTGCCATCAATCCCAACTACGTGCAGGCCGATTTCGACATGGCCATGGCCCAGAAACTGGGAAAGCACTACGACGAATCCATCCGCTATTTCCAAAAAGTGCTGGATAAAGACCCGAAAAACACCTGGTCCTGGTACGGCATCGCCACAAACTACGCCGACAAGCGGGATAAGGCAAAGGCCCTGGAATACCTGAAGAAAGCGGTGGACCTGGACCCGAAAAACGTGAAGCCCCAGGCCGCCGCCCAGGACCACTTCCAGTGGCTCCATGGCGACCCCGATTTCCAAAACCTTGTCAAATAAAGGAGCCCCTATGAAATACGCTTTTATCCTCTCCATCGTGTCCCTGGTCCTCTACCACGACGACTTCCTCTCCGCTGCCGGCGCCGCCGGCTACCTGGCAGCCATTTTCTTCCTGGTCACCTACCGGGAAAAGCCCACCATGCTGGCCATCGCCTGCATTGCCGCCGCCATTATTACCATCATGTACTTTACTTGGGACTTTTCCTTCGCCGGCTACATGCACATAGGCATCGCCTGGTCCATGACCATCACCGCCTTCGTAGCCATCCTCACCCTGGTGAGCCTTGTATATAAGATAAAGAATAAATTGTAAAGGTTCAGAAGGTTCAGAGGGGAAGGTTGACGGGCCTTCGGCCCGAAGGTTCTTAAGGTTCTAAAGTTTGACGCAGCCTACAGCTGCGAGGGTTGTGGTGGCGGCTCCGCCGCAATTTTAAAAAAAGGGGCGCGCCTGACGGCGCAGGTTAGGGCCGCCTGCGGCGGCGGGTTGTGTAGGAGGGTTGTGTTCGCTGACGCTCAGGGGAAGGTATCGCCTTCGGCGATGAGTATATAGTCAGCGTTACGTGCTTTCCTTCCTGCCTCCCACTGTCATCCTAAGCCGCAGGCGAAGAATCTTGGTACACCCTGACATTGACTCCAACTAGCCCACTAGTCCACCAGCTCACTAGTTCACTAAGGAATCCAGCGGCAGCTCTCCCCTTCTGGCTCGCCCCTTTATTTCAAAAGGCGCCCCCTCTTTCAACCATAAAATTTCACAGCCCATCCCCACGCAAAAAGCGCATCGTTGATGAGGACATCAACGATGCGCTTTTTGACTGCCTTTAGTCGGCGTTTTTATAAGATTTGAATTTCAGGAAATATGCCAGGATAATGAGCATGCACGCCAGACCTGCCACATCGCCGAGGATGCCGTTTCCTGTAATGCCGTCCACCAGATAGCCTGCCACGCAGCTCACGGCTACGACAATGACATAGGGAATCTGGGTGGACACATGGTCTATGTGATGACACTGGGCCCCTGCCGAGGCCAGGATGGTGGTATCGGAAATAGGCGATACATGGTCGCCGCCTACGGAGCCTGCCAAAACAGCAGCCACGGTCATAATCATGAGGTGGGTATCATTGGATACGATGGCCAGTACGATAGGAATAAGGATACCGAAGGTACCCCAGGATGTACCGGTGGCAAAGGCCAGACCGATGGCTACCAGGAAGAACAGCGCCGGCAGCAGGATGGCAATGGTGGCATTATCGGAAACCACGCTTCCCACATAACCGCCGATATTGAGGTATTCCTTACCTACAATGCCGGAAAGTGTCCATGCCAGGGAAAGAATCATGATGGCAGAAGTCATCTGTTTGAAGCCTTCCACGAAGCAGCTGCAGAAGGTGCTGAAGTTCAAAACCTTTCTGGGAATATAAAGAACAAAGGTAAATACCAGGGCAATGAAGGAACCGATCACAAGACCCCTGGCGGATTCGCAGTTGGCGAAGGCTTCCGCCACGCCCTTTCCTTCCAGAATGCCGCCGGTATACAGCATGCCGAACACGCAGCCGCCGATAAGAACCACCAGCGGAAGAATCAGATCAATGATTTTTCCATTTCCCACGGGCGCATTGCTTTCATCGTCCGCATACTCCGCCGGAATCACCAGGGTGCCGCCGCTCTGTTTTTCATACTGCGCCATGCGGGAGAAATCCTTGCCGGACCAGATGATGACAATCATAAAGATAATGGTGAGCCATGCGTAAAGGTTCAGCGGAATGGTTTCCAAAAAGAGGGCAAAGCCATCAATGGAGCTTCCCTCCGGAAGGGACGAAGTCACCGCTGCCGCCCAGCTGGAAACCGGTGCAATAATGCACACCGGCGCCGCTGTAGCGTCGATGATGTAAGCCAGCTTGGCACGGGTAATCTTGAAACGGTCCGTCACAGGCCGCATCACCGTACCTACCGTAAGGCAGTTGAAATAATCATCAATGAAAATCAGAATACCCAGCGCCATGGTTACAAAAAGGGCACTGCGTTTCCCCTTGATGGTGCGGGCCGCATAATCGCCGTAGGCCTGGGACGCGCCGGACTTCTGGATAGCCGCCACCATGATGCCCAGGAGCACCAGGAACACCAGAATGTACACATTGCTTCCCACCTTATCCGACATGATGTGGAACATGGTATCAATGGCACCAAGTACACTGAATCCGGCAAACATAAAGGCACCGATAAAGATACCGATGGCCAGAGACATGTACACTTCCTTGGTCGCCAGTGCCAGAATGATGGTAACCACAGGAGGCACCAGGGACCATACTGTTTGAGACATATAAATCATCCTCTCTCTTTTGACAATTTCCCTCATCGTCAAAACTTAATTTTTATTATTATACAATACTTTCCCCGTTTGTAAAATGTTCGTAGTGATAAATGTTTATTAGTGAGCTAGTGGACTAGTTGGCTAGTGAGCTAGTGAGACAGTGAGACAGTGGGACAGTGGGACAGTGGGACAGTAGACAGTGGGAAAGTAGGACAAGTATAGAGTGATTTCCGCTTACCGCTGTCCGCTGTCCGCCGGGCGCCTTCCCGCTGGCGCAGTCAATCGGTGTCGCTCTGCCGACAAAAGGAAAGCCTCTTATTGGGCAGGCTAGAGGCCAACTTCGGCTGACTTGGAGACTCTCTCCACAGAATGAAGAAATCTCCTGTCTCAATGGTGAAAGCTGCATGGTGGCAGGAGATCTCTCGACTCAGAGTCTCAATGGAGCTCAAATACCTTTATCCTCATACCGGCATGCAGCTCCGCTCGAGATGACATCACGGTGGGCAGCCATACAGTCATTGAGAAAGCAGACAATGATGAATGCACGGCCCGTCTCCATTGTCATCCTGAGCGTAAGCGAAGGATCTCGGTAAGAATAGCTAGTGAGGGAATGCCGGTAAATACCGGTCGGCAGGAAGGTGTCCCCAATCCCCAGCCCCCACTCCCGCACTGTCTCACTGTCTCACTGTCCCACTAACCCCCCCATCCCCGAATCCCCAGCCCCTAGTCCCCATTCCCACTATCCCACCAGCCCACTAGCTCACTAAAAACAAACATATTGCTTTTTCCCCATAATGCTGTATAATATAGTACATGGCTCTGCAGTACTGATTTATGGCAGTCTCCGGGCCCCGTGCAATGAAATCCCATGAACCCGGTCAGGTCCGAGAGGAAGCAGCCGTAAGTGGCCCTTTTCATGTGACACGGTGCATCCTGGAGGCTGTCATAAATGAGGACTGCAAGGCTTTTTTTATGCCTTTGTGCCTCTGCTTTATTGTATAATAATTATGATACCTATAAAGAAAGTTCCTTGTTTTTAGTCTCTAATTTCTATCGTCTATCTTCTATCTTCTACCTTCTATCGTCTAATTTCTACTCTCTCCGGGAGGTTGTTTATGGCTTATTTAGCATTATATCGAAAATGGAGACCCCGCACGTTTACGGAGGTGGTGGGGCAGAAGCATATTTCCATACCCCTTGAGCGGGCCATCGAGCAAGACCGGCTGGCCCATGCCTATCTTTTTTCCGGCCCCCGGGGCACAGGAAAGACCAGTATGGCAAAAATCCTGGCCAAGGCGGTGAACTGCCTTCATCCGGACGGCGTGAATCCATGCAATGAGTGCCAGAGCTGCCGGGAAATCAATGCCGGTTCCAGTCTGGACGTCTATGAAATCGATGCGGCCTCCAACCGGGGTATTGAGGAAATCCGGGCTCTCCGGGAGTCGGTGCGCACCCTGCCGGCGGTGAGCCGGAAGAAGGTGTACATCATCGATGAAGTGCACATGCTCACCAAGGAAGCCTTCAACGCCCTTTTAAAGACGCTGGAGGAACCGCCGTCCCATGTGCTCTTTATTCTGGCCACCACGGAGCCGGAAAAGATTCCCCTGACCATTCTGTCCCGCTGCCAGCGGTATGAATTCCATCGGATTTCCGTGGAGGACATTAAGAACCATCTTCTTTATATTGCCAAGAAAAGCGATCTTTCCCTGACGGAAGACGCGGCGGACCTCATTGCGGTCAGGGCGGACGGCGGGCTTCGCGACGCCCTGTCCCTGCTGGACCAGTGCTCTTCCGCTTCCGAATCCAAAGTGCTTGACGCCCCTGCGGTGTACGACCTCCTGGGCCTTACGGGAAAGGATATGATTCTGGACCTGTCCCACCATATCTTCAACGGCGACAGTTCCGCCGCCCTCACTCTTTTCTACAATATCCTGCAGGGCGGACGGGAGCCGGCCTCCATTCTTCGGGACCTTCTGGAACATTTCAGAAATCTGATGATATGCAAAGTAAACCCAAATGCGCCGGAGTTTTCCCAGTACGGCGCCAAGGTGGAAACGCTCCGCTCCGATGCATCCCGCCTTCCTGCCCCCTACCTGGATTCTCTCTTTGACTATCTTCACCAGGCTCTCCATGAAACGAAGAGGAGTTCATCCCCCAGGCTCAGTGCGGAAATGGGACTTCTTCATCTCTGCCGCATGAAGGGTTCCAAATCCCTGGATTCCCTGGCCCAGCGGGTGGCCCAGCTGGAGGAAGAGGTGGAACGTCTGAAGAAGGGAGCCGTCTCCATGCCCATGGCCGCGCCGCCATCGCCGGCTCCTGTATCCCGGCCCTCCTTCCCTGCCGCACCTGCTGCTCACGTCGCGCCTGCTGCAGCTCCTATTTCTCCAGCAGCTCCCATTTCTCCCATGCCTGTGCCCCCCGCGCCCTCCCAACCTTTGGAAGGACCCATTCCCATTGATACCCCCATCAGGCCGGCATCCCAAAGGAAAAACCGTGCTCCTGTCAATGAAGGGCCGAATATTCCACAGCCTGTCCCCTCCGCCACGCCGGCGGCGCCGGCAGCAGCGAGCCAGCCCGCTCCCGATGCTTCCCTCATTGACCCGAAGACCTATCCTGCCATCTGGCAGAAGGTGCTTGGCTATTTCATGGCCATTAGGCGGATTGATGTATTTACCTGCCTTCGGAAGAGCACCCTCATTTACTGCACCCACACCAGGGCCATCGTTTCCGCGCCCCAGCAGTTCCTTGTAGCTGCGGGAAACAACAAGTCCTACCAGAAGGTGGCGGCCGAAGCCTTTGCCAAGGTCACCGGCTCTCCCATCCAGATGCATACGGTGCTGAAGGGCGGGGAAGAAGAGGCCTCCGCCTTTGCCCTGCTGAAGTCTGCATCACAGGCAGGCCCCGCGCCCGCTCCGGCCAAGGCCGCCCAAAGCGGCCCGGACTACCGCCTGGTTTCAAAAGACAGCATTCCCGCCAAGGACAGGAGCGACCCGTCGTTAAATGAAGCCTTGAAAATCATGGCGGACTGTGATATATATGAAAAGACTGAATCATGAAATAAGGAATTGATTCAATATTACCTTTAAGGAGGACCCATTATGTTTGGAAATAAAGCACAGATGCAGAACATGCTGAAAAAAGCAAGGAAGATGCAGGAAGAACTGCAGAAGAAACAGGAAGAACTGAAGAAGCAGACCGTTGACGTATCCGTAGGCGGCGGCGCCATCGCCCTCACCATGAACGGTGAAAAGCAGATCGTCTCCCTGAAGATTGCAAAAGACGCCATCGACCCGGAGGATCCGGAAATGCTGGAAGACCTCATCACCACCGCCGTCAATGAAGCAGGCAAGAAGGCCGATGAAATGGTACAGAAGAGCATGAGCCAGGTCACCGGAGGCCTGGGCCTTCCCGGCGGCATGTTCTGATGAATAAAGAATTGGAAGAGGTGGCCCTGCAGTTCCGAAAGCTCCCCGGCATCGGTGTAAAGAGCGCCCGGCGCCTGGCCTATTTCATGCTGGAAAGGCCGCAGGAAGAGGTGGATGTATTTCTGGATACCATCCGAAATGCCAGGAGCAAAGTATGCTACTGCTCCACCTGCTGCAATCTTTCCACCTCGGATCCCTGCGAAATCTGCAGCGATGACCGGCGGGACCACTCCATCATCTGTGTGGTGGAGCAGCCCCAGGACGTAACTGCCATGGAACAGAGCCAGGAGTATCACGGAGTTTACCATGTCCTTCACGGCGTTCTCTCCCCGCTTGAC
Organism: uncultured Dialister sp.; assembly: GCF_900538805.1. Lineage (GTDB taxonomy): Bacteria > Bacillota > Negativicutes > Veillonellales > Dialisteraceae > Dialister. The sequence goes on from NZ_UPZP01000018.1 coordinate 16,565, forward strand.
GGCGTAGGCCCGGAGCAGCTGAAGATTAAGGAGCTGCTGAAGCGTTTGGAAAGCAGTGAAGTGAAGGAAGTCATCATTGCCACGGATCCCGATACGGAAGGTGAAGCTACGGCCTACTACCTTTCCCGGCTCATCAAGCCGGCGGGCATCAAGGTCACCCGTATCGGCAGGGGCATTCCTGCCGGCGGCGCCGTAGGTTACACAGACGGCATCACCCTGGCGGGAGCCGTAGAAAACAGAAAGGAAATCTAGTACCATGATTGAATCTTTAGGCGCCCTGGGCGGGTACGGCATTACCAGCATCATCGTCATCGTTGTGGCGTTCTTCCTCTTCGCCCGGTTCGTGAAGAAAATCATTGGAAATATCATTATGGGCGGTCTTCTCTTCTGGCTGCTGAACACCATCGGAATCACCCATATGACCCTCACCACCATGCACGGCATCGTGGTCGCCCTCTTCGGCGTCCCCGGCACCATCGTGCTGGCCCTTCTGAATCTGGTGGGATAAGCGTTAAAATAAAAAAGACTGTGAAAAAATGAGAATCATTTCTTCACAGTCTTTTTTTCTGTACGCTGCCCGCCCCATTATCATTTCGACGGTCGACAGCGGAGCGGAGAAATCTCCGGTCTCAATGGCACCAGTGCCTCCCCTTCCACTGTCATTTCGACCGCAGCGCAGCGTAGTGGAGAAATCTCCTGACTCAGTGGGACAAGCCCCAATACGATGGGAGATCTCTCGACTCAGAGTGTCAATGATATACAAATACTTTATCCCCATATCGACACGCAGCCCCGCTCGAGATGACATGTGGGCGGGCAGCGAACCATCGCTTTGGGAATTTCAAAGCATAGAAGCGAAGAAAAAGGAACTGTGAAGAAATACCATATTTTTCCTCACAGTTTCTTTTTATATTTCTTCCATCCAGCTGTTTACCGGATAAGTATCAGTTTTCCGTCTTTTCTGCCAGCTCGTCCCACTTTTCGTAGAGCTTATCCAGCTTCGCCTTCGCTTCTTCATACTCCCTGGCCAGTTCCTCATAGTTGTCGGGATTCATGCTCATCTGGACGGTGTACATTTTCATGGTGGCCTCCAGCCGGCCGATTTCCATTTCCACGTGGCTCATCTTGGATACATCCGCCGCTGACGGCTCTGCCTTGGCCTGATGTTCCTTTTCCGTAGCCCTTTCTTCCTCTGCTTTCTCTGTTTCTTCTACGCCGCCGTTTCTATCCTTTTCAAAGGCTTCCAGGTCCTTTTTCTTTTCTTTGTAGTAGCTGTAGTTGCCCAGGTATTCCGTGAGCTTTCCATCTTCCAGCTCCAATATCCGGTCCGCCACCTTGTCCAGGAAATAGCGGTCATGGGACACCACCAGACAGGTGCCGCCAAAGGCCTGTATGGCGTCTTCCATGATTTCCCTGGTGGGAATATCCAGATGGTTCGTCGGTTCGTCCAGAATAAGGAAATTCGGTTTTTCAAGGAAGAGGCAGAGAAGGGAGAGCCTTGCCTTCTCCCCGCCGGAAAGCATGCCCACCGTCTTGAACACGTCATCTCCCCTAAAAAGGAACATACCCAGGATATTGCGGGCTTCCTTTTCCCCGAGGTTAAAGGTATCCCGCACTTCATCAAGCACGGAGAGCTTCGGGTGGAGTCTTTCCTGCTCCTGAGAATAGTATCCCATTTTCACATTGTTTCCCATCTGGATGAATCCGGTGTCCGGTTTCTTTTCTCCTGTAATCATTTTCAGGATGGTGGTCTTCCCTGCGCCGTTGGGACCGATGAGGCCGACGGTCTCCCCTTTTTTGATATGGATGGAAAGATTTTTGAAAAGCACATGATTTCCATAAGAACCTTCCACCCGAAGCACATCAAGCACCTTGTCCGCGCATTCCTGGGGCGGGTCGAAATGGAAGCGGAGCGATGCCTGGTGCACCGGCTTTTCCAGCCGCACCAGCCGGTTCAGCTGGGACTGGCGCCCCCTTGCCTGCTTGGCCTTAATGCCTGCCTTGTAACGGCGGATGTATTCTTCCGTTTCCCTGATATGCTCCTGCTGCTTTTCATAGGCCTTCTCATAGGCCCGGTCCTGGTTTTCCTTAGTTTCCATGTACCTGGTATAGCCGCCGCGGAAGGTGCGGATGTGATGGTTTTCCAAATCAATAATTCCTGTAGCCGCGCCGTCTAAGAAATAGCGGTCATGGGAAATCATGAGAATACCGCCCTTGTAGGAGCGGAGGTATTCTTCCAGCCATTCCAGCATGTTCATGTCCAGATGGTTCGTCGGTTCGTCCAGAAGGAGGAAATCGGGGTGCCGCACAAAAGCAGCAGCCAGATTAATCCTCACCTTCTGCCCGCCGGAAAAGGAATGGATATCCCTGTCCCAGTCATCATCGGAAAAACCCAGTCCCGTCAGGATTTTCCGGGTGGTGGATTCATAGTCGTAGCCGCCAAGGAATTCAAAGCGCGCTTCCGCCCTGCCGTAATCCTCCACCAGTTTCTCGTCGCTCTTATGGCTTTCCAGCTCCCTGGCCAGACTTTCCATCTTATCCTTGTAATAGAGCACATCCTTCCAGGCCTCTTCCATTTCCTCCCGGATGCTGCGGCTGGTATAGTTAAAATCCTGCCGAAGGTAGCCGATAATGGCGCCGTCACTGGCCTTCACGGAGCCCTTGTCCGCCTCCTCCGTGCCCATGATGCACTTTAAAAGGGTGGTCTTGCCGGTACCGTTGGCACCTACAAGGCCGATTCTCTCTCCCGTCCTTACTTCAAAGGAAACGTTTTCAAAAACTGTTTTGATTCCAAAGGATTTTGATAATCCGCTGATTTTTAAAACTGCCATTTCTTTCTCACTTATATTTACAAAAAAGGTTCATAGGGCTGCCCCCATTTTATTGTGCCCCCTTTAGGGGGAAAGGTGGTGCCGTAAGGCACCAAAGGGGAGACGGCCCCTGCGGGCCGGAGGTTGTGTAGAAGGGTTGTGTTCGCTCTGCTCAGGGGGCGACAGCCCTTCGGGCTGAGGGTTGTGGTATCGCCAATGGACAGCACCTTTGGTGCTGAAGGTTCAGAGGGTTCAAAAGGTTCAAAGGGTTCAAAGGGTGGTGGTATCGCCTGCGGCGATGAGTATGAAGTCAGCGTTACGTACTAACCTTCCCGCCCCCACTTGCGCGCATTCTGCATAGAATGCGCGAGTCGGCCAAAGTTGGCCCTTAGCCTGCACATTAAAGGGCCTTCCTTTTATTTGGCCGACCGACCATTTTGACCCCGGGCGAAGAATCTCGGTACATGCCGCTTATGAGACAAATGATACTAAATACCAGTCGGCGGGAAGGCTGCCGATTGGCAATCAGTCCAAAATCTTACGGACCTATTTCAGGGCTCCGCCCTGCACCATACGGTAAGCGGTAAGCCGACAGCCGCCCATACCATCTAACTTCTATCATCTATCGTCTAATCTCTTCCCTCACAATATCCGCTTTAATGACGATGACGATTTCCGATTCTTCCGTCGAGGTGCTGTGGCTCTGGAAGAGCCGGCCCAGAAGGGGGATATCTCCCAGGATAGGCACTTTTCTCATGGTTTTGGCCTGTTCCTTGTCAATAAGCCCGCCAATGGTAAGCATGTCTCCCGATTTCAGCCGCACCATGGTATTGGCGGAACGGGTAATGATGCGGTATGCCTTCATTTCCGGCACCAGGTAGGGCGTGGCCACTTCCGCGTGCACGTCGGCGGTAATGTCATCGTTCCTGCTGATAATGGGCGTATAGGTCAGTTTGATGCCGGCGTCCTTGTATTCGGTGGCCGTAGTTTTGACACCGTTTTCCATGTGCTCCACAATCACCGGAATCCGGCTGCCTATGAGGATTTCCGCTTTTCTTCCGTTCATGGTGACCACGCTGGGCCGTGCCAGTACTTTGGCCTTTCCCCGGGTCACCAGGGCATTCAGTTTGGCCTGAAAAAAGAAGGTATAGGGATGGCCTGCCAGGGAACGGCCGTAGGAAATCCCGGCGTACCCTTCGGGAATGGTGACGTCCCAGCCGTTTCTTTCAATATTTCTAATCCTTGGATTACCGTCGCTGTCATAGAGGATATTGCCGCTGTCGTCGGTCACATAGCGCTGTTCGCTCCAGCTGTCCCGGTCATAGGAAGCGCTGCCGGTGAGGCTTTTGAAATCCCAGTCGATACCCAGGTCTTTGGCATAGCTCTTATTGACAGCCACCACTTCCGCTTCCACCTTCACCTGTTTTTCCGGCACGTCAAGGGCCTTCACCAGACTTTCCGCCTGCATGAGCTCCCGGGGCGTACCGCTGATGATGACCGTATTGGCGGAGGGGCTGAAGGTGACTTTTCCTTTTTCCATCACCTTTCCCAGTCCCTCTGCCACTTCTTCGGCATCCGCATAGGACAGGCGGAAGGCCCGGGTACCGGGCACCGCATTCTTCTCCAGTTTGCTGTTGAAAACAATGAGGGTACTGCCTTCGGTCCTTGAAGAAAGACCGCAGGAAGCAAGGATGGAGGCCAGCGCCTCCTGTGGCGTCACATGGTCCAGGCTGGCGGTGACCGTTTCCGACAGGTCTCCGGAAAATACCAGATTGCGTCCCGTCATTTCCGCCAGGGTACGGATGACTTCCCGGGCCGGTGCGCCGCTTACATGAAGGCTGAAATCCCTCTTTTCCGAAGGCCTTTCTATCCTGACAAAAGGCTTTTCTTCTTTGATGGAGGGCTGCATGCCTTTTTCCAGTTCCTCCGCCACCGTGTCATGGACGGAAGTATCCCATGATTCCGTCCTTCCTTCTATGCCAAAGGGCAGGCAGACAAAAAGGGCGCAGCATAAAAGAATGCTGCTCCTGGCTAACGTATGGTCAATGTGAGACTGTTTCCGCCGGAAACGAGGGTCACCTTTTTGTCCTGAATCTCCGATACGCTCCATGGGCCTGCCCTCTCTCCCTCTTTGACAACTACGGAATTTCCATCCATCTCCAGCATGGCCCGCCGTTCAGAGCCATAGGCCATGACTCCCTTCAGCTCAGGAAGGCCAAAACCTGCGGATTTCTCCCTTTTCCTTGGCCTTGGGGCCGATTCTGCAGAAAAATTTTCTGCCGCCTTTCCTTCCACTGCCAGGGGCAGCGCTTTTTCCTTTTCCATGGAAGACAGGGCGTCTGCATGAAATGGGTCCGGCAGAGGCTTTCCCCTGCGATGGAGGGCGGCGTCATATTTCAAAACCGGCCCATCCTCCGTATCGGGAAGCACCTCCACCGTGGCCGTTTTCGGCTTCTTTTCAGGAAGAAGTTTTCCCGCCGTACCGACGCCGTAAATGCCCCAAAGCGTAAGAGCAGTCACCGCCGCTCCGGCCAAAGGAAGAATCCATTTGCGTTTCATCGCCATAGGGATTCCTCCTTTCTAAAAGAAGCAGCATGCCCTTACAAAGAAGAACTCACTAGCCCACTAGTTCACTAGCTCACCAGCTCACTAGTCCACTAATCAGAACTTAAAGTCCTTCGGCATAATCATGAATCTTGTTTCTTTTTCAATATCATCATACCGGATCCATGCGTAGAAGGAATGCATATCTCTGTAGTAAGTCCAGTAGCGGTGATTCAACTTCCCGTTCACCGTATCAATGGACCAGGCAAGACTCAGTGCATCCATGCGGGTAGCCTGCCAGCGGAATCCCAGATCCAACGGTTTTTCACTGCTGTAGCTGTCGTAGGCATAGGGCGTATATCCCTTGATATCGCGGTCCGTATAGTAAATCCAGGAAGACAGGGGACCGTAGCCGCCGGAAATACCCATAGAGTAATAGCCGTTTCTGCGGATATTGTCGGAATAGCTGTAATAATCCTTGGCGTAGCCGGCTTTCCAGCTGAAGTTCATGAATTTCCCCAGTTTCCACGGATTTCCGGAAACATAGAGGTCATAGCCCTTGTAGGCACCCTTCACATCCCGGCCCCCCCGGTCTTCATCCCAGTAGCCCCATTCGCCATGGGCGCCTACATAGAAACGGGATTTTCCCAGGTAGAAATGGTTGGTATCAAATTCCAGGGACGGTCTTTTCTTAACCCAGATACCGCCGTCATCATTGGTAGAGCTTTCCTCTTCCGAATAGTGCACTTTAGCGGTACCTACGGGCGTGCGGTAACGGACGCCCATATCGGGCTTGTAGCCGGACTTGGTGTACCAGCGGTTCTTCATGTACACCGTGCCATTCGTGCCGCCGCCAAGGGGCACCGCGATTTCATTATGAAGACCGGTGCCGTTATCGCTGTCGAAAACCGGCCGCGGAATCAGGGACCACAGGCTTACTTCACTGTCATCATGGGCAAGGGAGCCGGAGTAGCTGGACAGAGTAATAAGGGTTGTATTTTTCGCCATGAGCTTTACGTTATGGGCGGTGTAGTGGTCTCCGGGATAAATATCGATGGAGTCCGCCTCAATGCGATAATCCGGCACCTTGGCCACAGCGTGCTTCGTGGTGAAATAGCCCTTCTGCACTACCAGTTTATTGGCATTTCTGTCATACACGCCGCTTGCGCCTTTGAAATAATAGGTTCCCTCTTCCCATCCGTCCATCTTTTCAAAGCGGCCAATGGATTTGGCGGCGTCATAATCCGCCCTTTCCGCTTTCAGACGGGTGGTAGGATTCACCCAGCGCACTTCTCCGGGGATTACGTATTTCTGGGCAATGGAGTTGCCATATACATATTCTGTTTGGTAGGTGTCAAGCATGTGCTTAATGACCACCTTCCCCATGGCATCCACGTCACCGGTGGTATCGTTATACCGCATACGGTCTGCCGTGACGTACATGGGGTTTTCCGCGGAAATCCCGCTGTCCTGGGGAGCATCGTCTTTTCCGTTTTTATTTTTGTTTTTATTCTGCTTTGCCTTGTCCTGCTTTTCTTTAGCCGGCTGGGTCTCTGTCGTCATTTCATAGGCAGCTGCAGGCCGGACTACCCCTTTGGCATCAAATACCAGAGGTGTCCCTGCATCAGCACCGGCAGCAGGAATATCCGCCGGACCGTCTGGTTCCTCTGCTCCTGCCGGCATGGCCAGCAGGGAGGCCAGCACAAAGGGGGCCAGCAGTTTTATATATGTCTTCGTCATTTAGTCATTTCTCACGATAACCACGGAAGGAGTCTCTTCGGAGCTGCTGTCTGTTTTGGCAGCTGCCTTTTCCGTATCCTTCTCCCCTACTGATTCCAATTCCGCCTTTGCTTTCTCATTTATAGCGGTGGATGTGTCATTTGCCTTGGCTTCAGCCTTTTCCTCTGCCTTTGCCACAGGAGCAGAAGCAGCAGTTTCTGTTTCCTTCACTTCATTGTCCGCCGCTGCTTTGGCAGTTTCCGTATCCGCTGCTGCAGAACGCACCACCCGTTTCCGGATGACCGCATTCGGCGCACCGCTGGTGAGTTCCAGCCCCTTGGTGGTGACGGCTTCCTGGGTTTCAATGTAGAGGGTGCTTCCTGCCGGAAGGCTCACATCCTTGCCCTTCACAAAGAAGCCACCCACCAGACCGATAGGTCCCAGGGCCAGGGCGCCGATGGTGGATGCGCCGACAGCAGCCGCTTCCATTTTCAGCTTTTCCTTGGCTTCCGGTCCCAGCACGGTAGGAATCACTTCATCGTCCACAGAGAAAACCTGGTCGAAGGAAACATCCAGGGCGCCGCTTCTGCCAAAGCTCTTGGGGCGGCTTACCTTCGTCACCACGCCGCTGCCCTGGGCACCCTTGGGGAGCACCAGCACATTGCCTACGCTCACATCTTCCTGCACCGTAAAGGTCACGGGATCTCCCACCTGGTTCGTCTTGCTGCTCACATCATCGTTCAGGGAAATCTTGAATACCGTATCAGCCGGAAGCTCCACCGTTTTCATTTCATAATGCTGGTCACCATAAACCGACTTTTCCAGATTGGCCAGACGCTGGTCGATAGCGCCCTTCTTTTCGGCCCCGTAAACCTTGGTTTCCAGATCCCCAATCCTTGTTTTCAGGGAATCGGACTTGATTTCATCGGTGAGATAATATTCCATGGCATTCACCCTGGTAGCAATGGAAGGCTGGGCATCGTCATCGCTCTTTACCACATCGGTGTACAGGTTCGTAATCCGATTGTCCAGGCCACTGGCGGAGGAATTGCCGTTTCCGTAAATCAGGTTGTCCGCATTGTCCACCCGGCTGATAAGGGAGCCGCTCTGGGCACTGCCGTAAATCACTTCATCCACCCGGTCAATCCTGTCCGACAGGGTAGCCGGTTCTTCCGCAAAAACCGGTGCCAGGCACAAAAGGGAAATTCCCGCTGCCAATATTGCTTTCTTTATCATAGTATCACCCTCCGTCATACTCTTATACTCTTACATCAATCACCGCAGAAACGCCTACTCCCTGTACACGACTGAAGGAAGCAGGATTTACGCTGTCCATGGGGATCAGGCCTTTGATACGGAAGAGCTTGTCATTCCAGCTGATTTCCAGCTGCCCCACAGCCTCTACCTTTTCCACCTGGTCCGCATCGCCGATGACCTGGGCGGCGCCGATGTATCCACTGTTTCCGATACTCACGATAGGCACCACCTTGGTGGCGTAATTCGTGCCGGCGCCTTCTTTCATCATCACCGAGTTAATGGCACTGTTAATTGATTCTCCATATTTAGAAACAAGGAAGCCAATGCCTCCTACTTTAGCCACTCCGCCAAGGACGCTGCCCAGGCTGAACGCATCCGCATGAATCATGGCGCCGGTGCCGAGCATGCATGCCGCCAGCGCACAGACTGCCAGTCTTTTTAATTTCATCAGTGAATCCTCCTTTAACGAAAATCCATCTTCAGAACCTGTTATCCAATTATTTTTTCAGCTGTCTCAAGCTGCCAAATTTTGCCTACACTTAAGAATATTATAAATTAAAAAGGGGCTCTGTGCAAACAGAAACCCCTTTTTTCCGCGCTTTTAACGCGGTTATTTCTTTATGACTGCTGTCTTTCCTGCGCTTCCCTTTTCGCTTCAAAGGAACCGGGCTGAGCCATGACACTCGGCTTTTTCAGCTGGTTGTAAGCCTGAATCATCATAGCACATTCCACCCGCTTCTTCTGGATTTCGCAGGTAATATGGTAAGGCTTGTGGATGTCGCCGGCAAAGGCTTCGTTATTGGCATGGCAGCCGCCGGAGCAGAAGAATTTCGCCCAGCAGTCCACGCATTCCGGTTTGGTGAAAACATGGTTGGTGCGGAAATCATGCATCATCTTCATGTTCTTCAGCCCTTCATATACATTGCCCAGTACATAGCCTTCCCGGCCAACGAACTGGTGGCATGGATAAATGTCGCCGTTCGGCACCACCGCCAGGTATTCATGGCCGGCGCCGCAGCCCCGGAGACGTTTGGGGAGGCAGGGACCCTTCCAAAGGTCCATATTGAAATGGAAGAAGAAGAATGGACGCCCCTCCTCTTCCCGCCGGATGAAGAGCTTCGCCAGACGGTCATACTCCTCCTTCACCCTGGGCAGGTCCTCTTCCTTAATGGAATATTCTTCCGTATCTTCGCCTACCACAGGCTCCATGGAAACCGCCGGGAAGCCATGGTCAAGCATGTCCTCCACGTCGGTGGTAAAATCCAGGTTGTACCTGGTAAAGGTGCCGCGGACATAGTATTCTTCCCCGTTCCGGTGGGCCACGCAGTACTGCAGGTTCTTCACGATCTGGTCATAGGTGCCTTCTCCGTTCACATCAGGACGCATGCGGTCATGCATTTCCTTCCTGCCGTCCAGGGACAGGATGAGGCTGATGTGGTTGTCGGTGAGATATTTCACCTTCTCCTGGTCCAGCAGCATGCCGTTGGTGGTGAGGGACATTTTGATTTTCTTGTGGTGTTTCTTTTCCTGCTTATGGACGTAATCAATGGTCTGCTGCACCACATGCCAGTTCATGAGCGGTTCGCCGCCGAAGAAATCCAGTTCGCAGTGTTCTCTGGGGCCGCTGTGGGCAATGAGGAAATCCACGCCCCTTCTTGCCACGTCAAAGGGCATGAGCATGCGCCACTGGCCGTAGCCGCCCTGCCCTGCAAAGCAGTACCGGCAGCGGAGATTGCAGTCATGGGCAATGTTCAGGCACAGCGCCTTGATGATAGGCCTGTCTTCAATGGCCATTTTATAGTTGGGGTCCATAGGCGCAAAGAGGACTTCCTTCTGAATCAGTTCATCCAGGTCATCCATCACTTCATTCAGTTCCTTTTCCTCATAGGAAGAAGACAGATTGGCCAGCACCATATCCCGGTTTTTTCCGTTATAAAATTCCAGTACCTTATATGTTACGTCATCCACCACATGAACAATGCCGCTGTTTACATCCATCACAATGTTCATGCCGTTCTGACGGAAACGATGAATCATGGGCTTTACATTATAATCCATGAATAATCTCCTTTTCATTGCGGCTTTCACACCGCCAATTACAATCTTTGTATCTTCCAAAGAAGAAATAGAAAAGCCCCCGGCCTTAGGGCCGGGGGCTGGGCCGTAAAATCAGGCTCTCTTTGCTTCCTTGGCTTCTTCCTGAGTCGTGCAGATCAGGTTGCCGATGGTGCAGCTTGTCTTGCAGGCAGACTGGCAGGAAGTCTGACATTCACTGCAGCCTTCAAACTTAATGGAGTCCTGCAGAGAAGACTGATTGATTGTAACGATATGTTTGGACATGATGTCACCTCCCCGAAACAATTTTTCTGAAATAATCATATCATAGGAAAGAGGGTAAATACAAGTAAAAATTATGTTGGATAGATGATAGACGACAGACATCAGACTGTCAGACTTCAGATGTCAGACTTCTGTAGCCAGCTGCCAGCAGCTGACTCACTAGTTCACTAGCTCACCAGTCCACTAGTCCACCAGCCCTCCAGCCTATTACAGCAGATGATACAGGCCGTACATGGCACCCAGGGGGAGGAGTGTCATAGCCACCAGTGCAGCCAGGCAGCCCGTTTTCTTTCCATGGACGGCGAACCAGTCATCGGCAATGCTGTTCATTTCCTTATACTCCCGCTCCAGTCCCTGGATAATGCGCCAAAGCTCCCGGCAGTCCTCTTCCGTCAACGCTTCCTCTTCCGTTTCCGCCGCCGGAGTTTCCATTTCCCGTTCCTTTTCTTCCGCTTCCCGGCGGGCCTTTTCCTCTGCTTCCGCCATCTGGCCCTTGATATGGGACCTCCAGTCGCCGGTTTCTTCTTCCTTCTTTTCTTCCTCTTCCTTCCTCTTGGCCTCCGATTCCTTTTCTTTCTTTTCCTCTTCAAATACGCCGCTCTCTTCCCCTTCATCCACCGCCTTCAGGAGCTCATCCTTCAGCTTCTGGATATCTTCGGTGTACTTATGGGTGGCTGCGTCCCAGAGTGTGTAGTCCAGCTTTTTCTTCATGTCGTACATGGTGCCGGAAGTGGCCTGCTGGAAGAGATACTGGGTATTGTCCATATCCGCAAAGATTTCGCCCACTTTGCCCTTATGCTTGAATTTGGACTTGCCCACCTTTACGAAGTACATGAACGTACCGATATGTGCTCTTAAATTGCCGATAGGGCTCTCCTTTTCATGTCCCTTATCAAAAAATCCCATGCATAGTCTCCTTCTCCCATAGGAAATATAATCCGTTCAAACAATGAATTATTTCTATTATAAATGATTTCCGGAAAGCTTTCAAAGAAATCATTCACCACAGCGCTTCATATCCCTTTTCCATCATCACCAGTCCTACCCCCATGGCCTGCATCAGTCCGGAAAGGCAGGGCAGATCCCGAAGGAAGCTGTCCGTCTGGCTTTCGCCCTCCTGAAGCAGAATCCGGCTTTCAATCCGGGAATCTTCAGGAAGTTTCATTTCCTTTAAAAGCTTCTCCCCGTCCAGCATGACCAGATGGGTAAAGGCGCGGAGCACCGCTCCCAGGAGGGTATCGGAGGATTCCGGCACCTCTATCACCCGCACCAGGGAAATCATTTCCTTCCCTTCCCCCGTCACATCATGAACCATCATGGCAGGCCGTCCGGTCTGCTGGAACCGGCTTCCCAGAAACACCAGGTCATCCGGAAGCACCCGCCCGAAAGGCGGCAGCACCTTCTGCCGGCGAATGTGGGCAAACATATCGTTCCGAAGAATTTTCTCCGTCCGCATGCCTTCCACCCGGCGATACAGCCCCCTTGGAAGGGTCATCCATATATCCCGGTGGTTAAGCAGCCATTCGCCCAGCACCTGGCAGCAGGGCTCCTCCGTATCCCATGTGACGCCATGGCGGTTGATATAGTCCTTCTGGTACAGGGACTCCGGATGGGCGCTGTCCTTTTCTATACGAGAAAGCAGCTCCGCCTTCGTATACTGTCCGTACAGAGGAAGCCCCGGGTTCACCGGAAGCAGATGGATGCCATGAAATAAATAAAGCTCTGAAACCCCAAGCAGCACTCCCAGACGCCTTAAGGGCAGGGAAATGGAACGTCCTTCGCTTCTGCCGTACCTTTCGTTGGATGCTCCCGTCACAAGCACAGAAGCTTTCAGCACAAAAGGACCTGTCACGCCAAGAGCGGAAGCCACCGTAAGCCGGTTCACCGACTCCTTCCACGACCATACACGAAGAAGCCGCCGAAGGGGCATTTCCTTTTCCGACTCCTGCCTCACATCGTAGAGCGTCAGCACCCGGCCCATCCGGTCCATGGAAGAAATCGGGAAGGCCCCCCATTCCTCTGTCCTGCCATCCTTCAAAAGGATGCCCATGTCCAGGGCCAGCCCCCGGGCAAAATCCTTCTGCGCCAGAATAGCTGATGCCAGCTTTCCGCCATCATCCGATGCCCTTCTCACCACCGTCCGGTACATGGACCAGTTCCGGTCCGTCTTCACCAGACCGTCCCCATGGGCCAAAAGCCATTCCAGTACCACCTCTTCATACCGTCTTTTGGTGTCAGCAGTGACACCATCTTCCTCTATATAATCCTTCGTGAAAAGAAGATCCGGATGAAGCATATCCTTCTCCAGCCGGGCAAGCAGCTCCTCTTCCCTGTAAGCCATCATAACCACCTCGTATTCTCCATCTATCTTACCACATATAGTGGAATAGTGGGCTAGTTGACTAGTGAGCTAGTGGGACAGTGGGACAGTGAGACAGTGGGACAGCGGGACAGCGGGATAGCGGACAGCGGATGGCGGATGGGGACAGGGGGCTGGGGACTGGGGACTGGGGACT
>NZ_UPZP01000019.1 GCF_900538805.1 uncultured Dialister sp.
GAACTTTTCCTGTATAATAAATACAGGTTACTATATTTTGAATATGATGAGACCGTTTATCGATTATACTTCGGATATTTTATAGCATAAGGAAGGAATAAAAATGGCAGCAAAAAGATTAGGTAAGAACAGGGAATTAACAAGCCGTGAGAAAAGTATTCTGGAATTTATCCGCCAGAAGATTTATGAAGACGGATTCCCCCCTACTGTCCGTGAAATCTGCACGGCAGTCAATCTTCGTTCCACTTCTACGGTTCACGGATACCTGGCCCGGCTGGAGGAACTGGGAGTTATCAAGAGAGATCCTGCCAGCTCCAGAGCCATCGAAGTGGTAGGAGATATGTCCTGGCGCCACAAGAAAATGATCCCCATGCCTCTGGTAGGTGCTGTCCGCGCCGGTGAACCGCTGGTGGCCGATGAGCATTTGGAATCTGTCTTCCCTCTGCCGGCTGAAATGGTGGGCAGCGACAACAACTGCTTCATCCTGGTGGTCCGCGGGGACAGCATGATCAAGGCAGGCATTGAGGAAGGCGATTACCTCATCGTATCTGAACAGGACCATGCCCAGGACGGTGATATCGTTGTAGCCCTGGTAGGCAATGATGACGCTACGGTTAAGCGCTTCTACAAGGAAGATGACCATATCAGGCTGCAGCCGGAAAATGATGCTTATAAGCCCATTATTTCCAAGAATGTTACCATTCGCGGCAAGGTTATCGGTCTCTATCGCCATTTTTAAGAATGGAAATCCAGAAACTTCATACATGAAAAAACAGGAACCCTTCGGTTCCTGTTTTTTCATGCAGAGAATTCTGCTGAAAATTATATCAGTGTAATTTTGCCTTCCTTCATGGAAATCTTTTTTAATTTCAGAAGGTGCCCTACCGCCCGTTTGAAGGCTGATTTACTGATACCAAGGGATGCTTTGATAAGGGCCGGATCGGACTGGTCTGTAAAGGGAAGGCTGCCGTTATGGCGGTTCATATAATCAAGAAGAAGCTGCATATCTCCTTCCATGGATTTTTCTTTCTGCGGACGGAGGGAAATGTTCAGGTGCCCGTCTTTCCTGAGGAAGGTTACCCGTCCTGTAATTTCATCGCCCATGTGGATGGGTTTTACAATTTCATCCCTATGAAGGAATGCAATCCACCGCTTTCTGGTAATGAGGAAAATGCCGTCGCCCGTTTTGTTGTAGACCGTGCCGGTCACCATGTCCCCCACTTTGACGCCCTCCGCTGGAAGGGCAATTTTGCGGATGTCTTCATTCACTTTCATGGTCACCGCCAGACGTCCTGTTTTATCTACATACATTTTTACCCATATGGACTGCCCTGTTTCCACTCTTTCTTCCATCTGGGAAAAGGGAAGGAAAATGCCTCTTTCGGTACCAACATCAATAAAAGCGCCAAAGCGGGTGGTAAGCATAACCGGTGCATAGCCGATACCGCCTACCGGTATCTGGGGAAGGCGCATGCTGGCAGTGAGTCTGTGATGGGGATCGTGGTACAGGAAGACCTTCACCTTTTCTCCCACTTCCACAGGTCTTGTCTGCTGGCTGTGATGGAGGAGGATATCATCGGAGGTAGCTCCGGTTCCTGCATCCAGAAAGGCTCCCATGTCCGATGTTCTCTGGACAGTGAGCTCTGCCAGGGAGTTTTCCCGAAGGTGCATGGGCCCCAGACCTGAGTCATCGTTATTCATTTTCATCGCCGGTTTCATGGTATTCCTCTACAGGCGCTTCCTTCCAAAGGGTATCGAAATCATAGCGCCGTCTTTCTTCATCTGTGAAAATATGGACAATCACATCGCCAAAATCAAGAAGAATCCAGTCTCCTTCCTGGTATCCTTCCCGGCGGAGGGCATGCATGCCTATTTCTCCTGCCTTTTCTTCCACTTCATCCGCAGCCGCCTGTGCCTGTTTCTTATTTCTTGTGGTGGCCAAAATAAAATCGTCGGCAATGCTGGTGAGCCCCCGTACATTCAGTACACGGATGAGCACACTCTTTTTAGAAGACAATGCTTTGCAGATGATTTCAATATTTTTTTCCATTGATACAAACTCCTTTTCTAATTACCGGTTATCGGATCCTATGGTCTGGGCAATGGTTTTCTGCACTTCCACCGGATTAATAACCCATGTATCTACTTTGTTGATATTCTGCGTTTCCCCTGGAAGGATGGAGAACGTAAAGCTGTCTTTCGGGTACGACGAAAGCGTATAGGCCAGGGAAGCCGCTTCTCCATTGGTGATATTAGTTTCCTCCGCCGTCCAGGAATGGTGGAAGAAGAACCAGTTGTACAGGGCTGCATGGTCCTGCATTTCATGAATCATGGTTTTCAGGAAACGCTCCTGCCGCTGGATACGGTCGATTTCTCCATTCTTTTTATCAATATACCGTACATAGCCCAGCGCATTTTCGCCATCCAGGCTCTGGTAGCCCTGGCGAATCTGGATATCCGTCTCCCCTTCTCGGTTCTGGTGGTCCATGCCCTTTTCCACATACATGTCTACGCCGCCGATTTTATCCACATAGTTTCGGAAATTGGAATAGTCAAGAACCGCATATTTATCAATCCGCAGGTGAAGCAGGTTTTCCACGGCACTCTTTGTTTCCTCTGCTCCCCCTTCGGAGAAGGTGGTACGGATAAGCTGATTCTTCTTTTCCTGGCGGGCCAGCTTAGTATTGGGCGGAATGGAAATAAAGGTGACGCCCTTATCTTTGCTGTTCCATACTGTCAGAATCACTGCATCCGCCTCATTTCCCGCTTCCTTATCGGTCCCGATTAAAAGGTAGTAGGAAATCGGCGAATTTCCCGTATCCACCTTTCCCAGAAGGTAGGAAACTCCCTTGCCGATGCCGAAAATCAGGATAACCAGTGCACAGAGAGCCATAACAATGAAAAGGGCTAATTTTTTTATCCTGATTTTCCCATGTCTATTTTTTCTCATTCGCTGTCTCTTTCATCTTCAGAACTAAATCATTCCGTCCTATGAAGGTCAAATCATAAATATAGGCTTTCTGGTCAAGGAGATGGGAAATGGTTGAATCGTAGGCAGCAAGGAGAGCATCGTCAAGGTTTATTTCCGAAAGTTTTCTCAGGTTGTCTACGCCGGGAAAATCCCGGGACGGTTCGATGTAATCTGCCAGAAAAATAATTTTCTCCAGAAGGGTCATGTCAGCCCGTCCGGTGGTATGGTAATAAATGGCGCTTTGGATTTCTTTATCGCCAATGCCGTACTTTGTTTCAGCCAGGATACTGCCGGCAGGCCCATGAAGAAGGGCGCGGCTGGAAAGAAGGTATTTATCCGCCTTAAGGCCTGCTTTTTTCACAATGCGCTGCATATCCCCAAGGGAAAGCTCCTTGGCGCAGTCGTGGACCCATCCCGCCACATAGGCTTTCCTACTGTCAGCACAGTATTTTTCCGCCAAATGACGGGCCGTCTCCGCAACGCCCCGGGAATGGCGAAAACGCTTGGGAGAAAGGATTTTTTCTAAATCTTTCTGTATGTCATTAAGCTCCATGATTTTGTCCTTCATACAAATGATGGGATTGAATAAAAGAAATAACCCCGTCGGGTATAAAATAACGGACAGACTTATGCTGTCCCAGAAGATTTCTAAGGATGGTGGATGAAATATCCAGTTCCGGCGTCAGGAGGAAATGGATTTTTTCCTCACCCAGCTTCCCAAAATAGGCAACGGACCGGCGCAGCTTCTCTTCATTTCCCGGACGGCTGGCACATATGAAATGGCAGCAGGAAAGAAGCTCCCTGTTGTATTTCCAGGTAGGGAGGTCTGCCAACGCATCGGTGCCGCATATGAAATAAAATTCACAGGAAGGGTCCCACTCCTTCTTCAGGATATGAACCGTATCCACCGTATAAGATGGACCACTCCTGTCCCTTTCTACGGGGGACAGGGCAAAGCGGGGATTGTCCTTCACCGCTTCCTTGACCATGTTGTATCGGTCAAATTTGTCAATATGATGCATATCCTTATTAGGCGTGTCACCAGATGGGATAAAGATGACCTTTTCCAGACCGAATTCCTGCCATGCCGCTTCCGCAATCACAAGATGACCGATGTGGATGGGATTGAAGGAGCCGCCGAACAAGCCTATCCGTTTAACCATGCATACAACACCGCTTCCGAAAGAATAATGCACACCGTAAGGAAAAGGATGAGTTCCAGAATGTGGGACAGTTCAAAACGTCCCTTAGGGTGCTTCGTATAATAATAAATAAGCCATTTGGCTTTTTCTGAAAATTTCATGCTTATTTCATCACCAGAAGATTATCCCTGTGAATCACCGTATCATAGGGAGGTTCCGTTTTAAGGGCGTCCTTCAGCTGCTCTGTGTGGAGACCCTTAATAAGGGCAATATCGCTGCTGCTGTAGTGGGTAATGCCCCGGGCCACCTCATCGGCATCGCAGAACACAGACACCGTATCTCCTTCAGCAAAATCGCCTTCTGTTCCCAGAATCCCTACCGGAAGGAGGCTGGAGCCTTTGTTCATGAGAGCCGCACGGCAGCCTTTGTCCACAAAAATCTTTCCCTTCACCGCCGTACCGATGATGATATCTCTCTTTTTCAGCTGGGGATGGACATTTTCGCCCTTAAACCAGGTTCCCACATCTTCCCCGTCCATGATTCGTTCCAGCACTTCCGGCACGGTGCTTTTGGCAATGACCATGTCTATGCCGGAATGGACGCAGATTTCGGCTGCCTGGATTTTTGTATACATACCGCCTGTTCCCTGGGTAGAACCGGCGCCGCCGGCCATACGGAATATGTCACGGGAAAAAACGGGTACCTGATGGATGAGGCGGGCATCTTGATTCTTTCTGGGATCCGAATCGTAAAGCCCTTCAATATCGGAAAGAATAATGAGCAGGTCCGCTTCCGCTATACTGGCTACAATGGCGGAGAGCGTGTCATTGTCACCGATTTTGATTTCATCGGCAGTGACCGCATCATTTTCATTAATAATGGGAACGGCTCCCAGCTCCAGAAGGGAAAGAAGAGTGCCGTGCATATGAAGATACCGCTTGGAATTTACGGCATCTCCCTTGGTGAAAAGGAGCTGTCCCACCACATGGCCGTATTCACGGAATAAATGCTCATAAATATTCATGAGAAGGCCCTGACCCACAGCAGCGGACGCCTGCTTATAGGGAAGATAGGCCGGTTTTTCCTTAAAGCCCAATTCCGGGAAGCCGATACCGATGGCACCGGATGTCACCAGTATGACCTGGAAGCCCCGGTTCTTTAAATCGGAAATCTGCCGTACCAGGTGATCCATGAAGCGGAGATTCATTTTGCCATTGTCATAGGTCAGGGAACTGGTCCCCACCTTGACGACAATTCGCTTCATTCGAGGTATAGCTGCGCGGCATCCTTTATCAGGGGAGCTCATAATGAGATTTCTTTTCTTTCTGCTTGAAAAGTACACAGTTTCGTCCGATAATCTGTACGATTTCACAATCCAGCTTTTCCGCCAGAATGGAAGCGGTATCCCTGATATCTTCATCGGAGTTCTGGTTGATTTTGACCTTCACCAGTTCCCTTGCCAGAAGAACGTCCTCCACACTCTGCACCACGGCAGAAGTCATTCCTTCCTTCCCAATCTGCACATAGGCGGGAAGATTGACCGCCTCGCTTTTCAAATACTGTTTCTGCTTGCCTGTTAACATATATTCTCTCCCTTATTCACTCTCATCATCGGCGGAATCCCTGTTTTCCGCATAGGTAAATTCCACGCCGTACAGGTTCACCGTATCGCCTTCCCGGATGCCTTCCTTTTTCAGAAGTTTGTCAAGGCCCATGAAGCGCCAGGCCCTTTCGAAGCGGCGCATGGAAAGGTAGTCTTCGAAATTGGTCATGCTCACCAGTTTTTCTACCCGTTTGCCCTTGACGTAGAAAACACCATCTTTCTGTTCGATAAGGAATTCATCCTTCGGAACTTCATAAACAATGGCCTTTTCCGGGTTCTCAAAGGTCACATCGGGGACCTCCTGCAGGATTTTCCATGCAGCTTCCAAAAGCGGCTTCAATCCTTCGCCGGTCAAAGTGCAGACAGGGAAGAAAAGATAGCCCTCCCCTTCGATATCCTTCCTCAGTTTTTCCAGTTTCTCCGGATCCTCAATCAAATCGGTCTTATTGGCAGCTACAATCTGCTTCTTCTTCGCCAGTTCAGGACTGTACAGCTCCAGTTCATTATTAATAATATGGAAATCACGGAATGGATCCCTGCCTTCACTGCCGGCAGCATCCAGTACATGGATAAGTACCTTGGTCCGTTCCACATGGCGGAGGAATTCATCCCCAAGGCCTGTGCCCTGGCTTGCCCCTTCAATAAGTCCTGGGATATCTGCCATGACGAAACTCCGTTCCGCATCAAGGCTTACCACACCCAGAATAGGGTTGAGGGTGGTAAAATGGTAGGCTGCCACTTCCGGTTTTGCCCCCGAAACCTTGCGGAGCAGACTGGATTTGCCAACCGACGGGAAGCCAAGAAGGCCCACGTCCGCCAGAATTTTCAGTTCCAGCCTGATATTTTTTTCTTCTCCCGGTTCACCCTTTTCTGCATAGGTAGGTGCACGGACAGCGGAGGTGGCAAAGTGGGAATTTCCTCTGCCCCCATGGCCGCCTTTGGCCACAGTAACCTGCTGCCCGTCCTGGGTCATATCAGCCAGAAGCTCGCCGCTGCGGTCATCGTATACCATGGTGCCCAGCGGCACATCCACATACACATCTTCCCCGTTCTTGCCGAACATTTCCTTTGCGCCGCCATTGGCTCCTGCCTTGGCTGCAAATTTGCGATGCCGGCGGAAATTAATCAGCGTATTCAGACTGCTGTCTGCGCGGACAATCACGGAGCCTCCCTTGCCGCCGTCGCCGCCGCTGGGGCCGCCGCGGGGTACATATTTCTCCCGTCTGAAAGAAACCATGCCGTCTCCGCCGGCACCGGAGACAACAATTATTTTTGCTCTATCAATAAACATAATCATACCTCACTCAAAAAATGACAGACTATTACATTGTTATTATATCATGCCGGTGAAGGATAAAGGAA
Organism: uncultured Dialister sp.; assembly: GCF_900538805.1. Classification (GTDB taxonomy): domain Bacteria; phylum Bacillota; class Negativicutes; order Veillonellales; family Dialisteraceae; genus Dialister. The sequence continues at coordinate 7,079 of NZ_UPZP01000019.1, forward strand.
AAAGAAGTGTTACTATCTGCAGAAATAAACCGATATGCACAGAAAAAAGAAATTAGAAAACCGCAGTCCCCTCACGGGAAGCACTGATGAAGAAATCAGTACTTCTCCGGCAACTGCGGTTCCATTATGGAAGAATCGGTGGACCTGAAATCTAAGGGAGCACTAATTAATTGGCAGAATCGAATTTTATATGTATTTTTATCCAATGCAAGGAATCAGTCGACGCGAATAGCGGGCTATTTAAGGAGACTGATGACGCGGCATTGGACCAAAATCTATATGAAATTCGATTCTGCGGCTGAGTCAGTGCTTCCCCAGGGCATGAGTCTCCCGTCATTTCTGCAGGATTTAGACTGCATTTCCGGATTTCCCTGTGATTTTTTGTTTCTTTCTTTTGCCTGATCAGGCGAGGGAGTGAAAGCGGTTAACCCATGGACGCCGGCTCGTCATAAATCCATTCCCTATGGCCATTAGATCTTGGGAAAATATGATGAGCTTCTTTCCCTTCCTCAGGTCTTTCACATCCCTCTACTATATATATCGGAAAAATCGGTTTTATGTGAACGTCCTTTTGAAAATTTTTTATTTCACAGAAAAAGACCCTGCTCATCATGAGTAGGGCTTTTTTTATTGACAGAAAATTACCGGCTCACAGCCATACGGATTTCATCTCTTAACTCTTTCGGTATTCTGAGAGCATCCATGGCCTTGTCCGAACTCCAGCCGGTAGATATCATCAGATTTCTGACATCCTCAATCAATCTCTGCCTTGTTACGGATTCCGTTACTTCAGCGGTTACTCTCTCAGTTACTCTCTCAGTCACTCTCTCGGTTACTCTATCTACAATACCTTCACTCAGGTTGCACATGGTGTTCAACTCCAGCCTATTTTCCAAGGGCTTTACGGACATCAGCCCTCATTTCCGTGGGGACGTTCAGCGCATCCATGGCCTGGTTGATATCCAGCCTCAAATTGACCATCACATTTCTTACATCTTCAATTGTTTTCTGCCTTGTTACGGATTTGGTTACGGATTTGGTTACGGAGTCAGTTACGGATTTGGTTACGGATTTGGTTACGGAGTCAGTTACGGATTTGGTTACGGATTTAGTGACAGAATCGGTTACGGATTTAGTCACTCTTTCAGTTACTCTATCTACAATACCTTCACTCAAGTTGCACATGGTGTTCAACTCCTCTCTTTGTTCTTCGGTCAGATGAATGTTGTATCTTTCCTTCAATATTTCATTTCTTTCGTCGCCGGACATATTTTCTTTCCGGAATAGAAGCTGCAATAGCCCGATGAGGCGGTTTCTTACTTTTTCATCGCTCAGGTAAATCATGACCACATTCAGCAGGTCGTAGGATTTTTGATTGGCTTTGTACCGGTGAAGGAGATGCTCTTCTTTCATGCGGTAGCGGTTGATGGCGCTTTGGCCGTTGGGGGAATCCATACAGATGAAAATGCTGTAGACTTTCTTGATGTTGTTATAGTCGGATCCCTCAAATTCCCGTTTCTTTTGGCTGGACATGATGCGGCTCACATAGTACAGCGCCCGCTTCAGAATGTCGTAACCAAGGGTGGAGGCTTTCTGTGTTTTCTGGGCTTCCACGTTAATGATAAGGGTGATAAGGTCACCGGATTCCGGGGCTTTGGCGTGGAAAAGAATGTCAAAAGTGACCCAGCCTTCGGTGGGGCTCGATTCCTCATTCCGGTCGCCTTGAATCTTTTTAGTGACGGCATTGGTTTTGTCCTGGTTCAATGGAATCCGGCTGACTTCCGGTGTTCCTTCAATGTAGACATTGGCAATATCTTCTATGGAAGAATCCTTGAATTCGGAAACCGTGCTTTTCAGAATGTGGGCCAGTATGGATTTGTCGGAAAGAATATTCTTGGCGCTCTGGTCATATCGGGGCTCGCCGTAGCCCATGAGCCTGTCTTCTGCAGTGTCCATTTTCCACACCACCTCCTTCTATATTTATTTTATCATAGTTTGAAAAGTCTGTTTTTCAGAAGAGCTTTCTTCCCGACAGGTCATTCTGGGTCGGTCAGCCGACAATAGGAAGGCCCTTTTATGGGCAGGCTAAGGGCCAACTTCGGCTGACTTGGAGGTCCTATGCAGGACTTCCACACAGTGAAGAATCTTGGCACATGGAGCAAGTTGTATCAATGGTGGTAAATACCAGAGATGGGGGAGATTCCTCCACTTTGCTTTGCTGCGGTCGAAATGACAGTAGGGCAGGTAGCACTGGTATCATCCGCTTCCTTTCGGAATGACTATAAGCTGCCTGCCGCTGTGTCATCTCGAGCGGAGATACATGTCGGTATGGGAGTGGTGTGTCGTGATTCTATTGAAACTCAGAGTGGAGAGATCTCCGGCCACAATGAGGGCTGTACCATTACGGTGTGAGATTTCTCCACTCCACGTTGCTCCGGTCGAAATGACAGTGGGGCGGGTGTGGTCAGTGTCATTGCGGCAAGTGCTATTGAGGCGTGAGATTTCTCCACTTCGCTTCGCTGCGGTCGAAATGACAGTGGGGCAGGCAGCACGGGTATCATCCGCTTCCCTTCGGAATGAATATAAGCTGCCCTCTGCTGTGTCATCTCGAGCGGAGGGACATGTCGGTATGGGAGTGGTGTGTCGTGATTCTATTGAAACTCAGAGTCGAGAGATCTCCGGCCGCAATGCATCCTATACCATTGAGGCGTGAGATTTTGGTACCCCGCTTCGCTGCGGTCGAAATGACAGTGGGGAGGGAAGCACCGGCGTCATTCGTTTCCTTTTGGAATGACTGCAAGCTGCCCTCTGCTGTGTCATCTCGAGCGGAGGTACATGTCGGTATGGGAAGTGATGTGTCGTGATTCTATTGAAACTCAGAGCCCCGAGATTTCCGGCCATAATGCGTCCGGTACCATTTGGGAGTGAGATTTTACTACTCCGCTTCGCTGCGGTCGAAATGATAGAAAAAATGCCAATAAAAAACACCACAAGGAAACCCGGTGTCCAGTCTGCCCAATGAGTTCTGTGTCTGCATGGTCTACGGCCGCTGCTGTACCTGGGGAAGCTATGATTTTATTGCAGATTTTGATTTCATAAGAATTTTTATGGCATACTGCGTCGTAGAATTCCTTAAATAGGTTACTATTTTCGTCATTCTACTCCTTGTATGCCATAAAAATTCCAGAATAAAATCAAAAAGCAATAAAATCACAGCTTCCCCAGGGCATGAGTCTCCAGTCATTTCTGCAGGATTTGGACTGCATTTCCGGATTTCACTGTGATTTTTTTGTTTCCTTTTGCCTGATCAGGTGGGGGAGTGAAAGAGGTTAACCCATGGATTTTCAGCTCTTCATAGATACATCCCTATGGTCATCTTGGAAAAATATGATGGGCTTCTTTCCATTCCTCAGGTCTGTCCTATCCCTCTACTATAACTATATAAATAGCAAAAATCGCTTTTATGTGAACATCGCTGCAAGAGATTTTCTTAAGAGGTTTCTTTATCATGCTAAAAATTGTCAATAATGAGCCGTATGGTTCTTGATTTTCATGATTGGAATTTTATCATAGAGCTTTTTAGGCTATTATAGTTATTCAAAATAAGAGTTGATGCAGATATGCAAATGATTTTCATTAAAAATATGATTTCGTTGGCATGGCTGCCATGAATGAAGACTTCCCAAGGGAATAAATTCAACTCTAACGTGTGAAAACATAAAAACTTTAATGAGTTCTTCCCTACAAATCGAACAGGAGGTGAAATAAAAGGAATTTTATTAACAATATGCGATAGATTGAGAATGACTACAACGGCAGATAAACTGAATAAGAAATCCCATACCCCATATCTGAAATAATTGCGTACTAAATCCAACCAGCCGAATCCAAAGGAAATCCCTGATAACCAAATCATGGAGCAAAATAACAGTACAGGTGGATTTATTAATTTAGATAATAGTTTTTTCTCCCTGATAACAAACCCAATGTATAAGTATAGAGTGGCAGCCATACCAGCCTGTATGCTAAGAGGGAGCCATAGTTCTCTTGTAGAATATCCTAAAATAAACAGTCCGATTGCCGGAATGATAGGATATTTGAATTTCAGGCAGAAGTGCAGGAACAAAAATGCCCAGAACAGGGCTAAAAGAAACCATACAGCACCAATTAGGGGCAGATGTAAACCAAGAATAAGATGGCTTAGACCGGAACCATAAATTCCCGCTGTTATCCAGTATACAAAGGCCGTACTGATTTCTATGTTCTGCAGGTTATATTTTATGCATCCCAAGATTATCACAGCAAAGCAGGTATATAGATATGGCCTAATCAGACTGTTGGATTTTGCTTTTAGAAGTTCTGCAAATGGTTTATCAATGTAGAGAATCCCACTTATGACAAAAAACAGAGGCATGTGCCAGGAATATATCAGTCTCATGGTCAAATCGGGGATATTAAAATGGCCTATAATTACAGCAATGATACCAATGCCTTTGGCAGTATCAATCCAATCAATTCGTTTACCTTGGCTCATACTTGCAGGAACCCTCTTCCATAGGATTTTCCGGATATTACTATTTCAGAAGAGAATACTCTTCATCATATCCCAATACAGCAGATGCTTAGCCGGTGGTATCCCCGTTTACGCATTTATTCTCTGCTTTAGAAACGTTGATTAAACTGGATTTTTCCATTATAAAGCATTCAAGGGGGTTGTTGAAAGAGTTCTTTTCAAACTGAGTACTATATTTAGTATAGAGGGGGCTTTCTCTTTGTCAACGTGAAGGCCGCATCTGAAATTTTTTTGAAAAACTTTCTTTATCAAGCTAAAGAAGCCTGCTGCCGATACGTGGCAGCAGATTTTTGTGTTAAAAACCGGAAATTTGGGGTATTACTCCGGCTGATATTTATAGACCCGATATTTTTTACTTAGATTCTTTCGCTCTTTTTCACTGATAGAATCATCAGTGTCGGAGTCCCAAAGAAGAATGTAATCCTTATCGTTTTTCAGATAGGCATAGAGCGGGTCATTGGTGGTGGTGAGCAGGTGGGTGAAGTGATAACGTTTCATGAAGTCATGGTAATCAAGAGCACCGGATATCAAATTTACATATTCGGAAAATACATCTTTTTTATGATTTAATTTGGGAAGGAAAACTTCAGCTCTGGTATCCATGTAGCAGGGAAGCCCATGAAATTCGGCGTAAGGGCCCTCATCATAACCTGTCCAAAGGTAGACTGGTTTGCCAGCGCTGTCCTGCTGTATGATGTCTATACTTTTTTGTAAGGCAGGATTTACGAAGGGAGTATTGAAGTATAGATAAAATAATGGTACCAAAAGAAGCATCACCAGAGAGGAAAATAAATTGCGAGCGTTGCTTTTTAAACTTTCTGGAGTATGTCTCTGCTTAAACATAATATATCCACAGGCTATGGATAATAAAAAGATAAGGAATATGATAGTGCACAGGGGTATAAGTCTTTCGGAAGGAATTGTGTTTTTGAGAAAAATGCAAAATACACCTATAATGGCGGCAATGTGCATAAGTACCATCATCGGCCAGGTGTGCTTCCATGAAGTCACTGCTTGTGATTTTCTTCTGAAAGAATGTAGATGAAGAATATAGGCCAGTGGAAATATGCCGGCAATTAAGAAAAGGAAAATGCTGCGGATGGCAAGAAATGACATAAATGATGTACCGGCAAAGAGGAGTATACAGTGGAGAGGGAGCGGATTGCGGGCGTATATTACGATAAGAATAAGGATAATAGGCAGAATGATAGAGGCATAAGAATTAGGGCCTATTGATAAAGGATGCATTTCTGTAACGAGAGAGTTAATTCCTTCATAGCCGTAGGAGTGGAATGCGTAGGTCATAGCTTCTATGCCGTAGGGATTGATGAATCCTGCAATCAGGATGGGCAACCAGAGGAGGGCTGTATATTTCCATTTCCAAAGGAAACTATGCCGGAACCAGGGAATCCTGGCGCCAAAGATGGATTCAGCCGCATAGGGGAGAATAAAAACAGAAAGCATGGGCCACATGGCTGCGTGAATATTGATGAGCAGAAGTGAAAAAATAAAAAACAGACCATAGATTATCAGTGGTGGTCGTTCTCTATTTTTTAAATATTCTAGGACGTAGATTTCAATGAGGAAAATAAGACCGGATATGACCTGTGGCCTCTGGCAGAAATAAAATGACAGGAGTACGGTGGCACCTGCAGTAATCGTTCGAGACACAGCTGTGTCGTGATTGTCCACTAACTGGAGCAGTTTGTAGAAAATAAAGATAAATATAGCACCGGTAATCCAGTTGAAAAGGAGCATGCCCTGCATCTGTCCGATTTCATAAATCTTCCAAAGCCCCAGCGCAAAGAGCCACTGCTGCATGACGAAATGAAATCCTTCGTGAATAGTAAAAGGCTCGGTATGAGGGATTCCGTAGTTTTCTACATATCGTCCGGAGTTTAGGAGAAACCATCCGTCATTATCAAAGCGTGTGGTGAATAATAGAAGAATGGAAGCAATGAGGAGGATAAATAGAATGGATGAAATCTTATTTTTCATGGCTCTTCTCCTCCTCTGTGTTGATTTCCTGGTAATCGGTTTCCGTATTCACTTTCCATAGAGACGTTTTGTCGGTTCTGTTTTTATCGATTAACTTGACTGCTTCCATGGCGGTGAGCATGGAATGGTCCATGTTGTTATAGCGGTGCTGGCCATTCCGTCCAATGCAGTACAAGTTGGGAATGGTGTCCAGCTCCTTCTGCAGAAGTGGAAATTCTTTATAACTGCCGTAGTAGGCAGGATAGGCTTTCTGCATCCGTACCACATGACCTTCCTTCACAGCGCCAGGTCGGATGACGTGGATTTTCTGCAGCTCCTTTTCTGCAAAGGCAAGGAAAGCGGAGTCATCCATAGACCAGAGACTGTCTCCTTCCTGGCAGAAATATTCAAGGCCGATCCAGACGGTATGCATGGGGTCTTTCACCAGGTAGGGAGACCAGTTGTTGAAGACCTGGAGACGGCCGATTTTGACTTCCGGCTCCTGAATGTAAATCCAGCAGTCTGGAATGATATGGTTCAATGTTTTATGATGAGTATGATTTTCCAGCTCCAAACGGTCCACTAAGAGGCCGGCGGTCATGAAATCACGGTAGGGAAGGGCTTCGGCAGTCTGCTTTGCCTCTTTACGAATCCAGCCATCAGGCAGGGCCTGTACCAGGTCTTTGACCGGCATGCTGGAAAGAACGTAGTCCGCCTTGATTTCCTGAATCTTTCCTGCCCTGTCTTTATACAGTACGCAGGTGAGATTTTTATCATCAGTTCCTTTAAATCCCATGGTTTCCGCATTCATGCGGATTTCTCCGCCCAGACGGAGCACCTCATCCCGAAGGCATTCATAGAACTCACCGGGACCGTACTTGGGGTAGGAGAAACGTTCGATGAGGGAAGTCTGTACTTCTTTGGGCTGCAGGTGGAAGACCCGCTGGAAGAAATCCTTCAGTACGGCGCCGATGGAAATCCCCTTGATACGCTGGCTGCCCCAGTCGGCGGACAGGTTCTTCGGCGATTTTCCCCACACTTTCTCCGTGTAGCCTTCAAAGAATGTCTGGTACAGCTTTTTTCCGAACCGGTTAATCATGAAGTCTTCCAGTGTGACTTCTTTCCTCTTGTGGAAACAGGAATGAAGGTAGGAGAAGCCCATGCCGGTCATGCGGAAAAGGCCCAGATTCTTTATGGTGGTGGGATTTAAAGAAACGGGGTAGTCGAAAAACTTATGAAGATAAAGGATGCGGGACACCCGCTGGCGGTTCAGGAAGACAGCATCCTCTTTTTCAGGGTCCGCTCCGGCAGGATCCAGCTCACATTCCCGCTGAAGGATATGGTCATCCATGGCAGGGGCAGAGGCTCTGGGCATGATGGTGTCCCAGAGATTCTGCACCTCATGGCTTTTGGTGAAGAAGCGGTGACCGCCGATATCCATGCGATTGCCGGAAAAGTTAACGGTTCTGGAAAGACCGCCCACCATGCTGTCCTTTTCCAGAATCACGGGATGAATGTCTGTATGCTTCAAAAATTCATAAGCCGCCGTCAGTCCTGCAGGGCCGGCGCCGATAATCACAGCAGTTTTAGTCATTGAAATAGCCTTCCTGTTTTATTTTTTGAAAAATTCCGTATAAACCTATTATAATATATACATCTATTTTTTAGAATGATGGTTTTATAACAATAAAATGTAAATAAAGTAAGGAGATTGTCATGAGAAATCTTTTACATAATGGTTTATTATAATAGCTTATCCTGTTTTTTTATATTTGTGCAGTATGTATTATCTTTTTAAGGCATAAGTTCTCTTAAGGTACAGGAGGCATTGAATCTTTGGGTGGAGAAAAATGGTCCTTGATAGTATAAATTCAAAAAAGAGTTCAAAAAAGTGTGAATTATGCATTACTGCGGTATGTATATTCTTATTCATGCTTCTGCTGGAAAGTCTTGCTTTTCGGTTTATGGGTGATGATTATATCTATTCCTTTATGTGGGAGGGGCATTCCATGTATGTGCCTCTTTCTGAAAATGCCCGTCGTATAGATAGTTTCAGTGATATTCTTGCCAGCGGGTATTCCTATTATATGACCTGGGGCGGGAGAGTCATTGCCCAGATGCTGGCCATGTTCTTTCTCTGGGTAGGACGGCCCTGGTTTAATCTGGCCATGGCGGCAGGCATTATTCTGCTGCTGTTTTCCATCCAGTGGATTGCCCATGAGGGAAGAATCACATTTGCTTTTCGGCCTTTTGATATTTTAATGACCTTTCTATGCTTCTGGTCCTTTAATATTAACTTCGCTGGTACGATAGTGTGGATTGACGGGGCCTGCAACTACTTTTTTCCTATGCTTGCAGTGATTTTATTTCTCCTTCCATACATTCATCGGTATTTTCAGGAAAAAGAAAGCAGAAAGCCCGGTTATTTTATTCCGCTTATGTTTATCCTTGGCGTCCTGGCAGGAGATTCCAATGAGAATACCATCTGCTGGATAGGGCTCAGTGGACTGGTATATCTTGTTTGTTACGGGAAACGGAAGAAATTGGAATTCTGGATGGTAACCGGAATGGCAGGACTGGCCATGGGGTATGGACTCCTGATGCTTTCACCGGGCAATGTTATACGGATGAAGGAAAGCGGAGAAACATTCCAATTCCTGTTTCTTGACAGAGGCCATTTGCTCTCCCTGGGGTTCTGCTTTCTGGTGCAGAGTTTTCTGTGGATGTACCTATGGAAAGCCTATCGAAGAAGAAAATATCTGCAGGTGAAGAAGTATGGCCGACATATTCGCCTTGCCTCCTGGTTTGCAGTTATGAGCATGCTCTTTAATCTCATCATGCTTTTTTCTCCGGAGTCCCCTTTTCGCGCTGCCTTTCCCAGTCTTATCTTTTTGATTACGGCAGTCATGCTGATTCACAGGGCAGCACAGTTGAGCGAAACATATATAGTAAAAGCAGAGGCATGCAGGATATTGTCACTGCTTTGGGTTTTGTATTTTTGCGTTACTTTTTCAACTTCTGTAGTGCTGTATTATAACCAGCGCCTGTACATGGGGAATATTATCCGCCAGGCAGAAAGCTTTTCAGGAAAGAATCTGGTATTGAAAGTACCTGAGGAACCGGACGTACTCAAGAAAAAGTGGGGGCTGCTCACGGGCATGCATGCTTTTAACTCCCCTGTTGAAAAGGATGCCAATCACTGGAGGAATGTTGCCTTTGCCAGATATTATGGAATCAAGGGAATTTACAGGGAGGACGCAGAGGAAAAATAGAGGAGACTATTACTTCCTATAAAAAAATCTTATATCACTTTTCTGCTGGTTTTACAACTATCATCTTATTTTTTCTTGCTTCTTAGTAGCAGTAGATTTTGTGTTATGCTAAAATAATGCCAAGAAATATATGTTTTTACATACATGGGGGAATCGGGGATGAACGGCATAGTATAAAATCGGGCAGAAAGACAAAGCAGGTTCTGCCATTTTTTGATTCACCCATTCTGCTGGTTAACTGTATTAAGGGGGAGCGGAGTTGAAACTTTCAGATAAGATATCCGGCGCCATTGAGCGAATGTCTCCGAGGAAGCTGCTGCTGCTTTGCGGTCTGGCAGCCATTCTGGTCTTTATTATCATCTATTTTATTTTGTCGGCTGTATTTTCAGATAAAAAAGCGCCGGCAGCGGCACCGGCGGCCATGGTGCCGGTGATTGAAGCGTCCCGGGATATTGAGCCGCAGACCGTGATTACGGAAGACATGGTGAAAGCGGTGGACGTATCGTCCAACCTGGTTCCTTCCGGTGCTCTCACCGATAAGAATGCGGTGGTAGGCAAGAAGGCAGGCACCACCATCCTTTCCGGCGATGTGATTACAGCTAGAAAGCTGTCCCCAAAAGCAGGCGGCTTTGTAGGCCTCATTCCTGACGGCATGAGGGCCGTGTCCTTCTCGGTGAATGATGTCACCGGCGTTTCTGGCTTTGCAAAACCGGGGGACAAGGTGGATATCCTTCTGGTCACTTCCCGGGAAGGGGTGGACCGCATTACGTCCAAAATTCTTCTGAAGGATGTGCTCATTCTGGCGGTGAACAAGAGCAGCGGCCAGCCGCAGTCACAGCCACAGCCCCAGAATACGGATAAGAACGGAAAAGGAGTACCTGATGGCAGCGCACCAAGGCAGACCTCTTCCAGCACCGCTTCCATCGGAACGCCGTCGGTGGTGACGGTGGCATTGACGCCCTATGATGCGGCTAAGCTCATCGCTTCCACCCAGATCGGCCAGCTGCAGATGCTGCTCCGTCCAACGAATGATGAGGGTGACCATTATGTGGGATACTACGTCATTCCGCTTCCCAAGGCAGAAGCACCGCAGCCGGCGCCTCAACCGGTGTATGCAGCGCCGCAGCCTGCATCTGCTCCGGCGGTTTCCATTTCTTCCGGCGGCGCACCCAGCGGTTTTTCGGGCATTGAAGTCATTCGTGGTACCAGCGTGAGCAGGGGGCAGTAGTAATGATGAATAAAAGATTAAAACGAATCGGCCTCCTGGTGACGGCGGCCATGATTGGCGCAGCAGGCAATGTGTTTGCTGCGGATATTCTGAATGTGTCGGTGAATGGATCCCGGTACATGGAGGACTCCGGCATTACCCGGCTGGCTGTAGGAAATCCGGATATCGCCGATATCCGTCTCCTTTCCAATAACGATTACCTGGTGGTGGGAAAGAAAGCAGGCTCCACTTCCCTTCTGGTGTGGTCCAATAACGGCCGCCAGGAATACAATGTGTACGTTTCCGGTGACGATGAGGGCACGGAAAAGGCTATCCAGAAAGCCATCGGCTATCCCGGCGTGAAGGTGCAGATGATGAACGGCAAGGTTCTTCTCCGGGGTAAGGTGAAGAACCAGTATGAGCATGATTCTGCGGTGAAAGTAGCCCAGCTCTACCTGGGAAGCGGCGGAGGTGCTGCTTCTTCTGCCACTGCCAATGGCGAAAGCCAGGGGGCAGCCACCGATTCCAATATCATCGACCTGCTGGATATGACCAACCCCAGCCAGGTGCGTCTGGAAGCCCAGATTATTGAAATCAATACTTCGGCGGAGAGAGATTTAGGCATCCAGTACTGGTCGCCAACTCTTGGCAATACGACCACGACTAATGCTTTTGGCGAAACTACGTCTACCGATATTACCCGCGGTTCTTCCAACCTCTTTTATATAGGTGAAAATTTTAAGAATCCAAGGGGCAGCTTTGGCTGGCTGGGAAGCCATATTTCCAACATGAATGCGTCCCTCCAGGCGCTGGTGACGGAGGGCAAGGCCAGGATTCTGTCCCGCCCCTCCATTACCACCATGAGCGGCCAGAAGGCGAACATCCTCATTGGCGGCCGTATTCCCATCCCCACTTCTGCCGGTGACGGCCAGATTGCCATCGACTGGCGGGAATACGGTATCCGGCTGAACATTGAGCCCGTGGTGGATGCGGAAAACAAGATTACCTCCAAGGTACACGCAGAAGTATCCACTCTGGACTACGGTCACAGCGTGACGGAAAATGATTTTTCCATTCCTGCCATTGCGTCCAGAGAGGCTGACGCCGTTATTAACGTCCGCTCCGGCATGACCATGGCCATCGGCGGCCTCCTGAATTCCCAGGACGGCAAGACGGTTACCAAGATTCCTCTTCTGGGGGACATCCCCATTATCGGCCAGTTCTTCCGTCATACCCAGAAAACAAGGGATAACCGGGAACTCCTCATCCTCATTACCCCCACCCTGGTGTCCGACGAAACGCCGGTATCCATGAGCCAGCGCATGAAGGGCAGCTACGAGGACAACGAACGGTACCTCAGAAATGCAGAGCGAGTCAACGTGAATACACCGGTGAAACCGGGAACAGAGCAGCAGGAAACGGACCTCTTCGGCGGCAAGCCCGGCGAAGACAATGGAGACACCGTCATCCTGGAAGAAAAGCCCAAACAGGAAGGCCCCTCCCATATCCTCCGCACCACCGATGAAAAAGGCGAAACCGTCTACATCCCCATGACAGAAGAAGACTACGCCAAACAGAAAAACAACCTCCAGGTGGTGGGAGTAGAAAAGACCCCCCTGCCTGAAGGGGCAGAAAAAGTGCCCGTGGTGAAAAAAGAAAAAGTGGAACGGCCCGTAAATACTCAGGCTGCAGATAAAAACAAGGCGGATATTCGTAATAGAGTGAAGAAGATTATGGATGGGTATGCTAAGTAGCCCTGCGTCATTTCAGAGCCGTGGGTTGGAATCATATGAGGACATAGGTTCAAAAGGTTCAGAAGGTTCACAGGGTTCAGAGGGTCAGGTGTCGGCGCACAAATAAAAAGCGCCGACGGAGTATGAAGCCGCTGCGCGGCAATGGCAGTCTGCCTTGAGACCGGTATGGAAATACCCTGCTTTGCTTCTGGCGGAGCGGAAGAGCTGTGGGCTGGAGTCATGTGAGGACTAAGGTTCAAATGATTCAGAAGGTTCACAGGGTTCAGAGGGTCAGGTGTCGGCGCACAAATAAAAAGCGCTGACGGAGTATGAAGCTGCTGCGCGGCGGCGATTTTCTGCATTGGAATAAGTGTGGAAGTATGCTGCTTTGTGTCAAGGAGGTAGAATTTCATGGCCAGCTATAGAGACTTAAGGGCATGGAAGGAATCGTGCATGCTTGCCCGCGAAACGTATCTTCTTGTAAGGCAGCTTCCGACCTATGAATTACATGCATTGTCTTCTCAAATGAGACGGGCGGTAGTTTCTATTAGTTCAAATATTGCAGAAGGTTCCGGAAGAGGGACTATCAGGGATTATATCCGGTTTCTTTTTCAAGCCAAAGGGTCTGCACATGAATTGGAAACTCAGCTGATTTTATGTGTTGAACTGGGCTTTTTGAAACAGATGGATGTGAATCCTGTGCTTGAGCATGACCGCAGGATAATCTGGCTCATAGGAAGATTGATTAAAAGCTTAGAGGGAAAAGAAACTTTTGGACAGAACTTTATGGAAGATATAGATATTTATGATGCAGAACAATTGACATAAAGTATGTGGGACACCGTAGGTTTTATCTTTGGGATGCTCAAAATGTTAAGAGGCTATTTGTAATTGAAATTCAAAAAGGTGGGCGTTATACGAATTAAAACGCCCACACCACAACCCTCTGAACCTTTTGAACCCTTTGAACCTTCTGAACCCGATATCTCAATTTTATTCATCGCATATGACGCTGATATATCTAGAGGCAAATGGAGGAAAACATGGAAGGCAGGAAAGGGACTATATTTACTGTTTTCAGCACGGCTTATGCTGTGGGGAAGTCGCTGATTGCTGTTAATATTGCGGCGGAGCTGGCGAAGCAGGGGATGAAGGTCTGCCTGGTGGACCTGGACCTGCAGTTTGGGGATATATGCTACTACCTGAAGCTTAATCCGAAGAAGACCATTGCCGATGCCCAGCGGGCTATGAAGGCGAATCCCCGGGATACGGTGGCGGTGGAGTTTTTGACGAAGTATGCCGCCGGCGGGGTGTCCTTTGATGTGCTCACGAATCCGAAGCTCATGGAAGAGGCCTATAACATGGATAACGGTATCATTCGCTCTCTGGTGCAGCAGCTGCAGCTGGAGTATGATTACGTGATTATCGATACCACCTCCACCTTCAGCGCCCTGAACCTGTCCATGATGGACCTTTCCACGCTGATTAACTTTGTGGGCATCGTAGATTTTATCCCCACCATTAAAAATATGAAGCGCGGCAGCGATACGCTGAAGGAACTGGGCTATGACGACAGCAAAATCCGGTATGTGCTGAATCGCAGCAATGCAAAGACCCGTATCGACGTGGAGGACGTGGAGGCCATCCTGGGCAAGCATTTCGACTACGTCCTTCCCAATGATTTCCAGACCGCCCAGAATTCCGTTCGAAGCGGCGTACCCTTTGTGCTGGAGGCACGGCATACGCCGCTGGCGAAGGAGCTGATTTCCATCGTGGATGGCTATGTCCGCCCGGATACGGAACAAAAAGAAGAAAAGACCGAGGACCACGGCAGCTGGCTCTCCCGGCTGTTTTCTTAAAGGAGGTGAAGGATTTTGGCATACAGAACCGTCCTTATTGAAGAAAACCAGGTCATGCTGGAAAGACTGTCCAGCGTCATTAAAAATACACCGGGCTTCGACCTGAGCGCCCGCTACCGGAATGCCGGTGACGCCCTGGGGCAGATGCAGGCCTTTAAGCCGGAGCTCATCCTTCTTGATATTGATAATGAAAGAAACGGCGCGCTCCTGCCGGACCTGAAGAAATCCTATCCCCACACCGCCATTGTAGGCATGAGCCGGAAATGGGATTCCGAAGCCCAGTCCCGCCTCATGCGCTCCGGCGCCGGCGGATTCATGATTAAGCCCTTCACAGGAGAAGAACTTCGGGAAACCATCCAGAACCTGGGGAATTCCGCCGCTGCCCACCATTCGGAAGTGGTATCCTTCTTCAGCCCCAAGGGAAAGAGCGGCAAAACCACCCTCATTTCCAACCTGGGCGCTGCCCTGGCAAGGAAGACAGGGGAGTCCGTAGCCATCATCGACGGAGACCTCCAGTTCGGCGATATGTCCGTTTTCTTCAACCTCACGCCCCAAAGCACCATCGTGGAAGCGGTGCGTGATATCTCCTTCCTTTCCCCGGTGACTTTGAAATCCTACTTCGTACCGGTGAATGACCACCTCTCCATCCTCTGCGGCGCCGCTAAGCCGGACCTGGCGGAAACGGTGACAATCGAGGGTATGACCAGCCTCATCAAAATGGCCAGAAGCATTTTCCGCTACGTCCTCCTTGATCTCTCTTCCGGCTTCTCCGACGTATCCTGTACGGCCTGCGAACTGTCCGATAAAACGGTGCTCATGGCCATGGTGAACGGCGGCTACGAAGTGGAACACATGAAACGGGCCCTTGAAATCTTCCGCAGCTGGGATGACTACAAAGAGAGAGTCTGCCCGGTGTTCACCCGCGTTTCACCCTGTACGGAGGAAGAAAAAGCAGTCTTCTCTAAAGCCCTGGGCTTCCCGGTGGCCCATATCCTCCCCAACGAATATCTGGCTGTATCTTCCGCTGCCGATAACGGCAGACTGCTCATAGACCAGGACCCCAATAACCCATTCTCCCTGGCCGTGGAAAGCATGGCTGATGAGATAGCGCGAGAGAGGTAAGGGGGACAGGCCTGAAGGCCTGAGGTTTGACATCCGCTTCGCGGATGAAGGAGCTTAAGTTTCTTAAGTTTGACACGGCCTTCGGCCATGAGGGTTGTGGTGGGCGCCTGTGGCGCCAGTATAAAAGCCGCCTTGGAGCGGCGGCCCCCTTTGGTGCCTGCATGGACACGCCCTGGTGGGCGTGAGGGTTCAGAAGGTGCAAAGGGTTCAAAGGTTTGACGGGCCCTATGGCCCAAGGGTTGTGGTGGGCGCCTGCGGCGCCAGTATGAATGCCGCCTGCGGCGGCGCCCCCTTTGGTGCCTGTCGGCACCACCTTTCCCCCGCTAAAGCGGTGGGACTATGGACGCTCAGCATTGTGCCACATGATGCAGAAGGTAAGCGTGGAGGTTTTATTCTGCCCCCTGCATAGGGGGAAGTCCGGCGCAGCCGGATAAGGGGCGGCCACCGTAGGTGGCCAATCTTGCTAAAGCTGCATGGAGGAGATGGCTGCCGATTGTCAGTCAGGTAAACAATGGAGTATCATTACCGTGCTTCACCTCGTACACCCTTTTGCCACTACGTGGCATTTCCCCTCAAGGGGAAACGAGAGATAGCGGCGGGAAGAAATGTTTACGTTATCTTAGTTTTATAAAACTGCGCCCGTAGGGCGCCACCACAACCCTTTGAACCTTCTGAACCTTTTGAACCCGGGCGCCCATGTGGCCCCATGGGCGCCACCTCAACCCTCACGCCGAAGGCGTGTCAAACCTGAGAACCCTGTTTTGTATGATTCCCTCTTTAATTTTTTTCTACCTCCGTGTTATAATTCAGTCAGGAAGGAGAATGTCAGGATGATACTTTTATTTTCATTACTTTTCGCCTTTCTGTTCTTTATTCTTCTCTTCCTTGGCCTTACGGCAGTTCTGCGGCGGAGGAGGGAGATGGCGGAGCGTATCCAGATGTACTCCGGGTACCGGCCTTCTGTGGTACGAAAGGCTTCTCCCTTTGAGATGCTTCGGAGCCGGCTCCATGAGATTTTTGCGGAGAAGGCGAAGCGCTCCGGTACATCCGGGCGGAGCCGGCTGGATCTGATGATGGTGCGGGCGGGGCTTCCTTTGCTGGGGGCGGAATTTCTGGCCATTTCTGCGGGGCTGTCCCTTCTGGTATTTGTCATCTTTGCACTGGCCACTTTGAATCCTGTCACCGGCCTTCTGGCGGTGCTTCTCTTCCTGGCGGCGGACTTTGTGTTCGTACAGCGGAGAATCGCCAAGCGTCTCAATAATTTCCAGCGCCAGCTGGCGGACTGTCTCTCTCTGGTGGCGAACTCTCTGCGGGCCGGATTCTCTTTCCTGCAGACCATGGAAATCATTTCCCGGGAAATGGAACCGCCCATGTCGTCGGAGTTTGAAAAAGTCATGAGAGATACGAGCCTGGGAAAATCCCTGGATGAGGCTCTCCATGATATGGATGAAAGGGTGGGCAGTGCTGACTTCTCCCTGGTGATAACGGCTGTTCTCATCCAGCAGCAGGTAGGCGGCAACCTGGCTACCATTTTGGATACCATCAGGAATACCATTTCGGAGCGTATCCGTATCCGACGCGAAGTGAATACATTGACTGCGCAGGGCAAGATGTCGGGCATCGTATTGGCCTGCATTCCTGTGGCATTGGCTTTATTTTTCTACGTTTCTTCACCGGAATACCTGGAGCCGCTTCTTACTACCGATATAGGAAAGATGGCTATTGTTGGAGCTACATTCCTGGTGATTGTGGGCTTTGCCATCATCCGAAAAATTGTAGATATTAAGGTCTAGCTTTATTTCGGTAGAAAGCCATTTTGGCTTTTTATATAATCATTGATTGCAGAAAGTCAACGAGAGGGGGTGAATTCCTATGATGTCCTTAGCAAAACAGGTGTATGATTACTACTTCAGACCTTATCTCGGTGAAAAAGGCCAGGACATGGTCGAATATGCACTGATGCTGGCTATTATCGTTGGCATTGGCTGGCTGATTTACAAACAGGCCGGTCTGGCAAACAGCATTAACAACGTATTCTCTAATGCGAACAGCCTTATGGAAGCTGCTAACAGCCAGTCTGCTGGTACTACAACTTAATCCTTGGTTCTTTGGGGTGAATTGCAAAGAGCTTCTGCGCAAGCAGGAGTTCTTTGGAAAGGCGGCCAATAGTGCATTGGCCGTTTTTCCAAAGAATAATGAATCAATTTATATATGGAACGAAAGGAGGAACCATCGTGAAAAAACAGGGCGGACAGGATATCGTGGAATTCGCTTTGATGATTCCTCTTTTTATGGCATTTTTGGTGGGAATTGCTTTATTTGGCCTGTATTTCAGTGACTGGGTGACCTACAATAATTTGGCACGGTCCATGGCCAGAGAGGCGGCTGTTGCAACGGCTTCAATTCAGAAAGATGATAATCAAAACGAAATAGTGGTGAGAGATCCTTCTTTTGATAGGATTGCACAAGAATATGTTAAATACTATAAGGGGGTTACGACCCATATATATCTTTTAACGGATGATAGCATTAAATTCTCGATAGTTGATAATGATAAAAAGATAATACGAGATTCTGATACAACAAAGCAGAATCCTCCATACTCAGTAA
This sequence comes from uncultured Dialister sp., assembly GCF_900538805.1. GTDB lineage: Bacteria > Bacillota > Negativicutes > Veillonellales > Dialisteraceae > Dialister. Next base: position 25,432 of record NZ_UPZP01000019.1, read on the forward strand.
AGGTAGAGCTGCATCTGAGCAAGAACTCAGATGACACAGGCTTTTTACTGGGGGTGAAGAATCTGAGAATTATTATTCCTGATTCAATGGATATTACTTACTACATGTATGCTGAGAATGACCCAAGAAATCAATCAACACAAAGTTGACTATTATTTCACTACAAAGGGGATGTAAACCGTGACACTGCTGGAACGTCTGGGGCGCCGTGAAGAGAAGGGGAAGGCCGAGGTCAAGGAAGAGAATATATTCGCCGGACGGGCGGTGGATGCGAAGGAAGAGGAATACCAGGCCCTGAAGCTCAATGTGCACCGTGCCATTGTGGAGGAAATGACTTCGGAGCAGCAGAAAATTCTGGACGGCACGAACCGCAGCCGCCAGGACATTGAGAATGTGATTTCCGGCTACGTGCAGCGGGTGCTGGAGCACAATCCTTTTGTGGTGCCCCGAGGTGAGCGGGCCCGTCTGGTATCGGATATCTGCGATGAAATTCTGGGTTATGGCCCCATTGAACCGTTCCTGAAGGATGACTCCGTCACCGAAGTCATGGTGAACGGGCCGAAGAAGATTTACGTGGAACGGATGGGGAAACTCCATTTGACGGGGGCCCAGTTCCATGATAATGCCCACCTTATGAGCATTATCGACAAAATCGTGACGCCAATCGGCCGTCACGTAGATGAAGCATCGCCTCTGGTAGATGCCCGCCTGCCCGACGGTTCCCGTGTGAACGTGGTGATTCCGCCGCTGTCCCTCATCGGACCCTGCGTAACCATCCGTAAGTTCTCCAAGACCCCGTTCTCCGTGGAAAATCTCATTTCCTTCGGCACCCTGTCGGAGCAGATGGCCATTTTCCTTCGGGCCTGCGTGAAGGCAAAGCTGAATATCATGGTCAGCGGCGGCACCGGCTCCGGTAAAACTACCAGCCTGAACGTGCTGTCTTCCTTTATTCCCCATGATGAACGTATCGTCACCATCGAAGATGCGGCGGAACTCCGGCTGGAGCAGCCCCATGTGGTGACGCTGGAAGCCCGCCCGGCCAATATCGAAGGCAAAGGGGCGGTGACCATCCGCGACCTGGTGAAGAACTCCCTCCGTATGCGCCCTGACCGCATTATCGTCGGCGAAGTCAGAGGCGGCGAAGCACTGGATATGCTGCAGGCCATGAACACCGGCCACGACGGATCCCTTACCACCGCCCACGCCAACAGCCCGAGGGATGTGCTGTCCCGTCTGGAAACCATGGTGCTCATGAGCGGCCTGGACCTGCCGGTACGGGCCATCAGGGACCAGATTTCATCGGCCCTGGACCTCATCATCCATCAGGAACGTATCCAGGACGGATCCCGTAAGATGACCTACATTACGGAAGTACAGAAAATGGAAGGGGACGTCATCGTGCTGCAGGACCTCTTCCGCTATAAGCAGACCGGATTCGATGAAAACGGCAAAGCCCTGGGGCAGTTCGTGCCCACAGGCCTGCAGCCCCAGTTCCTGTCCAAGTTCAAGGCCCACAATGTGGAATTTCCGAAATTCATGCAGCAGGCCGGCGGTCATTGGGAGGAAGGTGACTAACCATGCTGGCTCTTTCCATATCCATCGCCCTGGCCCTCTTCTTCTTCCTGGCTTTGTCGGTGCTGGCGCTGAAACGGTTCGGCGAAAGAGAAGTGAAACGCCGGCTTGATACCTTCCGCGATGAAACGGAAGAGGAGGAAGAGGAAACAGGGGAAGACGACCTGAAAAAGATTCCTCTCTACCAGCGTACCGTAGGACGGCTCCTGGCTCACGTGATGGAATTTCTGTCCAACTTCGCCCCCTCCTCCATGCCCAAAATCATGGAAAAGCGCATCATGCTGGCAGGGAAACAGGGCATATGGAAGGTGCGCCCGGTGGTGGGCATCTGGTTCTTCTCCATGATTTTCTGCGGCCTCATGGGCTTTTATTACACCACAAAGAACCCCATGGACACAGTCCAGGGTCTCTGCGTCGTATGGGGCAGCTTCCTCTTCGGTGCCCTCCTTCCCTTCGGCGTTTTCAACCATATCATCCGGAAAAGACAGGACCTCATCATCCGCCAGCTGCCGGATGTGCTTGACCTCCTTTCCATTTCCGTGCAGGCCGGCCTTTCCCTGGACGGCGCCATGCGTAAAGTGGTGGAACGGATGGAAGGCCCCTTAATCGATGAATTCCGCCGCATGCTCCGGGATACAAGAATGGGCATGACCCGCCGCCGCTCCATGCAGCTCATGGCCAAACGCTGCGACGTGCAGGACGTATACCTCTTCGTCATGTCCGTGGTGCAGTCCGAGCGCCTTGGCGCTTCCATGTCCGATACCCTGGTTATCCAGGCCGAAAACATGAGAGACCTAAGGCGCCAGAGAGCCAGAACCCAGGCCATGAAGGCCCCGGTAAAAATGGTCTTCCCCCTGGTCTTCTGCATTTTCCCCGCCATCTTCGTAGTAGTGCTCCTGCCGTCGCTCATTTCCCTCATGCAGACCATGGGGAAGTGAGCCGCTTCCCTTAAAACTTGCCTCCTCCATCTATGGGGAAGTGAGCCGTTTTCCTTAAAACTTGCTTCCCCTCATCTATGGGGGGGAGGGGGACCGCGTTTCTTTAAAACTTGCCTCCTCCATCTATGGGGAAGTGAGCCGTTTTCCTTAAAACTTGCTTCCCCTCATCTATGGGGGGGAGGGGGACCGCGTTTCTTTAAAACTTGCCTCCTCCATCTATGGGGAAGTGAGCCGTTTTCCTTAAAACTTGCTTCCCCTCATCTATGGGGGGGA
>NZ_UPZP01000020.1 GCF_900538805.1 uncultured Dialister sp.
CTATTCGCGTCGACTGATTCCTTGCATTGAATAAAAATACAAGAATGAAATCCGATAACGATTTAATCAGCGCTTCCTTAGCTGTACCGCTTTCGTCAAAATGACAGAGCGGCGTCTGATGTCTGACTGTTTTCTGTTTTCTATTTTCTATCTTCTATCTTCTGCCTGACCATCTGACCGTTTGACATGCGATAGCGCTTCAGTGCTTCTTTCCATGCAGGCCCTTATCCCGCCTTCCGGCAGGAGGCGCGGAAATCCCTGGGGGTCATGTGGTAGGTGCGGCTGAAGAGCTTGGTGAAGTAGCTCTGACTGGAGAAGCCGCAGGCGTAGGCGATGTCGGCGATGGCCGTGTCCTGGTATTCCAGCAGGGTGCGGCTCACGGAAAGTCGGTATTCGTTTACATAGTCTATGGGGGAGGAGTCCATGTAGATTTTGAAAAGGGAGCAGCACTTGCTGCGGGATACCTTTCCGGCAGCAGCGATTTCATCCAGCGTGATTTTCTCTCCGTAGTGGCTGCGGATATAGGCGGCCATGTCCTTCATCACCGCCCGGTCCGAGGGAGAGGGAAGGGGCGCGCCCTTTTCCTCCGGCGGAAAGAGAAGATAGAGATGGTAGAGAAGCAGGTGCAGGCGGGCAATCACCGAAAGGCGGCCCAGAGGCCCCTTTTCGCGCCCCGCTTTTTCTATGTCCGCCATGAGAGAGGAGATTTTTCCGGCACCTTCCATGGAAGAGGGAATGTAGAGGAAATCGGACCGCCGGTTTTCCAGGAAGGGGCGGATGACGGCGCTTTGGATTTCCGAATCCGCCGTCATCACGTCCTCATTCACCAGCACCCGGATGAGGATGGTATCTTTGGCCTTTCGGCCGTTCCGGTGGATAACGCCGGGGAAGAGAAGAAGCGTGTCTCCGGGCTTTAGGGTTAAGGTTCTTTCGTTGATTTGAAATTCCAGGGACCCCGAAAGAAGGGAGAGGCACTCCGCCTCCTCGTGCCAGTGGGTAAGGGTGGACGTATTCTTCATGTCCCGCTCTTTGGCGGCGTAGAGGGTTTTCATTTCCATCCCGCTGGCGGCGGGAGTTCCGGGGATAAGGGCAAAGGATTTCATGATACACCTCGATTTGTACGATAGTAATAAATATAAAGATGATTTTGCTATTTTTATTTCATTTCTGACGATATAATTATATCAGAAATCGAGATAAATAGATACGGTTTCCGAAACAAAGTGATCAAAATCCATTTTTATATAAGGAGGAACTATCATGGAAAAATTACTGAACAAATTACTGGCTGACCTGGTGGTGGAATACCACAAACTGCAGAGCTATCACTGGTACCTGAAGGGCTATCACTTCTTCGACGATCATCCGAAGCTGGAAAGCTACTATGACATGATTGCCGGCATGGTGGACGGCGTGGCGGAAGATATGCTGAAGCTCTCCCTGAAACCGGAGTCCACACTGAAGGGCTTCCTTTCCCTCTCTTCCGTAGAAGAAGCGGAAAACAAAGAAGTCACCTCGGCAGAAGCCTTCGCTTCCACCCTGAAGGATTTCGAACTTCTCCGTGACGATGTGCTGGCAGTGAAGAAAGCGGCCGATGAAAGCGGCGACTACCTCACTTCCGCCCTCATGGACGATTACATCGAAAGCTTCTACAAGGAAATCTGGATGCTCCGCCAGGTGCTGAAATAAAACAGAGAAAAAAGAGGGGTGCGCCCCTCTTTTTTTGGCTGCTCTGTAACTGACAGCAAAAAACATCCTGTCCCTGCGGACGGGATGTTTTTATATTGAAAGAATAGGAGAGGTCCGTTTTCCTTATGAAAATCAGTTCTTCCCCAGGGCGTTGATAATGCGGTAGAGCTCTTTTTTGAGGGTATCCACTTCTTCCGGCGTAAACAAATCACCTTTTCTCATGAGGCGGCAGGCCAGGGCTTGGGGGATGGCTTTGGCTTTCTCCCGAAGGGCCATACCTTCCTCCGTAATGGTGACAATCACCACCCGCTCATCTTCCGGCAGGCGGCTGCGCTTCACATAGTGAAGGTTCTCCAGTTTTTTCAGCACCGGCGTCAATGTGCCGGAGTCCAGATAGAGCCGCTGGCCCAGATCATGCATGGTAATGGATTTTTCTTCCCACAGCACCATCATGGTGATGTACTGGGGGTAGGTGAGTCCGATTTTCGTGAGAAAAGGATGGTATGCCGCAATAATACGCCGGGCGCTGGCATAGAGGGGAAAGCAGAGCTGGTTTCCTAAAAGCAGGGAGTCGTATTCATTCATGTTGTCCAAGGTATCACCTTCTTAATATGTATTCTTTATTCCTATTGTAACAGGCTTCCTTTGCTTAATCAAATATAATTTTGCAAAATTTAATTTGACAAAATTAAACTAAGCGGTATAATAACAAACATAAAGAACAGAAACACCAACGTTGAAGAAAACGAAGCAGACCGGGATGCCTGCTATAAGCTCACCGGCGACACCATGGTGCCCATCACCACAGTCAACGATAAGGACTATGTCCCTGGCTTCAACAAGGCAGGCATTGACGCCCTGCTCCGGTAAGGCAGCATATTTATTATTTCCCGGACATTTCAATGAGTAATACAATAGAAAAGGAGAATTCCCATGAACGTATATGATTTCAAAGCAAAAACAAGCAGAGGCGAGGAAAAATCCCTGGCCGACTACAAGGGTAAGGTGCTCATTATCGTAAATACCGCCAGCAAGTGCGGTTTCACTCCCCAGTTCAAGGAACTGCAGGATCTGTATATGAAGTATAAAGACAGGGGCCTGGAAATCCTGGGCTTCCCCTGCGACCAGTTTGCCCATCAGGAACCGGGCAGCAACCAGGAAGTACAAGAATTCTGCCGCCTGAACTACGGCGTCACTTTCCGGATTTTTGGAAAAGGAGACGTACGGGGAGACAATGCACAGCCCCTCTTCAAGTACCTTACGGAAGAACAGAAATTTAAGGGTTTTGAACCGGACTCCCCCAGCACGGAAATGCTGACCAATGCTCTGAAGAGCCATTTCCCGGAATACCTGGAAGGGGATTCCATTAAGTGGAACTTCACCAAGTTCCTGGTAAACCGCGAAGGCCAGCCGGTGGGCCGCTTCGAACCTACAGCGTCCCCCGTTTCCATGGAGACGGAAATCGAAAAGCTGCTGGCAGAATAAGAAGCTGCCGGGGATATAAGGAGGTATCTATGAGTATTTATGATTTCAAGCTGGAGGACAACCGGGGCAGGATTGTGGCCCTGGAAGAATTCCGGGGAAAGGTGCTTCTCATCGTCAATACAGCCACCCGCTGCGGCTTCACGCCTCAGTACCGGGCGCTGGAAGAACTGTACCAGGCCTTCCGGAAGAAGGGGCTGGAAATTCTGGACATTCCCTGTAACCAGTTTCTGGGGCAGGCGCCGGAAGACGATGAGGGTATAGAAAAGTTCTGCTCCCTGAAATATCACACCACCTTTCCCCGCATGAAAAAGGCGGATGTGAACGGGGCCCATGAACTTCCTCTCTATACCTATTTGAAATCGGAAAAAAACTTCCAGGGATTTGGAAAAGGGGCCAAGGCCCTGGGCATGAGCCTTTTCCTCCGCCAGCGGGACTGGCATTATAAGGAAAATCCTGATATCAAGTGGAATTTCACCAAATTTCTGGTAGACTGTGAAGGTCATGTAGTGGAACGGTTTGAACCGACGGAATCCATGGACAAGGTGGCACGGTCCGTATACCGGTATATAGGGAAGCACTGATTAATTCATAGAGTTTGCTTTTATAAGAATTTTTATGCACTGCTGTGTCATGAAACCCCTTAAATAGCTCGCTATTCGCGTCGTCTCATTCCTTGCATTGCATAAAAATTCAAGAATAAAAGCATATAACGAATTAATCAGCGCTTTCCTGGAACAGAAATAAGGAAAGAGCAGACAGGAGACAGAGATGAATAGGAACAGAGAAATTGTAAAAGTGAGTATACAGGGGGCGGCGGCCAATGTATTTCTGGCGGCGGTGAAGGCAGCAGCCGGGCTCATGGCCAACTCCATTGCCGTGGTGTTGGACGGACTGAACAACCTGTCCGATGCCTTTTCCTCCCTCGTGACCATCGTTGGTACCCTTCTGGCCGGCCGGGCACCGGACAGGGAGCATCCCTACGGATTTGGGCGGATCGAATATTTTACTTCCGCCATCATCTCAGTCATCGTGCTTCTGGCAGGGGCCGGGGCCTTCAAGGAGTCCGTTGAAAAGGTGATGGAACCGGCGGACACCAATTATTCTATGCTTACCCTCGGTATCATCGTGGCAGGCATTCTGGTGAAGCTGGTACTGGGGAAGTATGTAATCCATCAGGGCCGCCGCCTGAAATCCCAAGCCCTGACCGCCTCCGGCACTGATGCTCTCTCCGATGCGGTCCTCTCCGGCGCCACCCTGGTGTCCGCCATTCTCAATCTGGCCTTCGGCTGGAATCTGGAAGGCATGCTGGGCCTCATCATTTCCATCTTCATCCTGAAGGCAGGCTATGAAATCCTGAAGGATACCCTGGACCATCTCATCGGTCTTCGCATTGACGACAGCCTGTCCCATGAAATCAAGAGCAGAATCGCCTCCTTCCCCGGCGTCCTGGGTGCCTATGACCTGGAAGTCCATAACTACGGCCCTGCCAGAAACAGCGGGTCCGTCCACATCGAAGTGGCAGATGCCATGACTGCCAGGGACATCCAGATACTGACAAGAAAAATCATGCGCGCCATGATAGACGAATTCGGCGTGGAGCTCACCATCGGCATTTATGCATCCAACAAAGACACGGAAACTGCCCGGAAGATAAGGCAGAGTCTGCGGGTTTTCGCCAAAAGCAATCCCAATATCCTGCAGATTCATGGCTTCTATGTGGATGAAACAGAGCATTTCGTCAATTTCGACCTGGTCTTCAGCTTTGATGAAAAAGATAGAAATAAGGCCTGCCGGGATATAGAGAAAAAGATGAAGGAACAATACCCGGACTACGATTTCCTGGCCTATGAAGATCTGGACTACTCCTCTTGACGGAAAAGATTAATGGCTGTGAAGATATGACTCGTTTCTTCACAGCCATTTTTTACGTTACTATTTTCCAATGCGGGGGATGATGATAGATGTATTCGTCTTCTATTGAAACTCTGAGCCCAGAAATTTCCTGCCCCATGGCAGCCTGTACCATAAAGACTCCTTGGCATAAAGAAAGTAAACCCCATGACATCGGTGGCGGACTCTGCTACAATATATATAAATTTCAATCTGTTTTCCTTAAGGAGTTCTATATGTACGAAGAAACAACCATTGCAGCCATCGCCACCGCCCCCGGCGAAGGGGGCATCGGCATCGTCCGCATCAGCGGCATGAATGCCATACAGGTGGCGGACGCTGTCTTTCATACGAAAAAAATTAAAACCTTCCGGGACGCCATGCCCTACCTCATGTATTTCGGCCACGTAGGAAAGGGGGATAGAAAGGTGGACGAAGGACTGGCGGTGTATATGAAGGCGCCCCACTCCTACACCGGCGAAGACGTAGTGGAAATCCAGATTCACGGTTCCGCCGAAGCTCTCCGGGAAACACTGGAGCTCACCCTGGAAAGCGGCGCCGTCCCTGCCAGCCGCGGCGAATTTACGAAACGGGCCTTCCTTAATGGCCGGCTGGACCTTACTCAGGCGGAAGCGGTGATGGACATTATAGAAGCCAAAGGCTCCGCCGCCCTTTCCCAGGCGGAAAGCCATCTCTCCGGTGCCCTTTCCCGCTTTGTCAGGGAAAGCAGGAATCAGCTCACCGACCTGATTACCAAGCTGGAAGTGACCATCGACTATCCCGATGAGGACCTGGAGGACATGACCAATGAGGAAATCGGAGAAGGTCTTGATGCCATTGAAAAAAGCCTCTCCACCCTGCTGAAACGGTCGGAAGAAGGAAGAATCATCAAAGACGGCCTCCGCACCGCCATCGTAGGACGGCCGAACGCCGGCAAATCCAGCCTCCTGAATGCCCTTCTCCAGGAGGATAGGGCCATTGTGACGGATATTCCCGGTACCACCAGGGACACCATCGAAGAATCCATCAAAATCGGCGGCGTTCCCCTCCTGCTCATGGACACCGCCGGCCTTCGGGAAACCGATAATAAAGTGGAAAAAATCGGCATCGAGAGAGCCAGGAAATCCATGGAACAGGCGGACCTTGTGCTGGCCGTCATCGACGGCTCCCAGCCTCTGGAAAAAGAAGACCAGGAACTCCTTTCCTCCCTGAAAGGAAGGAAATCCATGGTGATTCTCAATAAATACGACCTCCCCCAGGAAGTGAGCGTAAAGGAAATCAAAGAACTGGCAGGAGATGCGCCGGTGGTATCCCTCTCCGCCCGCTACGGCAGCGGCATGGAAGAACTGGAAGAAGCCCTCCGCCGTCTCACCGAAACCCAGGACCAGGACGCCGGCAGGCAGCTCTTCCTCACCAACCTCCGCCATGTGGATCTCGTGAAAAAAGCGCTGGAAGCGGTCCGCCGGGCCCGGCAGTCCCTGGAAGACAGCATGCCTGCCGACTGCATCACCGTGGATTTGGTGGAAGCCTGGAACCTCATGGGAGAAATCACCGGAGAAACGGTGGATAACGAACTGATAAACAAGATTTTCGAACGGTTCTGTGTGGGGAAATAGTGGGATAGTGTACTGGTGAGCTGGTGTACTAGTGTACTAGTGTACTAGTGTACTAGTCCACTAGTGGGCTGGTGGGACGGTGGGGCCGCTATCCGCTGTCCGCCGGTGGAAAGCGTAGAGAGGTCTGTTCTGCCCCCTGAATAGGGGGAAGTCCGGCGCAGCCGGATAGGGGGTGGCCGCGATAGCGGCCAATTCCCCCGACTGGTATTTATCGCTAGATGAGATACTATCGGCATGCACAAAGATTCTTCGCTTACGCTCAGAATGACTGTGACGGCGAGAAAGTAAGCACGTAACGTAGGCTCCTTCCTTTGGAAGGAGCTCCGCGGAGCGGTGAGGATAGGCCTTTGCGAAGCAAAGGCATCGCCCGAAGGGCGATACCACCACCCTTTGAACCCGCCTGCCGAAGGCAGGCAGAACCTTCTGAACCCTCTGAACCCAGGGCCGCTTCGCGGCCCCACAGCATTTTCCCCTTTTAAACACACCTCAAATTTTATATAATAAAGTATCAGCTTATTACATTATAGAGAAGCAGCTTCTGCTGCTTCTTTCATTGAAGAAAGAAGGAAACCATGTATCTGATTGATACGTATGATGTGATCGTGGTAGGAGCCGGCCATGCGGGCTGCGAGGCGGCGCTGGCCGCCGCCCGTCTCGGCTGCAAAACACTCCTTACCACCATTTCCCTGGAGAACGTGGCCATGATGCCCTGCAATCCTGCCATCGGCGGGCCCGGCAAGAGCCATCTGGTGAAGGAAATCGACGCTCTGGGCGGGGAAATGGGTATTGCAGCGGATAAGACCGCCATCCAGATGCGCATGCTGAACCTGGGCAAGGGGCCGGCGGTGTATGCCCTCCGCGCCCAATCCGACAAGAACGCTTACCACCGCTACATGAAACAGGTGGTGGAGAATACGGAGAACCTGGACCTGAAGCAGGTGCAGGTGATGGACATTATTGTGGAAGACGGGAAATGCGTGGGCATTACCACGGAACTCCACGAAGAATACCGGGCCAAAGCGGTGATTCTCTGCACCGGCACTTATCTGGACAGCGAAATCATCATCGGCGACACCATGTATTCCGGCGGCCCCAACGGCATGCGTCCCTCTGTGGGCCTTTCGGAAAATCTGAAGAAACACGGCCTGGACATCCTCCGCTTCAAGACAGGCACCCCCAGCCGCGTAGATATTCGAAGCCTCCATCTGGACCATATGCAGCTGGAACAGGGAGATCCGAAGAACCATGCCTTTTCCTTCATGGACGAACGGGCGGACCGGAACCAGCGAAACTGCTGGCTCACCTACACCAATGAGACCACCCATGCCATTATCCGGGAAAACCTCATGCGGGCTCCCAAGTACGCCGGCCTCATCCACGGCGTAGGCGCCCGCTACTGCCCTTCCATCGAAGACAAGGTGGTTCGTTTCCCCGACAAGAAACGGCACCAGCTCTTCATCGAACCGGAAGGCCTTGACACCAATGAAATGTACGTGCAGGGCATGTCTACCTCCATGCCCATCGATGTGCAGTACGCCTTCCTCCGTACCATTCCGGGTCTGGAGGATGTGAAGGTCATGCGCCCGGCCTATGCCATCGAATACGACCTCTTGGATCCGCTCCAGCTCTATCCTACCCTGGAAGTGAAGAAACTCCCCGGCCTTTATTCCGCCGGCCAGTCCAACGGCACCTCGGGCTACGAAGAAGCGGCAGCCCAGGGCCTCATGGCAGGCATCAATGCAGCCCTTAAAATCAAAGGAAAGGAACCCTTCATCCTGGGCCGCCACGAAGCCTACACCGGCGCCTTAATCGACGACCTGGTCACCAAGGGCACCAACGAACCCTACCGTATGATGACCAGCCGCAGCGAATATAGACTCATCCTCCGTCAGGACAATGCGGACCTCCGCCTCACCCAGAAGGGTTACGACATCGGGCTGGTCACCGAAGAACGGTACCGCCGTTTCCAGGACAGGAAGAGAAAATTTGAAGAAGCCATGAACTACATCCGCACCAAACGCTTCACACCGAAGGCGGAAGTGAATGCTGCCCTGGAAAGCATAGGCTCCGCACCCCTCACCACCGGCATGGGTGCCGACAAGATCCTGAAGCGCCCTGAAATGACCTACCAGAAAATGGTGGACGTCCTGGGATGCCCTGCCTTCGACCCCGAAGCGGTGGAAGAAATGGAAATCACCGTGAAGTATGAAGGCTACATTGCCCGCCAGGAAGCGGCGGTCCGAAAAGCGGCCCGCATGGAAAGTGAAAAAATGCCAAAGGACATGGACTACCTTCATCTGGAAGGCATTTCCATCGAAGCAAGGCAGAAACTGGACAAAATCCGGCCCCTCTCCCTGGGCCAGGCCTCCCGCATCTCCGGCGTCTCTCCGGCAGATATGTCGGTACTCATGGTGTACGTGAAGAGAATGAAAGCAGGGAAATAGGGGGGCAGTGTGTCACTGGCGGCGGGGACCCGTATTCCCGAAAGCAAGCGGGTTCAGAGGGTGCAGGGCACTGTCGGGGCTATTGCCCCTCAGTGCCCCGGGTTCGGCCCGGGAAGGGCTTCGCCTTCCGGGCTGGTTCAAAGGGAAGTTATATAGTATCGCTCTGTGCGTATTCCGCATGGAATACGCAAGTCGGGCGAAGTTGGCCTCTAGCCTGCCCAATAGGAGGCCTTCCTTTTAATCGCCCGACCGATTGGGGAGGTGGGCGCCCTGCGGGCGCCAATATAAATTCTGCGGAGAAGCTGCCACCACAACCCTCGGGCCAAAGGCCCGTCAAACCTAAGAACCCTCCGGCCCAACGGCCGGTCAAACCTGAGAACCTTTTACACAACCCTTTTACACAACCCGCCGCCGATAGGCGGCCACAACCTGCGGCGCAGCCGCGGCCCCTCTTTAATTTGCGGCGAAGCCGCCACCACAACCCTCTGAACCTTTTGAACCCGGCCGCAAAGCGGCCCTCAAGCCGCCGCAGCAGCCCTCAAGCCCGTAGGGCTTGCCAAACCTAAGAACCCTCCGGCCAATGGCCGGTCAAAATTAAGAACCTTTTATATAAATACCATCCTTCTTCCCACAGGGAAAATAAGGGAAGAACGGACGATTTCATCAGGTATTTCTTTTTGGAAGGAGAAAAGAAAATGATGACAGCCTGCGAAATGATGGAGGCCCTGGGCCTTCCGGCCAATGAGGAGGCCGCTCTCAAGCTGACTGAGTACAACGCCATGGTCATTGCCATGAGCAAAAAGGTGAATCTCACCGGCATTAAGGACGTAGAGGAAAGTCTTATCAAAAACGTGTATGATTCACTTACCGTGTATGATGAAAAATATTTTCCCGAAAAGGGACGGGTCCTGGACCTTGGCACCGGTGCCGGCTTCCCCGGCGTGCCCCTGGCCATTTTGAGGCCGGACATGCAGTTCATCCTGGTGGATTCCATCCAGAAGAAACTGAACTTCATCGAAGGGGCCTGCGCCAATCTGGGCATTAAAAACGTGAAATGCCTCCATATCCGTGCAGAAGAAGGAGGCCGCAGAAGAAAGACAAGAGAAGCCTTCGATGTAGTCACCGCCCGGGCGGTAAAGGCCATGCCCATCATATCGGAATGGGCCATTCCCTTCGTCCGGGTAGGCGGCGTCTTCGCAGCCATGAAGGGCCCCGGCGCCGATGAAGAAATGAAAACCGCCGGGAAAATCCTTCGCGAACTCCATGGCACACTGGAAGAAAAAAAGGAACTCACCCTGCCGGGAGGAGACCGGCGCACCATCCTTTATATCCGTAAAACCGCCCCCTGCCCGAAGAACTACCCAAGAAAAGTGGGTATAGCGGAAAAGAAACCGGTGCTGGGGGAATAATGAGTTAGTGAGCTAGTGAGCTGGTGTACTAGTGAACTAGTGTACTTTATAACAGTGGGATAGTCCGCTGTCTGCTTGCCGCTGGCCGCGGTGCATTGTTCTTCTGACGCCTGGGGTTTGGGTTTGCTGTCTTTTACGGACGAAGCCCGCCTGTTAAGGCATTAGGCCCCGAAAGGGGCCTTTTCCATCGGCGCCCGCAGGCCGCAGCCGGCGGCGAAGCCGCCCCCCCTTCTTTTTAATCTGCGCCCGAAGGGCGCCACCACCACCCTCTGAACCCTTTGAAACTTCTGAACCCTCTGAACCCTCACGCCGAAGGCGTGTCAAATGTCAAAAGGAGCCGCCTCGCGGCTCCTTTTGACTATTCCCTCCTAAACAGATAGAATATAGTATATCTAAAATTTACGGAACAAGGAGCGTTTCTGCGCTATGAAGCTGAAAAATTTTGACCATATCGTCCTCACCACGAGCCATCTGGAGGAGTGCCTTCATTTTTACCGGGATTTCCTGGGGATGACCGTGTCCTGTGAGAACGGGCGGTATGCCCTTCTGTTTGGAAGATGCAAAATCAACATTCACCGCCGGCCGGGGGAGTTTAAGCCGGCGGCGGCCTATCCGGTGTCCGGAAGCATTGATCTCTGTATCATTACGGAGACGCCTATGGAGAAGGTGCTTTCGGAGCTTCTTACAAAGGGGGCGCCGGTGATTACGGATATTGTGGACCGCCATGGCGCCAGGGGGCCCATGAAGAGTATTTACCTTCGGGATCCCGACGGCAATCTCATCGAAATCGCCCGGTACATCCGGCAGGAGGCGGACAGAACCCTTCAGCCCGATAATGATGAAGCCCTGGCAGATGAATAAATTTCCAGAAAGGATAAGCCATTGACACCTTATTATTCCAATCTTTTCTTTACGGCGGAGTATATCTTGTCCGCCGTCATCATTGCTTTTCTTACCTATAAGAAAACGCCCCTTGACGTGCGGCGCAGCATTTCCAGGAAGGCTCTCCTGAAGCGGCTGCCTATGGCGGCGGGGGCGGTAGTTCTTTCCATCCTGCTTATGACGGGGGTGTACCTCCTTCGGCTGGATTTCACGAAGAATCTCATCATTATCGGCGTCCTTCAGCTTTTCATGACCCTCTCTGCCAATGTCATCCTGGGGGCGTCGTGGATACAGCGGTACCGGGTCTATCCAAGGGGCCGGGAGCTTGCGGCAGTGGTGATTCTCATGTACATTATCTCCGACCTCTTCATGCCGTCGGGCATCAAGTACGCCATTCTGGTCATGGGAACGGTGCTGGCCCTGATTTTCCCGAATCACTGGAGCGACTGGGAGCAGCAGGGACGCTGAGGAAATCGGGGGATGATGAGGCAGGCGGCGGTGCCATGCCGGATCTGCGAACAGTTTCCTATCGGTGTGTGACGCCATAGTGCCATGCCGGGCGGGAAACTATACGCAAATAGTTTCCTGCCGCGGTGAAACGCAATGGTGCGATGCCGGATAGGAAACCATACGCGAAGGGTTTCCTATTGAGATGAAACGCATCGGTACCATGCCGGACAGGAAACTGTACGCGAAAAGTTTCCTGTCGCATTGAAACGCAATGGCGCTATGTCGAATGGGAAACTATCCGCGAAAGGTTTCCTGCCGGTATGAAACACAATCGAGTCATGCCGGATAGGAAACTATTCGCTAAAAGTTTCCTGCCGGTATGAACGGCAGCGGGGTCAAGCATCTTTCTTTTCTCTCCTTCCTTCATATGTTAAAATATAAAGAGTCCCTAAATGTTTTAGGAACGAAGAAAATGTAAGCGGGAAAAACTCTGATTGAATCAGCGCTTTCCCCGGCGCGAAATGAATGATGATTCATTTCGCCTATTGTGTTGATACGAAAGATTTTTTCGTACAGAGTTAGAAGTGGCGGCACAGGGCAGGAAAGGCTTTATGACAGGTCATAAAGCAGCATGTCCGGCGGCCGTCCGGGAAAGAAGGAAATTGAATATGGGGAGTTACAACTCAAATTATGGAAACGGCGATAGTTCTTTTTTTGCGCTCCGGCAGGCGGACGGCAAGGTGCTGGGACGGGTGCGTCCCGGCGTGAAGCTGTCTACGCCCCAGCCGGGGATGAAGGACTATCGCTTTTTTGTGGACCCTCTCTCTCCGCTGCCCAGGGGATTTGAGGATTCGGAAAAGCACGGCTTTACAGGCTTCATGAGCCGCATTGGCTGCGGGTACAATGCCTTTGCCAATGAGGCCGATGCCCTGCACTACCTGAAAACCGTTTTTGGCGACGCTTTCGTCACTTTTACGCCGGCCATCCGGAACAATAAGTTTTTTGTGCTGGACGATATGCAGCTGGAAGGCACCACGCCCTTCATGGATGTGGACAGCCATTTCTATCCCATCCCTGCCTTCGGCACCGTGGACCAGCCGCCCTTTTCCGGCGATATCAACAAGTTCTGCAGCCATATCCTCACCGGTAAGCCGCTGCCCGGGCTGTCCAAGAAATACTGGAACAACGATGTGCAGCCCCGGATCATCGTGGCGGCTACGAAGAACTTTGAAGGAAAGCTGGGGCCCTGGGTGGTTTTCGCGCCCCTCTATGACGATGCTTTTGACTCCACCGTCATCGGCGAAGGGGGCGCCTATTTCCATGTGAAGAACAACGGCCCCCTGGGCTATGGCGTGGTGGATTTCAAAAATTCGGAGCTCTTCTCCCACATCCTCCGCTGCACTCATTCTCCCCTGTGGTATGTGCCGGAGGAATTTATCCCCGATTTCCGGCTGAACCTGAAGCCCGTTCCTGCAGACGGCGACCTTCTGGCGGACAGCGGCGTGGCGGTGAATCCCTTTGCCGACGACGAGCCCGTAAGCATTGACCGGGAAGACCTGGAGGAAAAGACCTACAGCGAAGCGGACGTGGAAAGAATCATCAGGAGCCTCACCTCCCGGGACGACAGGGAACCCGTAAGAAGCGGGGAAGAGGAAATCACCTCCGAAGAGAAGGAAAATGAGCCGGCGGAAGGAGAATTTCTGGAAAGGCTGTCGGAAACGGCGGATAAGTCGGGCCTCCTTTATGACAAGAATGACCTCATCAATTTCCATATTTCTTTGAAATCTTCCCGCCTTACCATACTGGCCGGCATGAGCGGTACCGGGAAATCGGGACTGGTCCGCCTCTATGGAAGGGCCCTGGGCCTTCCGGAAAATCATGTCCGCTTCCTGGCGGTGCGCCCCTCCTGGATGGATGACGGCGATATCCTGGGCTATGTGGACACGAAGAACATGGTGTACCGCAGCGCAGACACGGGCCTGGCGGAACTCCTCATCGACGCCGCCGCCCATACGGAGGAAATGTTCCTTATCTGCTTCGATGAAATGAATCTGGCCCGGGCGGAACACTACTTTGCCCAGTTTATTTCCGTACTGGAAAAGGAAGAAAATCCGGTAATCCGCCTCTACAACCCCAGCCTTCGGAGCCGCCTCTACAATGGCGACGCCTATCCGGCGGAAATCCCCATCGGGAAAAACGTCCTTTTCACAGGAACCGTGAATGTGGACGAATCTACCTACCATTTCTCCGATAAAATCCTGGATAGGGCCAATGTGATTACCCTTCACCAGGGCCGGTTCCGCGACCTCCTGTCTTTGGGAAAAAAGGAAAAGACAGACTGGCCGGAAATCCCGTCCGCCCGCTTTGAGAGCTTCTGCGTTCGGGACGGACTGGGCCTTTCGGAGGAGGAACTGGACCTTCTGGACGCATTGAACGATGCCTTCCGGAAGAGCGGCATCCAGTGCGGCATCGGCTTCCGCATTGCCTGCCAGATGGGACGGTACCTGGAAAACATTCCGGAGGGCCTTTCCTTCACCAGGGAAGACGGCCTGGACGCCCAGGTGGTACAGCGCATCCTCACCAAACTCCGGGGCTCCGCCCAGCAGCTCAGCACCCTGGTATCCACCAGCGACAAGGGAGAACTCACCGGTTCCCTGCCGGAGGTGCTGGAAAAATTCAGCCGGCTGTCACCCTTCACCTCGGCCCGGAAGGTACTGGAGGAAAAAGCCAGGGAGCTGAAACTCTATGACTACACCATCTAGACCCTTCACCCTCACCTTCTCCGGCGGCTGGGATAAGGGCGTGCGCTACTTCACCCGCTTCACCGAAGACCCGGAAGAACTGGGGGAAGACATGGGCCCCGGCCTTACCTTCACCGAAAACCAGGATATTTACATCCGCTTCGACGCGCCAAGGGGCTTCCGCTTCACCATGGACGGTCTGGACGTGGTCACCATCCCCGGTGAAGAAAGAGAAAACGGCCAGACCTACATCGCCCCCTTCCGGCGGCAGGACCAGCCGCTCCTTCTCTTCGAAGGCCAGGACTTCCCCCTGGTGCCGGGCTACTATGTGCTTACGGTGGAAGGAAACGGCAGACGCTGGTACGGCCTCATGGAAATCACCCCCAAGTACATGGGCAAGCAGAGCTGGCAGGACATGCGGGACGAACTGGCCGATGAAATCAGGACACTGTCCTTCGATTTCATGAAAAAGAACATTCATATTTCCAAAGCCCTGGAAGGGGCCTTGGGATTAAGCGCATCCATGCTCCTCCGCTTCTACACCATCAGCAGCGAATCGTCGGTGGTACTGAACGTGCTTGACGAACTCTCCCACACCGCCAACACCCGCATGGTGCTCCGCCTGAAACAGATACGGCAGGAAGAAGGCCGGCGCCCGGACCCCCACATCCGTCCCCAGCATGTGAAAGAAAGGCAGGGCGCCGAGCGCATGCCTGCCTTCCGCACGGAAATCACCAGGGACGTGGAAGAAAACCGTTTCGCCAAATCCATCCTCCTGCGGCTGGACCACATTCTCCAGCAGTTCCTGGAAGAAATCGACGGTCCCATCAGGCGGCTGGAGGAGAAACAGGCGGAACTTCGGAAATACACCTGGGGACTGGAATACAGAACCGGTGAAAAGGCGCTCTCCCGCCTGTCCCTCTACCGCCGGCGGGCCCGCCGTATCCGCGGCAGCATAGGCCGCGTATCCATGGCGCCCTGGTTTGAAGAAGCAAAGGCGGAAATCGGCGGCGAAGTGCCCATGACCGTCTTCATGGACCCCCGGTACAGTGTACTCTACCGCCTCTACAAAAACCTCTCCGACCCCGCCCAGAGCCTGGACGTATCCAGCTTCTACCAGTTCCAGTGGAAACGGACGGACAAACTCTATGAAATGTGGAGCTTCCTCCAATTCATCAAAGCCCTCTCTGCCAAGGGCTGGGAACTGGAAGAAGGCATCTCCGTCATCCGCGAAGGCGGCCGCTACCGCCTCTCATCCCTGGAATCGGGCACGGAAATCAAACTCAAAAGAGACGGCGAAGAAGTGCACCTCACCTACGACGGCATCCTTCCTGCAGCGTCTGCCGACACGGACAGAGAAAACCATCCCCTCTACACCAATAACAGCCACCGCCAGCCGGACCTCCGACTGGACTACTACAAAGGCGGCCTCTACTACGGCTCCCTGGTGGCGGACTTCAAATACAGGGACCTCCTCTTCCTATGGCAGGACGAAACAAGAAGCGCCAGCCTCCGCCGCCAGTTCAACGCCTACCGCGACATGAACACCCGCTTCTACCGAGACCTCGACGAAACCGCCTCCCTCCGCGACAGCCGCCCGGTGAAAGAAGTGTGGGCCGTCTTCCCCAGAGAAATCCCCGGAAGAAGCGACGAAGACTACAGCCTCCGCTTCATCCCCCTGGCCCCCGGCCTTTCCGGCAACGAAAGACTGGCAGACGAACTGGAAAACTACCTCACATCCCTTAGACAATAAAGAACCCGGCACCTTTGAAAAAAAGGTGCCGGGATTTTAGATTGGCTGTGAAACCGCCTGCCGCTGTCCGCTGACCGCTTACCGCCGGGGCAATGTGGTGCCGGGCAGTGGAGGCATTAGGCATGAATGGAAAGCATAGAGAGGTTTATTCTGCCACCCCCGCTAAAGCGGGGGCACTATGGATGCTGGGCAGGGGTGTCAATTCAGGTAGTATGGTGTTGCTCTCCCTTGCGTCCCCTTTAGGTGGCAAGGGAACTGGATTCGTAGGGGAGCAAAGCGACCTGAGAATCCAGTGACACGCTTCCTCCGGTGGCAAGCGAACGTGATTTGTAGGGGAGCGATAGCGACCTGAAAATCACGTGAGACGCTTTCCCGTGGAGGAAGAGGGCCACGAAGTGGCGAAGGGGTGCTGGAGGGTAAGAATCGGAAAGAAACCCAAAGTAGAGCAGGCCGCCTATCGGCGGTCCGGATAACAGTGGAGTGTCACATCGGCGTTTGGCCCCGTACACCCTATGGTCCCTCAAGGGGCAACGAGGGTGGGCGGTGAGAAATCTTTGAGTCATACTCTTCCTGAACCATTCCGGCGGCCCCCTTTGGTGGCTGGCGCCACCACCTTTCCCCCCGGCGGAGCCGGGGGCACTATGGACGCTGGGCAGTGTGCCACATGATTCTACAAGTCTCACGCCAAAGGCGCTGTTAAACTTTAGAACCCTCTGAACCCGGGCCGCTCTTCGGCCCTATCCACAGTATCCGTCCCAGACCGCTGATTTCCAGCCGGTGGGATATGGAGAGGACTGTTCTTTCGCTGGATACCCGTTCCAGGGCGGAGAAGACTTTTTTCTCCGTAAGGGAGTCCAGGTGGGCGTTCATTTCATCCAGAAGAAGGAGGGGCGGGGAGAAGACCATGGCCCTTGCGATGGCAAGGAGCTGGTGTTCGCCCTGGGAGAAGAGACCTTCGTGGAAGGGAGTATTGAGTTTTTGGGGAAGGTTCATGCATGTTTCGTAGAGGCCGGCCATCTGGAGGGCGGGGGTGATTTTGTCCATGGTGACCCGGTCATCGCCCAGGGTGAGCTGGTCTTTTACCGTGCCTTCCACCATGGGGAAGGACTGGCTCACGATGCCGAAAATTTCTCTCCGTTTTTCCGGCGGCAGGGTATAGGGGTTCCTGCCGAAGACGGTGATGGTGCCCGTATTCGGCGGGTAGAGGCCGGAAATGAGTTTGAAGAGGGTGCTCTTGCCGCTGCCGGTGCGTCCGGCGATGGTGAGTTTTTCACCGGCATGGAGGGTGAGGCTGAAATCTTTGAAAAGGGGGCGGTCCTTGTCGTAGGCAAAGGAGAGGTGATGGATTTCCAGGGGCAGGGGGCTTTTCGTTTCATCCATGGCAGCCGGTTTCATTTCTTCTTCCGCCATGAATTCCCTGATGCGGTGGGCGCCGGCCATGGCGGACTGGATGTTTTCGATTTCCATGCCCATGCTTTCCAAAGGAGAAAAGATTTTTCCCACATAGGCGATGAGGGCGGCGGCGGTGCCGGCGGTCATGCCGAAGAGGTCCGCCGAGCCGGTGACGGAGAGGATGGCCATGAGGGCGATGATGAGGGCGCTTGTGGTGATGATGATGGGGGAGTAGATGGAGTCGTAGAAATTGGTCTTTTCCTGGGCTTTGAAGCTGGAAATGATGGAGGTGCCATATCGTTTTTCCATGAAATCTTCACAGGAGAAGAGGTGGATGGTACGGATATTGGCGGCGGTTTCAGGAATGATTTCATTGGTGCCTGCCACGGCCCGCCGGTTTTCTATCTGGGCGGTGAGCATGCGCTTCTGGATGGCCCTGGTGAGAAGGAAGAGGAAGGGGAGGGCCATAAGGAGCAGGAGGAACAGGCCCCGGCTCAGGCAGAAAACGGCGGCCATAATGGAAATCAAACGGAAGGCGTCGGCGGCCATGCTGATAATGCCGGAGTCGAAGAGGTCTTCAATGGTGTCCACGTCATTCACAAAGAGGGAGGCGGTGCTTCCGCCTTCGTGTTTGATGAAATAGGAAGCCGGCAGGCGGGTGAGTTTATCCGCCATGGAAGACCGGATATGTTTCGTCACTGCCTGGCCGAAATAGGTAATAAAGGATTCCCTGGCGGCGTCGGCAAGGCCGGAAAAGGCGGTGAGAGTAAAGTAAAGGATGCCCAGCAGGAGAAGGCCTTTGGGGTCGATGATTTCTGCGGTGAGGGAGTCGATGGCCCTCTGCAGCACCAGCGGCGGCAGGATTCCCAGGGTAAGGGAGAGAATGATTACCGCCAAAAGGGAGAGCGCCAGCCACCGGTGGGTGGATATGGCGGATAGGATAATCCGCTTGAGGCTGTTTCGTGTATCATGCATAATGGGCTCCTTTGAAATAGTGGGATAGTGAGCTAGTGTACTAGTGGGCTAGTGGGCTAGTGGGCTAGTGGGCTAGTGTGACAGTGGGACAGTGAGAAAGTGAGACAGTGGGATGGCTGGCGGCTGTCCGCTTACCGCTGTCCGCCGGACACGGTCATTCTGCATCGGTCGGGCGACAGAAGGAAGGTCCTTTTATGTGCAGATTAAGGACCAATTTCGCCCGACTTGGAGGTCCTATGCAGGACCTCCACAACAGCGAAGAATCTCGGTACCTGTCGATGGTGACCCATTAGGAAGTAAATACCGGTATTCCCGAAAGCAAGGTGGTTCAGAAGGTGCGGGCCGCCGCCGGGCCTTTGGCCCTGGGCGGCCGGTTCGGCCCGGGAACGGCTTCGCCTTCCGGGCTGGTTCAGAGGGTAGTTATAAAGCCCAATCCATGGAGGCAGGGTGAGCGCCTGCGGCGCCATTTTATAATGCGCCCGAAGGGCCCGTCAAACCTAAGAACCTTAAGAACCTTCGCCCGCAAAGCGGGCGTCCCCCTTCCCCTTTGAACCTTCTGAACCCTCTGAACCTTTTGAACCCGGGGCGGCTTTGCCGCCCCCATTCTGTATTTCCCAGAGTTTCCTGTATTCTCCGTTTTTCTTCAAAAGTTCTTCATGGGTAGAGGTGGTGACTTTTCCGCCTTCTCCTACCCAGAGGACCTGGCTGCATGCGGGGAAGGGGCGGAGGCGGTGGGAGATGAGGAGGATGATGGAGTCGTGGCAGAGGGATTGGAGGTTTTCAAAGATACGTTCTTCGGTGGTGTAGTCCAGGGAGGCGAAGGGGTCGTCTAAGATGAGGAGGGGCCTTCTGTGATAGATGAGGCGGGAGAGGCCTATGCGGGATTGCTGGCCTCCGGAGAGGCGGACGCCGCCTTCGCCGATGGCGGTTTTGATGCCTTTGGGGAAGGCGGCAATGTCTTCGTCAAGGTCAGCTGCCCGGAGGGCTTCTTCCAGGTTGCCCTCTTTGCCAAGGCAGATGTTGTCTTCCACGGTGGTGCTGAAGAGTTCCGCTTCGTGGCCCAGGTAGCCGATGATGCCTCTGGGGGAGATTTCTTTTCCCATTTCCTTTCCGCCCCAGGTGATGGAGCCTTCGTGGGGCGATTCCATGAGGAAGATGCGGCCCAGGGTGGATTTGCCGGAGGCGGTTTCCCCGGTGATGCCTATGATTTCACCGGGGCTGGCGGTGAAGGTGAGGTTTTGGATGGTGGGGCGGCTGGCGCCGGGGTAAGTGAAGGATACGTTTTTCACGGAAAGGGAGGCGGCGGGGGAAATGGGGAATTCCTGTTTCTCCTGGGGAATGAGGTAGGGATGGATGCGGCGCCAGGAGACTTCCGCTTTCTGCAGGGCATTGAAGAGGTGGGCGGCGTGGGAGGCTTTCACTGCCAGGCGGGTGAAGCAGGCAAGGTAGGCAGCAAAGGCGGCGATGTCCCATATTTCCCAGCCTTCGCCCAGTACGTTTCTGCCGCCAAGCCACAGGATGAGGAGGGAGCCGGTCATGGCAATGACCTGGTACAGGGGCTCCATGGTATTTTCCCAAAGGCCGGAACGGATTCGTTTTTCAGCATAATCGGAAAGGAGGGTGTCATATCGCCGGTTTTGGGCTTTTTCTTCGCCGAATACCCGGTAGGTCATGGCGTTCTTGAGACGGTCCATGGTGCCGGCGGCCAGGCGGCCGGCGGATTCCCTGGATTTCCTGCTGGCGGTGGTGACCGGTTTTTTCAGGCGGTCCGCCAGGAAATAGGCGGCCGGCGGGAAGAGGAGCACCAGAAAGGTGAGGCGCCAGTCATAGTAGAAGAGCATGGCGCTGTAGGCGGCCATGGCCACGCCGGTGTCAAAGACTTCGGTGGTAAATTTCCGCATGCCCTCGGCGCAGGCGTCTACGTCGGAGATGACCTTTGTCATCAGATTTCCTGCGCCCTGTCCCAGAAGTTCCTTTCTGCTTTTGCCAAGGAGCCTTTCGTACATGATTTCTTTCATGGAAAGGCCGGTGTTATTGGCAAAGCGGCGCACGTAAAGCCGCTTCACATACCGCATGGCCTGCACGAAGAGCACCGTAAGCACATAAAGGAGGGAGAGAAGCACCAGGGACGAGGGGTGCCTGGTGCCGGTGAAGATGTCGGCAATGTACTGGGAGAGCTGCCCTTCAAACCAGGGGGTGAGCACCAGACCCAGATTGTATAAAAGGCCGCTTACGGTGGTGACGGCCAGTATTTTTTTTTCTTTCAGGAAATACCAGGAGACCCGGTCAGGATGTTTTTGAACCATTTCTTGTCCTCCTTTTTATGTATTCATTATAGAACAGGCCGTCAGTAAAAAGGTTAAAGAAATCCTAAAGGAATGGAATTATGTCAACATATTGTCAACTAAAGTAAATAACAGGATTGACAGATTGAATTGTTTATTTTATACTTAATCACAAGGTAACAATTTGAAACGCAGGTGCTCCGATTGTGAAAGGAAGTTTTCATTATGGACAGTGCTTGTGCAGAAATTATCAGATTGGCTGAAAAAGTCATGGATGGTGGTGAGATTACAGAGGAAGAAGCAAAGAAATTAATCCGTACCAAAGATGAGGATACCATGCTGCTTCTGGCTATGGCGGACAAAATCCGCCAGAAGTTCAACGGCAATGCGGTGGACTTCTGTGCCATCATCAATGCCAGGAGCGGCCACTGCCAGGAGAACTGCAAGTTCTGCGCCCAGTCGGGCTGGTACCATACCGGCGCCAAGGTGTATCGTCTCCTTCCGGAGGATGAAATCCTGGAAGCAGCGAAGAAGGCCAAGGCCGCAGGCGCTGTCCGTTTCTCCCTGGTCACCAGCGGCAGGAACCAGGACAACCCCAATGAGTTTGAGGAAATCATTGATATTGTGAAGAAAATCCGTGAGCAGGTGGGCATCGAAGTATGCTGCTCCCTGGGGCTCATTACCAAAGAACAGGCCATCCGCCTGAAGGAAGCGGGCATCACCAGGATTCACTGCAATATCGAAACTGCACCTTCCTATTTCCCGGAAGTGTGCTCCACCCACAGCATGGAGGATAAGGAAGTCATCATCCGTACCGCCCAGGAGGCGGGCATCCGGGTATGCTCCGGCGGCATCATCGGCCTGGGCGAATCCCTGGACCAGCGGGTGGAAATGGCCTTCAAACTGAAGTCCATGCACATCGATTCGGTGCCCATGAACATCCTGAATCCGGTGAAGGGCACGCCTTTCTATACGAACCGCCGCCTGCCGCCGCTGGAGGTGCTCCGCACTTTCGCCATGTTCCGTTTCGTCCTTCCAAAGGCTTTAATCCGCACAGCGGGAGGCCGTGAAGTGAACCTCCGGAGCCTGCAGGCCTACGCTTTGACCGGCGGCCTGAACGGCATCATGGTGGGTGGATACCTCACCACCGGCGGACGGGATCCGAAGGAAGATATCCGCATGACCGAAGACCTGGGACGTTCCATGACCCAGCCTCAGCTTTGATTTCATATACAATTTCATATGGATAGAAATATTCCGCACCATTGTGAAACACGAATATTTCTATTACGCATATACACGTAAGGTTTTATCAAGGCAGTACCCTGTCATTTGACGGCAGGTGATTTTATAAAAGGAGTGGTTTGCAATGGAAAGCAGCTGTGAACAGATTTTGAAGTGGACTGAAAAGGTTTTGAACGGCGGAGAACTGACTGAAGAAGAGGCCAGAGCCCTCATCCGTACCAGGGACGAAGACACCATGCTTCTCCTGGCCTGCGCCGACAAAATCCGTCAGAAATTCTCCGGCCGGAGCGTGGACCTCTGTGCCATCATCAATGCCAGGAGCGGCTCCTGCCAGGAGGACTGCAAATTCTGCGCACAGTCTGCCCGTTACAATACAGGTGTAAAAACCTATAAATTCCTTCCGGAAGAAGAGGTCATTGAAGCGGCTAAAAGAGCGAAAAAAGCCGGAGCTGCCCGTTTCGATATTGTTACTGCAGGCCGTGACCAGAGAAATCCGAAGGACTTTGCGGAAATTCTCGACTTAATCCGTCGTATCCGCAAGGAAGTGGGCATCGAAGTATGCTGCTCCCTCGGATTCCTCACGCAGGAACAGGCTTACCAGCTCAAAGAAGCGGGCATCAGCCGCCTGCACTGCAATATCGAGTCGGCACCTTCCTTCTTCAAGGAAGTGTGCACCACCCATACAGCGGAGGAAAAGGCGGAGAACGTAGCCCGTGCCCAGAAAGCAGGCATCCGCGTCTGCTGCGGCGGCATCATCGGTCTTGGTGAATCCCTGGACCAGCGGGTGGAAATGGCATTTCATCTGAAGGAAATGCACATTGACGCCGTGCCGCTGAACGTACTGAACCCCATCCCCGGTACCCCCTTTGAGCACAACAAGCGCCTTTCTCCCCTTGAAATCCTCCGCTCTTTTGCTATGTTCCGCTTCGTCCTCCCCAAGGCCCAGATCCGCACTGCCGGCGGACGGCAGATTAACCTTCGGAGCCTCCAGTCCATGGCCCTCGCCGGCGGCATGAACGGCGTCATGATCGGCAACTACCTCACCAGCAAAGGAAGCGATCCCCAGGATGATATCGCCATGCTCCACGACCTGGGTCGGACACAGACAGCACCGAATCTGAATTAACTAGTGTACTAGTGAGCTGGTGAGCTAGTGGGCTGGTGGAACGACTGTCCGCTGCCCCCCTTCCCGCCTCCCGCCGGTCATTCTGAGCGCAGCGAAGAATCTCGGTAAGAATAGCAAGTGAGTGGGAATCGGTAAATACCAGTCGGCGGGAAGACAAGAGACAGCTGTCCGTGGAAAGACGTCAGACTGTCAGACGACGGACTATCAGACGACAGACGTCAGATGTACTGTATTCCCGAACGCAAGAGGGTTCAGGCGCCTGCGGCGCCCGGGTTCTATCGTTCGTGCGCTTCGCGCCGAACGATGGGTTCCGCCCGGGAACGGCTCCACCTTCCGGGCTGGTTCAGAGGGGAGTTATAAAGTACCACTGCGTTGGAGAGGTACGGCGCCTCCGGCGCCATCTTATTTATTGCGCCCGCAGGGCGCCACCATCACCCTTTGAACCTTCTGAACCCTCTGAACCCTATGAACCCTCACGCCGAAGGCGTGTCCCAAGGGCGCCACCATCACCCTTTGAACCCTTTGAACCAGCCCGCCTTCGGCGGGCCGAACCCTCTGAACCCGGAGCAGCTTCGCTGCTCCCAAAAACCAGGAAGAAGTGAAACACAGCATATGGATGAAAACGTAGCATATATAGAAAAATGTATGGACAAGGTCCTTGGCGGCAGCGACATTACCAGGGAAGAAGCGGGCAGACTCTATGAAGCGGGAAAGAAGGAGCCCCTCTTCCTTATGGCCGCTGCCGATAAAATCAGGAAAACCTTCTGCGGAGACAAGATGCGTTTCTGCAGCGATGTGAATGCAAGAAGCGGCCGGTGCACGGAAAACTGCAAATTCTGCGCCCAGTCCGGCTGGTACCATACCGGCGTGAAGGAGTATCCCCTCCGGAGCCCGGAGGACCTGCTTCACGAAGCAAAGCAGGCGGAAGCCTACGGCGCCGAACGGTTCGGCATTGTCACCAGCGGCCGCGGGCAGAGCGACCCCGTGCAGTTTGCCTCCATTGTGAAAGCGGTGAAACTCATCACGGAGCAGACGAAACTTTCCGTCTGCTGTTCTCTGGGCCTTTTGACCGATGACCAGCTCAAACAGCTGAAAGATGCCGGCTGCCAGCGCATTCACTGCAATCTGGAAACAGCGAAACGCTATTTCCCCAATATCTGCACCACCCACACCTATGAGGAAAAGGAAGACCACATCCGCCGCATCCAGAAAGCGGGACTGGAGGTCTGCTCCGGCGGCATCATGGGCCTTGGAGAAACCGACGATGACCGCATCGACATGGCCTTCGCCCTTCGGAGCCACCACGTCACCAGCGTGCCCCTCAACATCTTCAGCCCCATCCCCGGCACCCCCTTTGGTAAAAACAAACCGCCGAAACCGGTGGAAGTGCTCCGCATGTTTGCGCTCTACCGCTTCATCCTGCCCCACGTCATCATGCGCGTCTGCGCCGGCAGGGAAACGGCCCTTCGGGACCTCCAGGCCTTCGCTCTCGCCGCCGGCCTGAACGGCGCCATGATTGGCGGCTACCTCACCATCGCCGGCCGTCCTCCGGAAAAGGATAAGCAGATGGCTGTGGACATGGGAAGGACCTTGTAAGGAAATGAAATAAGGATACGTTAAAGGGACTGTGAAAAAATGGCAATCATTTTATCACAGCCCCTTTTGGCGTATAGATGAAGAAATTCCCAAATGACAGGGAGCTCCTCGTCCCATTGTCATCTCGAGCAAAGCTCTATGTGGGCAGGAGCAAAGAAAAGGGCCTGTGAAAAATGATTTTTCACAGGCCCTTTCCTTTGCAGATTTTATTTCAAAAGGTTCATAAACACCATGAGAATGGAGGCGTTCAGGAAATCCACCACGAAGGCGCCGATTAAGGGGATGACGAAGTAGGCTGTATGGGCGGGGCCGAAGCGTTCGCACATGGCGTTCATGTTGGCAATGGCGTTCGGCGTGGCGCCCATGCCGAAGCCGCAGGTGCCGGAGGCCATGACGGCGGCCTCGTAATTTCCGCCCATAATCCGGAAAATGACGAAGTAGGCAAAGAGGGCCATCACCACTGTCTGGATGAGAAGGGTGACGATGAGAGGCACCGCCAGGTCCGCCAGCTGCCAAAGTTTCAAACTCATGAGGGCGCAGGAGAGGAAGATGTTGAGGCACATGCCGCCGAGGACTTCGCTTTCCTTCTGGTAAATGCCGTAGAGGCCGGTGCCTTCTGCAATGTTCCGAATCACCGCCGCCACAATCATGGCGCCGATGTAGCCCGGGAACACCAGACCGATGTCGATGAAGAACTGGCTCACGTAGGTGCCAAGGCCCATGGCCAAAAGGAGCTGGCCGAAGGCGTACATGAAATTGTCCATGTTGAGGTAATTAGCAGCGGCGTCCTCATCGTCCTCCGTCTCCGGATGGGGTCCCATTTTCCCTTCGGGAAGGGAAGCATCTATTTCCTTTCCCTCCGAAGAGGTAAGGTGAAAGCGTCGGATGAGGAGTTCACCGATAGGACCTCCGATAAAGGAACCTGCCACCAGGCCGAAGGTGGCGGCGGCAAAGGCAATGGTGGTGGCATCGGAAAGGCCCATGGATTCCAGCACCGGACCGAAGGAGCCGGAGGTGCCGTGGCCGCCTACCAGAGGAATGGAACCGTCCGCCAGACCCATGAGCGGATTTTCCCCGAATACCTGGGAAAGAGAGATGCCGATGAGGTTCTGGATAATGATGAGAATACCCACCAGCACCGCCATCTTGATAACCAGAAGACCGCCTTTCTTAATCAGGTTCACGCTGGCCATGTAGCCGATACTGGTAAAGAAGAGCATCATGCACCAGTTCTGCATCACCGTGTCCTGGGTATAGGTCCACAGGCCTTCGGTGTAAAGAATACAATTCACAATCGAAAAGATGGTACCGCCGATGACCGGCGCCGGAATGCAGTATTTCCGGAACAGCTTGATTTTCGTCTTCAGAAAGCCGCCCAGAAAAAAGACAGCCACCGCCGCTGCCAGGGTCTGGTACATATTTAAGTTAATTTCCATATTGAATCCCCCATTTTTTATACTGGCTGTATAGATGAGAAAAGCATTTTCCCATTCATATAGTAGCAAGTATAAATGAAAGTAATAGGATATTCAAGAAATTATGCAAAATCCGGATAATGCTTTGCGCTTAGAGGGTGATTGACTGCCGGTAAGGAAGTATTGGCAATCGGGTCTACGGGTGAATCATGAAGATACAAGGCATCACAGGCTATGACGGCCACCTTAAACCATGTATAATATAGAAAAGCAATTTTTCAATCATCCCCTGTGAAACCATGTAAGGAGTACATTATGTTTGATTTTCTTGATATGGGCACCCTGATTTACCGCGTACCGGCACTGCTCATCGCCCTGTCCTTCCACGAATATGCCCATGCCGCCGTGTCCGATGCCCTGGGGGACCCCACGCCTTCCCTGGACGGGCGGCTCACCATCAATCCCATGGCCCATCTGGATGTGCTTGGTACGGTTCTTTTGGTGCTCTGCGGATTCGGCTGGGCCAAACCGGTAATGATTAATCCAAGGTACTATAAGGACTATCGGAGCGGCGTGCTGAAGGTGTCCTTTGCAGGCCCGGCAATGAATCTTTTCCTGGGTTTCCTTGCCATCCTTCTCTCTGCCATCCTGCTGAAACTGGGCATGCTCAGCCGGGGGAGCGCCCTCTTTTTGAACTGGATTATGA
The DNA here is from genome assembly GCF_900538805.1 of uncultured Dialister sp. Taxonomy (GTDB): domain Bacteria; phylum Bacillota; class Negativicutes; order Veillonellales; family Dialisteraceae; genus Dialister. The sequence goes on from NZ_UPZP01000020.1 coordinate 27,100, forward strand.
TGTACAATGTGTGGTTCGCCTTCTTCAACCTCATCCCCGTGCCGCCGCTGGACGGTTCTAAAATTCTTGCCATGTTCCTGCCGGGAGAGCTGTCCTTCAAGTATGAAAATTTCAACGCCCAGTACGGCTTCGTCCTCCTCATGGTGGTGGTCTTCAGCGGCCTCATCAACCGCATCATCAATCCTTTGGCGGACCTCTTCATCTCTCTCTCCAGTTACGTGGTGTTCATGGTGTTTTGAAATAGTGGGTTAGTGCACTAGTGTACTAGTGTACTAGTGAGCTGGTGGGCTGGTGGGCTGGTGTACTAGTGTACTAGTGGGCTGTATTCCCGACAGCAAAGGGGTTCAGTCGCCTTCGGCCCCGGGTTCAAGGCGCCGTCGGGCTGACGCCCTGGGCGCCTTAGGTTCGGCCCGGGACCGGCTTCGCCTTCCGGGCTGGTTCAGAGGGAGTTATAAAGTACGCTGTGTGCGTATTCCGCATGGAATGCGCAAGTCGGGCGAAATTAGCCTCTAGCCTGCCCAATAAGAGGCCTTCCTTTTAATCGCCCGACCGATTGGCGAGGTACGGCGCCTTTCGGCGCCATGTTATAAGCCGCCTCTGGCGGGTCTGTCAAGTCCTTTGTGTAAATTTTTCTGCTAAATTAAAATTCTTCTAATCAAATGGACTCCAGGTCACTTGG
>NZ_UPZP01000021.1 GCF_900538805.1 uncultured Dialister sp.
GGGAACATATGGACGCTGTCCCAGCCCAGGCCATAGGCGACGGCGTCGCCGTCACTGTCCTCGGGCCACATGCCCAGCAGATACTGGTCGCTGGCCATCTCATCCAAAGACGCCTGGCTCAGCAGACCTTCCCCGCACAGGGCGCCGCCGAAGGCGGCCAGATCGCTGGCGGTGGAGTAGATGCCTCCCGTGCCCACGATGGTCAGGTTCTCGGCGGGCAGGGCCCGGGTGTCAGTCCCCAGATAGGTCTTGACCAGCCGGCTGGTATCGAACTCCTCCATAGGGGTAAGGGTGTTCTCCAGTCCCAGAGGCTCCAGCAGGTACTGGTTTAGAAAGGCGGTGTACTCCATGCCGCTGACCCGCTCGATGACCAGCTGGGCCAAGGTGAAGCTGTCGTTGGAGTAGACGCTGTAAGCGCCGGGCTCGGCCTGAAGGGTCTGCCCGGCCAGCCGCTCCAGCAGGCGGGAGGGAGCGTCATCGTTCCCCTGGTCCCCGAACAGGAAGGCGTCATTGGTGGTGCCGCCCATCAGGCCGGAGGAGTGGTTGAGGAGCATGCGCACCGTGATCTGGGTGTAGCGGGGGTCTGCCATGGTGAAATCAGGGAGATAGGCGGTGACCGGCTCATCCAGGTCTACTTTCCCCTGCTCCACCAGCTTCATCATGGCGGCGGCGGTATAGGTCTTGCTGATGGAGCCGATGCCGTACAGGTCATCATCGGTGAGCGCGCGGTTCTCCGTCTTGGAGTAGACGCCGTCGTGCCCCTGGAGGGTGACCTCTCCGTTCTCCCAAAGGGCGTACTGGACACTGACGGCGCCGCCATACTGCATGGCGTACTGGGCGGCCTCATGGGCGGCCTGGGCCCGGTCCTCCTGTGCGGCGGAGGCGGGCAGGGCCAGAGAGAGGGATACGGTGTCGCCGGTGGTGAAGGGACGGGTGCATACATTTCCGCTCCAGCCCCGGCTCATGAGCTCATTGTTCAAAGAAAGGCCCAGTCCTGCCTCCACCATGCGCCAGGCGGTGTAATTGCTGGCGGTGGACAGGGTGAAACGGGGATGGACAGGGTGGCGGCGAAGGAAATTTTCCACATCCGTATCCTCATGGGGAAGAATGTTGATAAAGGGCTGGCTCGCAAGGTCCGAAGGTTCGATGGCGTCCTTGGAAGCGAGGGGATGGGATGCGGGAATCCAGGCCATGAGCCGGTCTTCCCTGAGGGGAATCCAGCGTACCCGGGAATCCTTCCGGCGGCCGAGGAAAGCGCAGCTCAGGGTGCCCTCCGCCACCCCGTCAAGGCACTCCCGATTTCCGCATTCCTTCAGGTGAACCGCCACTTTGGGATAGCGGCGGTGGTACAGGGAGAGGATGGAAGGCAGCCAGTGGGCGGCAATGCTGAAGTAGGAACCGATGGAAAGGCTGCCGCCGGTCAAGGAAAGGAGACTGTCCCGCTCATCCTTCACTGCCTCCCCGGCCCTCACCATGTTCCGGATGAAAGGAAGAAGGGCCTCTCCTTCCCTGGTAAGGTGAATGCCGCGGCTGGAACGGGAAAGCAGGGGAAATCCCATTTCCTTTTCCAGACTGTCCATCATCCGCGTAATGCCGGAGGGAGAGTAGCCTGTCTCCTCTCCGGCGGCGGTAAGGCTCCTTGTTTCCAGAATGCGGAGAAATATTTCATATCTGCCGGTGTCCATAGCTGCCTCCTTATGACATATTGCGTATCTGTCAATATTATATTGATAAAATTGCGCTTCCGTCAATATAAAGCCTCTCTTATACTAACATAAAGGAGGCGGGAGCATGAATACATCCACTGCAAAAATACTGATGGCATCGGTCATACTGGCAAGAAGCACGTCCTTTCTGTTTTCCAAAATATGTCTTGAGAAAATGGGACTTTTTGAGCTGCTGGCCATCCGCTTCTTTCTGGCCTTCCTCATCCTGTCCTTCCTCTACCGAAAGCGAATGGCCGCTTCCTTTGGGAAAAACATAATCCTTCGCGGGATGGTACTGGGGGCGGTGCTGTACCTGGTCATGGGCGCTGAAATGATGGCGCTGAAGGAATCGGACATTTATCTCACCGCCTTTCTGGAAAACACGGCCTTTCTCTTCGTACCCCTCTTTCTATGGGCCTTCCAGGGAGAAGGAATTTCCCGGAAAACCGCAGCAGCCATGGCGGTGATGACGGCGGGGGTATGCCTTCTCACTTTGAAGGGCAGCGGAAATCTCCATGGCGCGGCCTTTGGGCTGGCGGCCGCCTTCTTCTACGGACTTTTCATCTACCTCACCGGCAGGCTGGCATCCGGGGAAGACGGCCTTTCCCTTGGCATCTGGCAGATGGGATTCATGGGCCTTCTAAACGGTATTTCCGCCCAGGCAGCCGGTGAAATCACGATGCCCTCCTCGCCGGAAATCATAGGGGCCCTTTTGGCTTTAACCCTTCTCTGCTCCGCCTTTGGATTTACCTTCCAAACCGTGGCGCAGCAGTTTATTTCCACAGAAGAAGCGGGCCTCTTCTCCGCCCTGGATCCCCTCTTTGCCACCATGTGGGGCATGATTTTCCAGGGAGAAAATCCCGGTCTCTCCGGCGCCGCCGGTGCCCTTCTGGTGCTTCTTGGTATGGCAGGTGCCCAGGACGGCCTGCTTTTCAAAATCAGAATGAAATTCCGCTTCCTCATGAAGTCCACACTTCCCTGATATTTCCTCCCCTGATGGTATAATAAGGAAAAGCAGAAAGGGGGAGAGTCCATGATTTCTAAAGAACTGGATGATACGGATAGAAAGATTATCAATGAACTGAAGAAAAACAGCCGCATATCCATGACGGAGCTGGGAAAGAAAGTGTACATGACCGGACAGGCCGCCAAGAACCGGCTGGAACGGCTGCAGGACCTGGGGGTGGTGGAACGGTACACGGTGAATGTAAACTGTCCTGTCTTCGGCTATACCGTCCACGGCCTTTTCACCTTGACATTAAATAAAGAAAGGGCCGATGATTTCCACCACTTCGTCCACACCACGGAGTTCCATATCCTTCACTGCTACGAAACGGAAGGGGGCACCGTCTTCATAGATGCCCATTTCCAGAGTGAAGAAAAGAGGGATGAATTCCTCAAGATACTGTCCACCTACGGCCCCTGCCGCCTGCATCGGGTGGTTAAAGAAATCCACGGTATTCACCCGGTGGATGAGTAGGGTAGTGGGGCCGCTGCCCACTTACCGCTGCTATTGTCGGCTGGGCAGTATTCCCGAATGCAAAGGGGTTCAGGCGCCTTCGGCGCCCGGGTTCAAGCCGCCTCCGGGCTGGGCCCTGGGCGGCTCAGGTTCCGCCCACAGAGCGGGCTGGTTCAAAGGGAGTTATAAATGCCGCCTGCGGCGGCAGCGCTGCCAATGGCAGCGAAAACCTTCACAACCGGGCTGGCGCCCGCTGGAAATGCACCCCTTCTGTCGCCTGCGGCGACGTCTCCCCCGGAGGGGGAGATTTTAGCGACGCTATACTTTGAACTGCTTGTGAGAGTAAAAGCTGAGCGGCAAGTAAAGTTCCCCCTCCGGGGGAAAGGTGGTGCGTTAGCACAAAAAGGGGTGCATTTCCATCGGGCGAAGCCCGGTTGTACGGTTTTCCTGCCGCCGAAGGCGGCATATATACTCATCGCCGCCAAGGGCGGCGCTACCACAACCCTCTGAACCCGCCCGCTGAAAGCGGGCAGAACCTTTTGAACCTTATGAACCCGGGCCGCGCAGCGGCCCATTACGAAAGGAGCATGCCATGCATATCATCGCCGCAGCCGATTCCTTCAAAGGCACCCTTTCCTCTTTGGAAGCGGGCACCATCATCAAGGAAGCGGCCCTTTCCGTATATCCCGGCTCCTCCGTGGAGGTGCTTCCCCTGGCAGACGGGGGAGAAGGGACGGTGGAAGCGGTGCTTCACTGCACAGCGGGAGAAAGGGTATTTCTTTCTGTAAGAGGTCCTCTGGGCAGTCCTGTTAACGCCTCCTACGGGCGGCTTTCAGAAAAACGGGCCATCATGGAAATGGCAGAAGCTTCAGGGCTCCTGCTGGTTCCGGAAGAAAAGAGAAACCCTCTCCTTACATCAACCTTTGGTACCGGAGAGATGATGGCCCGGGCCATGGAAGACGGTGCCCGCACCCTTTTCATGGGCATCGGCGGCTCTGCCACCTGCGACGGCGGCATGGGTGCCATGGAGGCCCTGGGATTCCGTTTCCTGGATAAGGATGGAAAGGAACTTTCGGGAAAGGGGGCGTCCCTTTCCTTGGTAGAAAATATAGACCTGTCCCATAGCCATCCTCTCCTCAAAGAGACGAAAATCATAGTCCTGAGCGATGTGAAAAATCCTCTTTGCGGAGAGAGGGGAGCGGCCCGGGCCTTCGGGCCCCAGAAAGGGGCGGACGAAGCCATGGTGGAAGAACTGGAACGGGGCATGGTACATTATCGGGATATTCTGCAGAAAATCTTCGGGAAAAATCCCGATGACATCCCCGGAAGCGGTGCCGCCGGCGGCCTGGGGGCGGCGCTCTCCCTTTTCCTTGGGGCCTCCATGGTTTCCGGCGCCCATGAAATCCTTGCGCTCTCCCGTTTTGATGAAAAAATCCAAAAGGCGGATCTGGTCATCACCGGAGAAGGGCGGAGCGACGCCCAGAGCGGCGAAGGAAAAATCACCGGCGTCATTGCCGGGGAATGCAGGAAATGGAACATCCCCTGCGTTGTCATCTCCGGCTCCCTGGGAAAGGGCTGGGAAATCCTTCTTGAACAGGGCGCTGTTTTCGTCTGTGGGGCATCGCCGGGAGAAGAGATAGAAAAAGCCATGAAAGAACCGGCGGCCTATCTTAAAAGGGCGGCGGTTGATTTCTTCAGGAAATGGAAGGAGAGATAGTGGGACAGTGGGACAGTGAGATAGTTTATGGCTGTCCGCTATCGGCTGTCCGCTGTCCGCTTCCTGCTGGGCTGTATTCCCGGCAAGAGGGTTCAGGCGCCTGCGGCGCCCGGGTTCTATCGTTCGTGCGCTTCGCGCCGAACGATGGGTTCAGCCCGGGAACGGCTCCGCCTTCCGGGCTGGTTCAGAGGGGAGTTATAAAGTCCACTCCATGGAGGCAGGGTGGGCGCCACCATCACCCTTTGAACCCTCTGAACCTTATGAACCCTCTGAACCCTCACGCCGCAGGCGTGTCCATGAGCCCTTTGCGCCCGCCCCCAAAGAGTGCTATAATACTCCATATCTATATTTCTCAGTTGTCATCTGTTAACCAACTCTAAAAAACAGGAGGAAAGATGAAAAAAGCGATTATATTATCCAGCGGAGGCGTGGATTCTACCACCTGCGTTTCCCTGGCTGTTGACAGACTGGGAGCAGACAATGTTGTGACTGCTTCTATTTTTTATGGGCAGAAGCATAAGAAGGAAATCCTGGCGGCCCGGAAGGTGGCGGAGTACTACCATCTGAAACATTATGAATTCGACCTGTCCCAGATTTTCCAGTATTCCAACTGTTCTCTTCTGGAAAATTCCACGGAAGAAATTGTGCACAAGAGTTATGCCCAGCAGATTTCTGAAAACGGAGAAGGAAAGGTGTCCACCTACGTGCCCTTCCGGAACGGCCTCATGCTGTCCACGGCGGCATCCCTGGCAGCTTCCCTTTTTGAGGACGACGACGTGGATATCTACATCGGCGCCCACGCCGACGATGCAGCCGGTGATGCCTATGCGGACTGCAGCGAACCTTTCCTTAGGCACATGGGCGAGGCCATCCGCATCGGCACCTACGGCAAGGTGCACCTGGTTTTCCCCTTTGCGGAAATGAACAAGGCCGGCGTGGTAGCCATGGGTCTCAAACTGAAGACCCCCTACGAACTCACCTGGAGCTGCTACGAAGGGGGAGACAAACCCTGCGGCACCTGCGGAACCTGCATAGACCGGGCCGCTGCCTTCGCCGCCAACGGAGTCAAGGACCCGGCGCTGGACTAGTTGTCAATCGGACGGTTGACAGTATTCCCGAAAGCAGGAGGGTTCCGGTGCCTCCGGCGCCTGGGTTCTATCGTTCGTGCGCTTCGCGCCGACCGATGGGTTCGGCCCGGGAACGGCTCCGCCTTCCGGGCTGGTTCAGAGGGAGTTATAAAGCCCACTCCATGGAGGCAGGGTGGGCGCCTTTCGGCGCCATGATATAAGCCGCCTTCGTCGGCTATAAAATTGCGGCGGAGCCGCCACCATCACCCTTTGAACCCTCTGAACCTTTTGAACCTTTTGAACCCTCACGCCGAAGGCGTGTCCCATGGGCGATACCACAACCCTCAGCCCCGCAGGGGCTGTCAAACCTAAGAACCCTCCGGCCCACAGGGCCGGTCAATCTTAAGAACCTTTTTGTATAACCCTTCTACACAACCTGCGGCGGAGCCGCGACCCTTTTTTACCCTTTTAACTCATATTTCATAACCCTCTTATGAAAGGAATAACATGTTTACAGTAACCAAAAGAATGGAAGTATCCGGTGCCCATTTCCTGCACCTGGACTATGAAAGCAAATGCACCAACCTTCATGGCCACAACTGGATTATTACGGTGACCGTGCAGAATGACACCCTGGACAAGAACGGCATGGTGGTGGATTTCAGCAAAATCAAGGAAATCGTGAACCGGTTTGACCATCATCTCATTAACGACGTGCTGGGAGACCTGAATCCTACGGCGGAAAACATGGCCAAGTGGATCTGTGACCATATTCCCCACTGCATCCGCGTTTCCGTGCAGGAAACGGAAGGAAACGTGGCCACCTATGAAAAGTAAGTATGCCTATGATGACGGCCTTTTCCATGTGACCGAAATTTTCGACAGCATCGACGGCGAAGGAAAGCGCACCGGTTACATGGCGGTGTTCCTCCGCCTGGCCGGCTGCAACCTTCGCTGTAGCTACTGCGACACCGCCTATTCCCTCACCCTGGAGGACACGGAGGAAGCGCTGACGGAGGAGGAAGTGCTTTCGCGCATCCGCGCCTACCCCTGGAAGCGCGTAACCATTACCGGCGGCGAGCCCATGCTCCATCCCCTCCACCATCTCTGCGAGGTGCTGGGAGAAGAGGGCTATGACATCAATATAGAAACCAACGGCGCCGTGCCCCTCTGGAGAGAGCGGCCGGAGGGCGTTTTCTATACCATGGATTTCAAATGCAGCGGAAGCGGCATGAAATCTTATATGAACCTTGACAATTTCAAGCTCCTCACCGGAAAAGACGTGCTGAAATTCGTGGTGAGCTCCGAAGAGGACCTGCATGAAATGAAGGAAATCGTAAATCATCGATTTTCCTCCGCCCATCATCCGGAATTTTTCGTCAGCCCCGTATGGGGAAGGATTGAACCGGCGGAGCTGGTGGAATATGTGAGAAAGAACAGGCTGCAGGACGTACGGGTCCAGGTGCAGCTTCATAAAATCATCTGGGACCCGGACAGGAGAGGTGTTTGACATGGATTTGGAAAAACTGGAACAGGCAGCCCGGCTGATTATTGAAGCCGTGGGGGACGACCCGGACAGGGAAGGACTTAAGGAAACGCCGAAGCGCTTTGCGGACATGATGGCGGAGCAGTTTGCCTATACCGCCGTATCCAACGAGGAAATCGCAAAGGAATTTGAGAAGACCTTTGCCACCCCGGAAAATGATATGGTGGTGGTGAAGGACATTCCCATCTTCTCCCACTGCGAACACCACATTGCCCTCATGTACAACATGAAGGCAGCAGTGGGCTACATTCCCCACGGACGGGTCATCGGCCTTTCCAAAATTGCCCGCATCGCCGACGCTGTGTCCAAACGGTTCCAGATTCAGGAAAGAATCGGCACGGATATCCGGGACATTATGGAAATGGTGACATCCTCTCCCGACGTCATTGTCTACATCGAAGGAGAACACTCCTGCATGACCGCCCGGGGCATCAAGAAGCCCGGCACCAGAACAAGAACCATCGCCTCCTCCGGCACCTTCAAGACAGACGGCGCCCTGAGAGGGGAATTTATGAAACTGGCCCTTGGGAAAGAGTGAGGCGGTGAGGCTGTCCGCTTTCCGCTGCCTGCTGGACAGTATTCCCGAAAGCAGGAGGGTTCAGGCGCCTGCGGCGCCCGGGTTCTATCGTTCGTGCGCTTCGCGCCGAACGATGGGTTCCGCCCGGGAACGGCCCCGCCTTCCGGGCTGGTTCAGAGGAAGTGTTGCATGCCGCCGTTGGCGGTATCGCTGCCTATGGCAGCGAAAACCAAACAACCGCGCCTGCGGCGCGTGGAAGTGCACCCCTTCTGTCGCCTGTGGCGACGTCTCCCCCGGAGGGGGAGATTTTAGCGACGCTATACTTTGAACTGCTTATGAGAGTAAAAGTTGAGCGGAGAGTAAACTTCCCCCTCCGGGGGAAGTGGTGCGCAGCACCAAAAGGGGTGCATTTCCGACGCCCGCAGGGCGGTTGTTTGGTTTTGCCGCGGAGCGGAATTATAAAACTCATCGCCGCGAAGCGGCGATACCTTCCCCTCTGAACCCTCTGAACCTTGTGAACCCTCTGAACCCTCACGCCCGTCAGGGCGTGTCCATGAACCCTCTGAACCCGAAAAAAGGACGCAAAGCGTCCTTTTCCTTCCTGTGGTATAATATAAGCGACTATATGCCCGCAATTCTTGCTGAAACTGCGGGTGCAAGTGATTTCTATATAGGAGCGTATTATATGAAGAATTCCGATATACGACGCGAGAGACCGCCGAAGGAATCATCCTTTGTGAAGAGGATTTTTGTATTTCTTGTGGCTATCATGATGATTGCAGGCGCCGGAGCGGCGGCAGGCTTTTTTGTGTCCGTTTCCAAGCACCTGCCCGATGTGACGGCCAATATCCAGCCTAACGCATCGTCCCGCATTTACGATGACAAGGGACGGCTGATTACTACGGTGCACGCAGAGGAAAACCGCATTCCCGTACCTATTACGGAGGTGCCCCAGAATCTGCAGAATGCCTTTGTGGCAGCGGAAGATGTCCGTTTCTATGAACACCACGGTATCGATCCCCGGGGCATCCTTCGTGCGGTATGGTCCAATGTGGTCACCCGCAACGCCACCGGACAGGGCGGCTCCACTATTACCCAGCAGCTGGCCCGGAACGCCTTCCTCACCCAGGAGCAGACATTGAAAAGAAAGCTCCTGGAAGTGGTGCTGGCTCTCCAGATTGAAAACAAGTACACCAAGAAGCAGATTCTTGAAATGTACATGAACCAGATTTACTTCGGCCAGGGCTGCTATGGCATCCAGACCGCCTCCCGCGTCTATTTCGGCAAGGACGTGAAGGACCTCACCCTGCCCCAGTGCGCCATGCTGGCAGGGCTTCCCAACAGCCCGAACTACTACTCTCCCTTCCGCAGTCTGGAAGCAGCCAAGTACCGCCAGGGCATCGTACTTGACCAGATGGCCAAGTACGGCTATATTTCCGAAGCCGACGCCCAGGCTGCCAAGAAAGCGGACCTGCACCTGGCCAAACCCCAGGCTTCCAAGGGCACCGACAGCACAGCTTCCTATTTCGTAAGCTACGTCATCCAGACCATCAGCGATAAATACGATTCCGACGCCATTTATAAAGAAGGTCTCCAGGTGTATACCACCCTGGACCTGGATATGCAGAAGGAAGCAGAGCAGGCTTTGAAGAATGACCTGCCGAAGGGAAATAAGGATGCCAAGGGACTCACCCAGCCCCAGGGCGCCCTCATGACCATTGAAACCGGCACCGGCCATATCAAGGCCATGGTCGGCGGCCGCGGTGAAGACCATTTCAACCGCGCCACCCAGATGGTCCGCCAGCCGGGCTCCGCATTCAAACCCTTCGTGTACCTCACCGCCTTTGAAAACAAATTCAGCCCCTACGACACCGTAAGCAACGAAAAGAAGACCTACGGCGGCGGCTGGACGCCGAAGAACTACGGCGGCACCTCCGGCGGACAGGTGACACTGGAAGAAGCGCTGGTTCACTCCATGAACATCCCCACCATCGATTTGGCCAACAAGGTGGGCATGAAGAAGATCCTTGACACCGCCGAAGCCTGCGGCATTACCACCCTGGTGAAGGACGGCAAGAGAAACGACAACAACCTGGCAGCTTTCATCGGCGGCCTCACCAACGGCGTTTCCGTATACGACATGGCCAAAGCCTACAGCGTCTTTGCCAACGGCGGCAAGCTCATCGAACCCACTGCTATCCTGAAAGTGGTGGATAGAAACGGCAACGTACTGGAAGACCATTCCGGCAAACAGGAAGGCAAGCAGGTGGTCAGCGAAAATGCGGTTTACCGCCTGACCAGTATCCTGGAAGAAGTTGTCTCCCGCGGCACCGGCGGCAACGCCTACATCGGCCGCACCGCAGCCGGCAAGACAGGCACCACCGATGACGAACACGATGCATGGTTCGTGGGCTATACCCCCGAACTGGTGACAGCCGTATGGATTGGCGACGATACCAATACCAACGCAGGCTACACCGGCGGCACCGTACCGGCGGCCATCTGGAGGGACTTCATGAAACAGGCCCTCTCTGCCTACAAGACCAAGAGCTTCGACATCCCTGAATCCGTCCGGGTGGAAAACGAAAAAGCAAGAGCAGCCCAGGCGGCGAAGGAAGCGGAAGCTAAGAAGAAAGAGGCGGACGCCAAGAAGGACGACAAGGCAGCCAAAGATAACAAGAACGCCGGAAACAAGCTTCTTGACCGGATTACGGGAAAGAACGCAGCTAAGCCTTCTGAAAGCGACAGCACCAAGACCAACTGATACAAAAAGAGCAGACCCCATCAAGGCCTGCTCTTTTGTTATTGGCTGGGCTGTCAGCTGTCAGCTTACCGCTGCTATTGCCTGCCTGGCAGTATTCCCGAAAGCAAGAGGGTTCAGGTGCCTTCGGCGCCATCATATAATCCGCCTCCGGCGGCTATAAAATTGCGGCGGAGCCGCCACCACACCCTTTGAACCCTTTGAACCAGCCCGCCCTTGGCGGGCCGAACCCTCTGAACCTGGGGCCGCCTGCGGCGGCCCCAGCCACCTAAAAGGCCCTCACCGGATGGCAGCCGGTGAGGGCCTTTGTATTTTTGGAGTTTGGGAATGGTGTAATCATAGGTACATAGGAAATGGGCCTATGAAGAGGTATGTGGGAAAATCCCTGCAGAAAAGGGAAAGGAGGAAACTTTCCATTTCCTGCGGCTGTCATACCGGCCAGCCGGGCGCAGGAGAAAGACAGGAAGGATGCTGAACTTATCATTTCTGCTAAAACACTGACACCGCGCTCGGTGAAGGAATGAATGCATTTCCCTGCAATGGCTTTTCTTCGCCTGCCCTTTCATCCTGCAAGCCTATACGGAAGGCTCTGCAGCAAAAGAGGGAAAACGAAGAGGCCTCTTCCTTACCTTCAGCAAAAATGACTCCGCCATGAAACCCTGTAACAGTCAAACAATTTCATCAGCGGCAGATTCGCGGAATTCTTCAAGCACACTACCCCTCCAGCCTGCCTGTGGCAGAGTGACTGAAGACTGCGAATCTCACAATCGAAATACTTCGGAGGATATACCTCAATGGGCTCTCCTCTTCCGCCTTCCCCAAGGGTCGACCATTTCATCTGCCGGGATACCTGCCGGAAACCAAAGGGCCGGGCCAAAGGTAGAGAGAAAAAAGAGAACCGGCGAAACAGCATGAAAACCATACTTTTCACCTTAACCTGTCTCTATTATACATCATTTAGGATTTTATTAAAGATGATTGTCACCTTTCAAAGGGTGACATGGTTAAAAAATGCCGCTCCTGCGGCAAAAATCGGCTTATTGAATTTTTCTTTAAGCAGTTCATGGGAAAGAGGGGGCACGGCTGTCCGCTATCCGCTTACCGCCAACTGGTATGTATTGCCGATTGTCTCCAATGCGCCTCGCACCAGAATTCTTCACTGCGTTCAGAATGACGAGTAGGGCAGAAAGCCAATCCCGTAACGCTGACTATAAAACTTCATCGCCGAAGGCGATACCACACCCTTTGAACCTTTTGAACCTTCTGAACCCTTTGAACCCGAGCCGCAGAACGGCTCCAATGGCGATACCACACCCTTTGAACCCTTTTTCAAAGAAACCTCTCCCTGAATGCCTCCAGATTCCTCTTATCTCCGGGGCAGTAAATGGCAAAGGTCAGGCAGTCGAAGAAACGGCGATACCCTTGATTCACCAGGATTTCATAAAAATCGGAAGCCACTTCTTTCGGCGAATTCAGAAACACGCCGCAGCCCCAGGCGCCCAGGGTAAGGGTGCGGTATCCTTTGAAAGCAGAAAGAGCAAGGACATGGGCCATGCGGCGCTGCCGTATGGTACTGATGAACGCAGGACTTTCATTTCCTGCGGGACCCCGAAGGTCCACCGCCGGAGCGGTGATGACGGCGGTCTTCCGTGGCGGACCGAAGAGAGCGTGATTTTCTTTGGCACTCCTGCGGAAGATTTCCACATGAGGAGAAAGAAGGATGCCATCGGAGCCGTACCTGCTTTCTTCCGCCCTGTTTCGGGCATAGTAGGGAAGGGCCTCGTTTCCGGAAAGGGAGGTGTAGAGCGTACTCTCCCTGCAGAGGGCCTCTTCCTGGGAAGAAGCGCCGTAAAGGTACCCGCCGCCGGGGGTGAAAGCATTGGCAAAATTCAGCACCATATCTCCGGGAAAATCAAAACTCTCCCCTTCGGCCACGGCGATACGTCCCTGCCCGGCGGGAAAATCGGCAGATTCCATTCTCCCCCTGAGCGCCTCCAGCACTTTAGGTTCATAGATTTCCGCCTTTGCAAGGAGGGAAAGGGGATGGGAGAAATGAAATAGGGTTCCCGCCGCTTCATAGTGACCTTCCTGTATGATTTTTTCATTTTCCCTGGCTATAGCCACATTACGGATTCGTGTACTCATGGTGCTCCTCTGGGGGAAAAAATAGACGATAGACTGTCAGACGTCGTACATCAGACTGTCAGACGTTGTGGCGCCTTCCTGCTGGCCGTTCATTCTGAAAGTGAAGAATCGAAGAGCCGCGAAGCGGCTTATATACTCATCGCCGCGACAGCGGCGATTCCACCACCCTCAAGCCCATAGGGCTTGTCAAACCTAAGAACCTTCGGGGCAAAGTCTCGTCAACCTCCCCCCTTTGGTGCCTGACGGCACCACCTTCCCCCCGCAAGCGGGGGGACAATATAGTGGGGAAAAACTTTGAATAGGGAGCCGCGAAGCGGCCAAGGCCCCTATTCAACCCAGTCCTTATATTTCTCCAAAAGCCTTTGGCAGGCAGCGGCAGAAGCCTGGTAGGCATCCTCGAAGGAAGCGCCCTTATAGGGATTGGCAATGCCGCCGTCGCAGCCGGCATAGGTGGCGAGAAGGGAAATCTTATTATCCACATCGCCGCCCATGGTATTAAAAAGCCGGGGATCCTGGGGACTGTCCATGAGGAAAATGTAGTTGAACTGGTCATAGGTGCCCCACTCCAGAGGAAGGGCTTTCTTATTCGTCACAGGAATGCCGTGGGCCGCAAGCACCTCCTGTCCCTCCGGACAGAGGGGGGAGCCTTCCTTTTCCAAACGGGCAGAGGAAACGTAAATTTTCTCCGACAGGCCTGCTTCTTTAACCAGATGTTTCATAATGAATTCAGCCATCGGCGGCTCACCGCTTCCGGTGTGGGACAGGAAAAGAAGTTTAATCATGGAAAGGCTCCTTTCACTTTTGAAATCATGGATTATATTTTTATTATATAACATTCCTGTAAAAGAAAGGTAAAAGAAGCACCGGCGGTAAGTGATAGACGAAAGATGATAGATGAAAGACGAGAGATGATAGCAGACAATCAGACTGTCAGACGTCAGACGCCATGGAGCCTTCCTGCCATAGACAATCCACAACCCTCCGCCCCAGAGGGGCTGTCAAACTTTAGAACCTTAAGAACCTTCGGAGCCAAAGGCTCCGTCAACCCTCACGCCAAAGGCGTGTCAAAAGCCGCTGCCACAACCCTCGGGCCTCAAGGGCCCGTCAAACCTAAGAACCTTAAGAACCTTCAGGGCGGAGCCCTGTCAACCTTCCTCTTCTGAACCCGGGCCGCGAAGCGGTCCCATAACAGCCCTCAGTCCCGCTGTTTCCTTCTTATGATGTTATAAAAGCAGGATACTGCGCTATGCTCTCATATGGCTTTTTTTACTGGATAGAATTATAATATTAGTATAAACCTTACTACTATGAGCAAATAGACATTTATAAATTTACGGGGGGGGTAAAACGATATGGACATTGAGATGGTGGATCTTCTTCATAAAATGGTGGATGAAGCGCCCTTTGGGATGTACGTGCTGGATACGGAGCGGAAGATTGTTTTCTGGAGCGGCGGAGCGGAACGGATTACGGGTTACGGCGCAGAGGAGATGATGGGGAAGCACTGTTTTAATGGGGGCCTTGACCACATTGACAGCACCGGGCTTCATCTGTGCCATGATTTCTGTCCCATGATGGCTACGATTTTTGACGGTCATTCCAGGGAGCAGCCGGTTTTTCTGAAGAATAAGGCGGGGAAGCGTGTGCCGGTGCTGGTGCACACGGAGCCTCTCTTCAGCGGTGAGAAGACGCTGGGGGCTATCGAGTATTTCAGGGTTCTCCCGGAAAGTGAGTATCCGGTTCCGAAGGAGCGGTGATGGGTATGGCAGAAAGCAGCATGCTTTCGACGCTTCTCTCTCAAATGCCGGAGCACCTGCCTGGCGGGGTGATGATTTATCGGGATAGTGAGAAAGAGGAAATCCTATATGCCAATGGCTGGCTGATAGATATGTTCGGCTGTTCTTCCCTTGATGATTTTTTGGAAGTGACGGGCGGTTCTTTTCACATGCTTGTCCATCCCGACGATGTGGAGCGGGTGGAGAAGGATATCCGGAGCCAGGTCACCGGCAGCCGGGACAAGATGGATTTCGTGAATTACCGTATCCGCCGGAAGGATGGCACCGTCAAACGGGTGGAGGAGTTCGGCCGCCGTGTATTCATTCCTTCCGTGGGGCCTGTATTTTACGTGTTCTTCCTGGATAATGACACGAAGTACCGGATTTACGATATTGATGCACTCACCGGTCTTCCGGGGAAGACCCGTTTCCTGCAGCACGCAGCCATGACCATAGCCATGGCGTCCCTGGATCCCCAGGCGCCGCAGCTGGCTTTTATTTATGTGAATGTTCACAATTTCAGTTTCTATAATCTTCGGAACGGCAGTGAGAAGGGAAATCAGTTCCTCATCCAAATGGCGGAGGTGCTGCGGAAGAATTTCCCGAACAATCTGATTTCCCGCTTTACCGACGACCATTTTGTGGTGCTTTCTTCCCTGCCGTCCCTGGAGAAGCTGATTCCCGTTATTACCGACCAGATTCATGCCCTCTACGACGCCAGCCGGCTGGATGTGAAGTTCGGCATGTATCGGGTGGAAAATATCCATATTCCCGTGGAAAGCGCCTGCGGCATGGCGAAGATGGCCTGCGACAGCATCAAGGAGCTGCCGGACCAGCATATCTGCTTCTATACCAGCGACATGAGCCGGCGGAAATCCCTCCGGAGCTACGTCATCGACCATTTGCGGGAAGCCATGGAGAAACGGTGGATCGAGGTCTATTTCCAGCCTGTCATCCGCACCATTTCCGGCACCCTGGCCAGTGTGGAGGCCCTGTCCCGGTGGAACGATCCCACTTTGGGCATGATTTCTCCCGGCACCTTCATCCCTCTTCTGGAGGAGTCAAGGCAGATTAAGAAACTGGACCTCTATGTGCTGGAAGAAATCTGCCGTCTGTACCGTTTCCAGGTGGACCACGGAAAGACGGTGATTCCGGCGTCCTTCAACCTGTCCCGCATCGATTTCTTCCAGGGCTCCATCTTTGAGGAGGTGGAGGAAATCCGGGAGCGATACCAGGTGCCCCGGAATATGCTGTACGTGGAAGTGACGGAAAGCGCCTTCGTCCACGAAGGGGACGTGATACGGAACGAAATCGACCGCTTCCGGGCGGCGGGCTATGAGGTGTGGATGGACGACTTCGGCAGCGGCTATTCGTCCCTGAATACGCTGAAGGACTACAGCTTCGATGAAATCAAAATCGACATGGCCTTCCTGTCAAAGTTTACGGATAAGTCCAAGGATATCCTGAAGGCCATCGTCCGCATGGCCAAGGGAATCGGTATCCATACCCTGGTGGAAGGGGTGGAGACGGAGGAGCAGCGTGATTTCATCTGCTCCATCGGCTGCGAACTCATCCAGGGCTACTACTACGGAAAGCCTATGCCCTTTGCGGAATTCAAGCACGTGGGGCGGGAGAAGGGCTGGCAGGTGGAAACGCCTGCCCTGCGCCGGTACTACGGTTCCATTGGCGGTGTGGATTTTCTCACCGATAAATCCATGGCGGTGGCAGAATTCACAAAGAACCGGTTTCACTATCTCTTTGCTAATAAGGAATTCAGGAATACCCTGAAATCGGCAGGACTGGAAAGCCTGAAACATTCAGAAGATCTCATCAATGCCATGGCGGACCCTATCAGTAAGAATCTGGCCGGCTTCATGAAGGACATCGCCCTCTCCCATACCAGTAAATCCATCACCTACACGGAAAACGGGCAGTACATGAAGCTGGATGCGAAATATATGGCCGCCGACGGCGGGCGCCATCTGGCGGTGCTGCACTTAAGCAATATCACCATCCATAAAGCAGAGGAAACCATGGGTGCCCTGGACTGGGTGACAAGAAATCTCTTCTACCTCTACCAGACCGTGACACTTGTGGATCCTCACGGCGATATCGCCATTCCCCTGGTTATGAATTCACCCTATCGGGAATACCTCTTCCAGCAGCGGGGCGGCATTCATGAGATGGTGCTGCAGTATGCTGATACCATTATCCACCCCGACGACAGGAAACGGTTCATGGAATTCAATGATATGTCCAGCATCCTGGAAAGAGTGAAGAAAGACCCCTTCGGCATTATCATCGGCTGCTTCCGCACCCTGGGCAATGACCATAAGTACCACTGGGACATCCACTCTATCCTTCCGGTGAGAAGAAAGGGCAAGGTATACCTCCTCTATACCATCCGGAACTCCCCGCTGGACGAAAAGGAATTCCGGAAACCCCTCCTGTCTCTCCTGAGTCACCTGCCAACCGACAAATGAAAGAACCCCTGTGAAATGAAATCACAGGGGTTTTTGAGTGGGAGAGGGGAGATAGTAGACGATAGAAGATAGACGATAGACGAAAGAGGCTGCAGCTTATCAGAGCTTTATTGTCCCACCGCGCTTCGCTGGGGTACTATGGGCGCTGGATAGTGGAATCATATGACGCTTATGACTGCAGCGGAAGGAAAACCTTCACAACCGGGCCTTCGGCCCGAGGGAAATGCACCCCTTCTGTCGCCTGCGGCGACTTCTCCCCCGGAGGGGGAGATTTTAGCGGCGCTATACATTGTGATGCTTATGAGGCTGCTTATCAGAGCTTTATTGTCCCACCGCTTGCGGAGGGGAAGGTGGTGCCGTAGGCACCAAAGGGGGATAACGCCGATACTTCGTGAATTACATAAGAAGCACAAGGGGAAGTGTAGAGCGGCTAATCCAGCAAAATGGGAAGAATCATGATGATACACAAAGCGAAGCGGGTACACTTCCCGCCGACTGGCATTTATAGGTCTTTGCCTCATAGGCGGCATGTACTAGGATTCTTCGCCGGAGGCTCAGAATGACTGTGCCCGGCGGGAAAATCCGTAACGCTGTCTTTATACTCATCGCCCGATAGGGCGATACCACACCCTCTGAACCCTTTGAACCTTCTGAACCTTTTGAACCTTCACGCCCAAAGGGCGTGTCCATGAACCCTTTGAACTTACTCCATCCACTCCCGACAGATTTCCAGCATGGGTTCCCGGAAATCTTTGTAGTTCATGAAGGAGCGTTTGATGGCGTAGAGGAAGGTCATAAAGCCGGTGTTGGGCACGGCCATGATGGTGTGCACGGACCAGTGGTATTTCTCGTCTTCCCCCAGGGTGCGGAAGAGACTGACGGCGGTGCCGCCGGGGTCTTCCTTCAGCAGCTGGTAAAGGTGCTGTCTTTCGGTGAAACGGCGGTAGCGGGGACGGTCGTCCGGGTGGATCTGGCTTTCCGCAGCTTTGCGGAGGGATTCGAGGCCCTTTGTCTTTTCCGAAAGGTACTGGCGGAAGGGGGTGTTGGCAATGATGGGGGTGGCCGTATCGTCCTTAAGGTTCAACACGGTAATGCTCTGGTACAGGTAGTACAGGTTCCGCAGGATGTCATCCATGGTATCCGCTTCCTTTGTTTTCGGGCTGATGGTGATGTTGGACAGGTTGACCCGGAAGAGGTGGCGGTCTTTTCCGGCCAGGGTGGAAATATGGTGCCCCGTGAGGTGCATGTACCGGTTGTTTTTCGGATAGGTCAGGGTCTGGTCCTGGCCGGTGCGTAGAATATTCATGAAGAAGGCGCGAATGTTCCTGCCCAGGGAGGAGGAAGAGCTGTTCAGTTCCCTGGCTGAATGGAGGGGCGTGCTGCTGCCGCCGGTAGTCAGGGCCTGGCGGAATTTATGGTTTGCAAAAAGGTAGGAGAGCTTTCCTTCATTCAGTTCCACCAGAGCCATGGACTCATCGGTGAGAAAATCCACGGAGCCCAGAGGATTATAGTAATTCTTCAATGCCCGGTCCTCTAAAATCCATCCCTTTTCCCGGATGCAGCTTTCCAGTTCGGAAAGGGGCATGGGTCTGCCGTAGTACCAGCCCTGGATTTTTTCGCAGCCGATGGAACGGACGAAGTCTCTCTGCTCCTCCGTTTCTACCCCTTCCACCAGGGTATGGATGCCGATGTCCTTGGCCATGCGCACCGTGGACTTGATGATATCCTTGGCCTTCCGGGTGAAACTGGAGAGAAAGGCCATGTCGATTTTGATTTCATCGAAATGGTAATCCTTCAGCACGTTCAGGGAAGAGTAGCCGCTGCCGAAATCGTCCATCCACATTTCAAAGCCGGCGTCCCGAAATTTGTCGATCTGGGTGCTGATGCTCACGCCGTCTTTGACGAAGACGCTTTCCGTGATTTCCACATGAATCATGTGGTGGGGCACCTGGTATTTCCTTACGATGGCATCCACCTCTTCGAAAATGGAGCCGCTGTAGAAATCGATGCGGGAAAGGTTGAAGGAAATGGGAATCACCGGAAGTCCTTTATTCACGCGGGAGCGATAGGTCCTGCAGATTTCCTCCAGCACGTAGAGATCCAGCTTCTGAATCTGCCTTGATTCTTCCAGGGCGGGAATGAAATCGGCAGGCGAAAGGAGTCCGTACACCGGGTCAATCCACCGGGACAGGGCTTCGGCGCTGGTGAGGGTGCCGGAAATGGTGCGGATCACCGGCTGCAGATAGATTCGGATGTACTTCTTGTCCATGGCTTCCTGCAGATGGTCCATGACATAGCTTTTGATGAATGCTTTCTTGCCGATTTTGTCGGTGTAGACCTGCAGATGGAGCTGGTAATTGTCCTTGATGCTGTCCGCTGCTGTCTTGGCCAGGTCGCAGGCGATTTCCGGTTTCATGGAGCCGTCAACTATGACGTAGAGACCGAATTTCACCGCCAGGTCCACATCCTCCCGAAGGGCCATGATTTTATCATAGGCCCTGTCGATCTTTTCCTCCACGCCGGCCCTGCCTGTGAGGATGGCAAAATGGTCGTCGGAAAAGCGGGAAATGAGGGCATTGGGGAAAGTGTCTTTCAGTATGAGAGCTGTTTTCTCTAGAAATTCATTGCCCCGGCGGCTGCTGTAGAGAAGGTTGAACATCCGGAAATTGCGGATATTCATGTACAGCATGACCTTCCTTTCGGTTTCCCCGGAAAGGGAAAGGAGGAGGGACGCCTCCTTGAGGAAGCGGGTCTGCCCCGGAAGGCCCGTAATGCCGTCAATGTCGTGAAGCACATACCTGGCGCTGCTGTCCAGGTAGAACACATAAAACACAGGCCCAATGCCGGGCACCTGAAGACGATGGCCGAACTCTCCCACCGTCTTTACCGTCCCGTCCTTCGTGACGATACGGTAATTCACGTAGTCGAACACATCGGCGCCGGAGGAAATCTGGCGCTCAATATCCTTCTCCACCTTTTCCGCATCGCAGGGATGGACAAAGCTCTTGAAAGTGCCGCCGGTGACTGCCATGAAATCGTCCATATCAAGACAGCCCAGCGTATGGATCAGCCAGGAATTGGCATAAAGAATTTCCTCTGTCTCATCAGCTCGGTAAACAAGGACACCGCCGGGCATACCGTCCATGGCGTGCTCCAGAATGGATGTATAGGTCAATGACTTCTGCGTCATACAAACTCCTTAATGAATAAAAATTCATAAATTAAAATTTCCGGAAGAAAAGAGATTCTTATGGAACCAAGTCACATCTATTTTAAATATACACATAAGTTCTATGACCTATGGAATATAGACCTATTATATATGGTCTAGTGTATAAAGGCTACAGGTCAAAGTAAATTATTTTTACACAAAATTGACATTAGCCCTTCCTGAAGGAAAGGGGGCAGGAGAAATAGAAACATAGAAAAATCATAAAATTTGCAAAATTACGAATTTATATACGTTGAATAAATATATAATTAAAATATCCTGAAGCCAGGGAAGCAACCGGCGCACCGGGCAGATGCGCCGCCACTTTTGCCGGCGGAAGCCGGGGGCACTATGGGTGCCGGGCAGCTGCGGCAATGGAGATTACGGCAGTAACGACGGGAAAACCATACAACCGGTCTTCGGCCCGTGGGAAATGCACCCCTTCTGTCGCCTGCGGCGACGTCTCTCCACAGGAAAGCGTCTCACGAAATTTTCAGTCGCCTATCGGCTCCCTGCAAATTTCGTTCGTTTGCCACCCCGGAGGGGGAGATTTTAGCGGCGCTATACATTGTGATGCTTATGAGGACAAACGCTGAACGTAGAGAGGTATATTCTGCCCCTGAATAGGGGGAAGTCCGGCGGAGCCGGATAGGGGGTGGCCGCGTCAGCGGCCGATTCAGCAGAATGGGAAGAATCATGATGATGCACAAAGCAAAGCGGGGTACCTCCCGCCGACCGGTATTTATCACCGATTGACTCAAATGCGGCAGGCACTAAGATCCTTCGCCGGAGGCTCAGAATGACTGTGTCCGGCGGGAAAATCCGTAACGCTGTCTTTATACTCATCGCCGAAGGCGATACCACAACCCTTTGAACCCTCTGAACCTCCTGAACCCTTTGAACCCAGGCCGCTCAGCGGCCCATCGGCCCCCTGAGCGAAGCGAACACAACCTTTCTTCACAACCTGCGGCGAAGCCGCGCCTTTTTCTTCTTGACTGCCATGGCATAAAAGCGTAAAATCTAATTTGTTTTATTTACTATACATATGTAAAGGAAGGAAAGCAGAGAGGTAAGTCATGGGTATTCTGGATGTTTTGTTGGATGTGGTGAAGCAGCCGGCGCTGATTGTGGGGCTCTTTTCTTTTATCGGCCTCATGGCGCTCCGAAAGCCTTTTCACAAGGTGCTGACAGGGACGCTCCGGCCGGTGCTGGGGTATATCATGATGATGGCAGGAGCCAATATCATCGTGGCGAATCTGGAGCCCCTGGGAGAGATGATTCATGAGGGCTTCCATATCACCGGCGTGGTGCCGAGCAACGAAGCCATCGTGGCGTCGGCGTCCCGCCTTCTGGGAACGGAAACCATGTTTATCCTGGTGGCGGGGCTCATGATGAACCTGGTCATTGCCCGGCTGACGAAGTTCAAATATGTGTTTCTCACGGTGCACCACAGCTTCTTCATGGCCTGCCTCCTTTCTGCGGTGCTGGGTACCATCGGTCTGTCCGGCGTGGAGCTGGTGCTGGCGGGAGGTTTCCTTCTGGGCGCATGGAGTTCCATTTCCCCTGCCATCGGCCAGAAATATACGAACCGCGTCACCCATGGCGACCACATTGCCCTGGGCCACTTCGGCAGCCTGGCTTACTATATTTCCGCCTGGGCAGGGTCCAAGGCCGGTAAGGCGGAGGATAATATCGAAACCATGGAAATCCCAGAGAAATGGGCTTTCCTGAAGGATACCACCGTATCCACCGCTCTCACCATGATTGTGTTCTTCCTGCTGGCCGCCTTTGCGGCGGGCTCCGACTATGTATCCACCATTTCCCACGGCATGTCTCCGGTTATCTTCGCCATCATGGCGGGCCTTGAATTTGCGGTGGGCGTGGCGGTGGTGAGCGCCGGCATCAACATGATGCTGGGCGACCTCATTCCTGCTTTCAAGGGCGTTTCGGAAAAGGTTATCCCCAATGCCGTGCCGGCGGTGGACTGCGTGGCTTTCTTCAACTATGCTCCCACGGCGGTGGTGCTGGGCTTCGTATCCTCCTTCATTGGCGGCGTACTGGGCATGCTGATTCTTGGCTTTGCCGGCGGCGTCCTCATCGTTCCGGGGCTTGTGGCCCACTTCTTCTGCGGCGCTGCAGCAGGCATTTTCGGAAATGCCACCGGCGGGCGGAGGGGCGCGGCCCTGGGGGCTTTCACCAACGGCCTCCTTATCACCTTTGCTGCGGCCCTTTTGATTCCTGTGTTTGAAGGACTGGGCTTCAAGAACACCACCTTCGGCGACTTCGACTTCAACGTGGTGGGCATGGTTCTCTCCATGGCCTACCGTTTCCTGGGTACCGTCGGTATCTACGGCCTCATGGCCCTGGTGCTGGTGGTGCTGGTGGCGCCGAATTTCATAAAGACAAAGAACCGGGTCATCAATCAGGATGAGGATGATTGAGTCATTGGCGGTACTTGACGGTATTCCTGAAAGCAAGAGGGTTCAGGCGCCTTCGGCGCCCGGGTTCTATCGGTCATGTGCTGACGCACTGACCGATGGGTTCCGCCCACAGAGCGGGCTGGTTCAGAGGGACATTATATATGCCGCCTGTTGGCGGCAGCCGCGGAGCGGCTATAAAACTCATCGCCCGTAGGGCGATACCATCACCCTCTGAACCCTTTGAACCTTCTGAACCTTCTGAACCCTCACGCCCAAAGGGCGTGTCCATGAACCCTCCGGCCAAAGGCCGGTCCATCTTAAGAACCTTTTACCACAACCCTTCTCGCCGACCGGTATTTATCACCGATTGATTCAAATGCGGCATGTACCGAGATTCTTCGCCGGAGGCTCAGAATGACTGTGCCCGGCGGTAAATCCCGTAACGCTGACTTCATACTTATCGCCGAAGGCGATACCACCACCCTCTGAACCCTTTGAACCTTCTGAACCCTTTGAACCCTCAGACCCGCAGGGGCTGTCCAATTTAAGAACCTTTTGGTTTAGAACCTTTTGCGCCCGAAGGGCGTAAAACCCCTTGACTTACTGTATGCGAAAACGTACAATATAAAAATACTGACAGGCGTGGATGAAGACGTTTCGCATGGGCTGATTCCAAAGAGAGCTCCCGTCTGGTGAAAGGGAGCGTTCAGGATGCGGAAGGATCACTTCGGAGCTTCAGGGAAGAAAAGCCCTGACGGGACATCGTTAACTGTACCAAGTGGCCGAGAGGTCATGAGGGTGGTACCACGGGAAATTGATTCTCGCCCCTTGCGGGCGGGAATTTTTTATTTTGGAAATCTCCGATTTCCATAGGAGGAATAGAAATGGATTACAGCAAGACTTTACATCTGCCGCAGACGGATTTCCCCATGCGCGGCAACCTTCCGAAGAAGGAACCGGGCTTTGTAGAATTCTGGAGGGAACATGACCTGTATCATGCCCGCCTGGAAAAGAGAAGAAAGGACGGCGCGCCCACTTTCGTTCTCCACGACGGACCTCCCTATGCCAACGGCAAGATTCATATCGGCCATGCACTGAACAAGACCCTGAAGGATATCATCGTCCGCTACAAGCACATGGCAGGCTTTGAGTCCAACTATATCCCCGGCTGGGATACCCACGGACTTCCTATCGAATATGCGGTACTGAAGGATTCCGGCGAAGACCGGGCCAACATGACGCCTCTGGAACTCCGCAGAAAGTGCCTGGCCTATGCCAAGAAGTGGATTGAAATCCAGAAGGCCGATTTCATCCGCATGGGCGTTGTCGGCGACTTTGCCCATCCCTATGTCACCTTTGATCCCCATCTGGAAGCGAAGGAACTGGAAGTTTTCGGTGAAATGGCCAACAAGGGCTATATTTACAAAGGCAAGAAGGCTGTGTACTGGTGCCCTCACTGCGAAACCGCGCTGGCTGAAGCGGAAATCGAATACAAGGACAGAAAGTCTCCTTCCATTTATGTGAAATTCCCGGCAGTGGACCTGAAGGGCCTGGCTCCGGAAGGGGTGCCGCAGGAAAAGCTCTTCGCCGTTATCTGGACCACCACCCCCTGGACCATTCCGGCCAATGAAGCCATCTGCGTGAACCCGAAGTTCACCTATGTATGGGTGCACAACAAGGCAGCCGATGAATACTACCTCATGAACAAGGAGCTGGCACCGAAGGCGCTGGAAGAATGCAAGGTGGAGGATTATGAATTCGTAGGCCGCGAAATGACCGGCGCTGAATGGGAACTGGCCACCTTCCATCATCCTCTCCTGGACCGGCTGGCTTATGTGCTGGAAGGAAACCATGTCACATTGGATGCCGGCACCGGCTGCGTTCATACCGCTCCGGGACATGGCGTGGACGACTTTGAAGTATGCCAGGATTATAGAAATAAGGGCAAACTGGATCTCCCCATTATCTGCCCGGTGGATGAAAAGGGCCACATGACCGCGGAAGCAGGTCTGGGCCTGGAAGGCAAGACCATCTGGGAAGCAGAGGGACCCGTCATTTCCGCTCTGGCCCATGCAGGCATGCTGCTTGGCAAGAAATCTATCCACCATCAGTACGCACACTGCTGGCGCTGCAAGAACCCCATCATCTACAGAGCCACAGAGCAGTGGTTTGCTTCCATCAACGACTTCCGTGACAAGGCACTGAAGGCAGTGGACGACACCCGTTTCATTCCTTCCTGGGGCCATGACCGCCTGTACAACATGATTCGCGACCGCCAGGACTGGTGCATTTCCCGCCAGCGCTCCTGGGGTGTGCCGATTCCTGCCTTCTACTGCGATGACTGCGGCAAATGGGTCATCACACCGGAAACCATGAAGAAGGTCGAAGAAATCGTAGAAAAAGAAGGCACCGACGCATGGTGGTCCCACAGCGCCGAAGAACTGCTGCCGGAAGGATTCAAATGCCCCCACTGCGGCGGCACCCATTTCCATAAGGAAAAGGACATCATGGACGTATGGTTCGACTCCGGTTCCACCTGGAACGGTGTCCTCCGCAACCCCCACAAGGAATGGGAAGGCGTGAAATATCCCTGCGACCTCTATCTGGAAGGTTCCGACCAGCACCGCGGCTGGTTCCACTCCTCCCTCCTCTGCTCCGTGGCCGTTAACGGCTATGCTCCCTACAAGGCAGTCCTCACCCACGGCTTCACCATGGATGGCGAAGGCCGCAAGATGAGTAAATCCGTAGGCAACGTGGTGGCTCCCCAGGACGTGATCAACAAATACGGCGCCGATGTGATGCGCCTCTGGATTTCCTCCGTGGACTACCAGGGTGACGTCCGCCTCTCCGACAAAATTATCAAGTCCATGAGCGACGTGTACAGAAAAATCAGAAACACCTTCCGCTACCTCCTGGGCAACCTTTACGACTTTGACCCGAAGAAAGACAGCGTGGCCTATGAAGATATGGAAGAACTGGACCGCTGGGCACTGCTCCGCATGGAACAGGTGAAGGAAACCGTCCTCAAAGCCTATGACGACTACCAGTTCCATGTCATGTACCATGCAGTCCACAACTTCTGCACCGTGGACCTTTCCTCCATTTACCTGGATATCCTGAAGGACCGCCTCTACACCGAAAAGGCAGATGGCAAACTCAGAAGAAGCGCCCAGACCGCCATGTATGAAATCCTCATCACCCTGGTACGTCTGGTGGCTCCGGTACTCTGCTTCACTGCCGAAGAAGTATGGCAGGCCCTTCCGAACAAGGAAGAAAGAGAATGGTCCGTCCATATGTCCGACATGCCTAAGGTCAATGAAAAGTACCTGGACAAGGCATTGGATGAAAAATGGAAGAAACGGCTGGCAGTGAGAAGCGTGGTCACCAAGGCCCTGGAAGAAGCAAGACAGGCCAAGACCATCGGCCATCCCCTGGACGCCGAAGTCACTGTCTACGCCGACGGCGAAGAATTCCAGGTTCTCAAGGACATGGAAAAAGAACTGGCCGACTTCTGCCTCGTTTCCCAGGCAAAAATTGCTGAAGGCACCGAAAACGCACCGGAAGGCGCTTCTTCCAACGAAGAAGGCACCGTGAAGTGCTCCGTAGCCGTATGCACCCTGGAAAAATGCGAACGCTGCTGGAAACGCACACCTGACGTTGACAGCGACCCCGCTCATCCCCACGTATGCGCCCGCTGCGCCCATGTACTGGAAGAAATGGGAGAATAAAAGCATAGGATGACCCTGCAAAGGGCAGCAAAAAAGACCGCTGAGAGGCGGTCTTTTTTTGATTGGGAGGGGGAATTATGTTCCATGTCTCTGAATGGGAGCATAGAGAGCTTTATTCTGCCCCTTTTCAAGGGGAAGTCCGGCGCAGCCGGATAGGGGATAGCCACCGAAGGTGGCTGATTCGGCAGAATGTTACAGGGAGAAATGATGACAAAAGGAAGCAACACAAATTCTTGCGTCCCCTTGAGGGGAAGAGGGCCACGAAGTGGCGCAGGGGTGTACGATGTCAAGCGGAGAAATGACACACAAAGTGAATAAGGCCGCCGATTGGCGGTCAGTTCTAAGATAGAGTATCACTCCGACGCTCTGCCTCGTACACCCTATGGCCCCTCAAGGTGCAAAGAGTGCTGAGGAAACAATGAGACATAGGTAATGTTTACCATTCCGGCGGGCCTCCTTTGGTGGCTGGCGCCACCACCTTTCCCCCGGCGAAGCCGGGGGCACTATGGGTACTGGGCAGCTGCGGCAATGGAGATTATGACAGTAACGGTTATAACGGTGTGTGCCGCCGACAGGCGGCACATATACTCATCGCCAAAGGCGATACCACACCCTCTGAACCCTTTGAACCCTTACGCCCAAAGGGCGTGTCCATGCCTTCCCGCCGACTGGTATTTATCGCCGATTGTCTCAAATGCGGCATGTACCGAGATTCTTCGCCTACGGCTCAGTATTCTGGTCATATGTCAAGTCTTTTTTTTGAAGAAATTTATTGTTTTTTCTTAAAAAAGGGTAACCTTAA
>NZ_UPZP01000022.1 GCF_900538805.1 uncultured Dialister sp.
GTACAACCGGGCCTGCTGCCCGTTGGAAATGCACCCCTTTGGGTGCTGCGCACCACTTCCCCCGGAGGGGGAAGTCTGCTCTATGCTCAGCTCCTGAACTCATAAGCATCTCAAAGCTTAGCGCCGCTAGAATCTGCCCCTCCGGGGAAGACGCCGCCGCAGGCGGCAGAAGGGGTGCATTTTCTTCGTGCCACAGGCGCGGTTGTGAGGTTTTTCCCTCGCCCGTAAGGGCGGTTGTACGGTCTTATCCATACTGGCGGCGGAGCCGCCCACCACATCCCCTCACGCCGAAGGCGTGTCCCAAAGGGAGCTCACCACGGTGGAGCCCAGGATGAGGATGGCGCCGGCCAGACCGGCGCCGCCCAGGGGTTCTCCCAGCCAGCAGGCGGAGAGGATGATGGCCACGATGGGGTCTATATAGCTGAAAAGGGCGGCGGTCTGAGCGTGGAGGCCTGCCATACTGCCGAAGTAGAGGGTATAGGTAATGCCTGTATGGACGATGCCTACGGTCAAAAGAAGGATAACCGTCAAAGGCGCCCAGGGCAGGGTAGAAAGATTTTCCGTAAAAAGAGTATAGGGCAGAAGCACCAGGGACGCCAGCCACAGCTGGGTAATGGTCATGTCATAGGCACTGATGTCCTTCAAAAACTGGTTCAGCAGCATCACCGACGCATAAAAAGCCGCCGCCCCCAGGCCAAAGCCGATGCCCTTGAAGGTCACCCCTTCCCCCGGTTCCGTAAGGACGCCGGAAATGAGGACCATGCCTGCAAAGGCAGAAAGGGCGCAGAGAAATTTCACCGCCGTCAGTCTTTCCTTCACCACAAAGGGCGATGCCAGGATGACAAAGACCGGAGCCATGTAGTAGGACAGGGTAGCAGTGGACACGGTGGTATAGCGGTAGGCCTCAAAGAGAAGAATCCAGTTCACCCCGATGGCGGCGCCGGAAAGAAAAAGAAATTTGAAATTCCGTTTCACCGCTTCCCTGGAAATGAAAGAATGGCGGAGAAAAACCACCAGCAGAAGGAAAAGGCTGGCCAGGATGCCCCGGGCCTCTGCAATCACCGTGGACGGCAGGGGAATGTACCGAATAAAAATCCCCAGGGTGCCGAAAATCATCATGGCAAAAATAAACCGGCCCTTGGCCCTCATGGTCTCTTCCTTCATACGCCCTCCCTGAAGGGTCTCCCCTTCGCTTCCATACTGCTTTGTATCAACGAAATAGTATTTTTATTATACACTCCCCATGGGGAAATGGAAATATAAAAAGGGCCGCTGCGCGGCCCAGGTTCAGAGGGTTCAGAGTTTCAAAGGGTTCAGAGGGTTCAAAGGGTTGTGGTATCGCCCTTTGGGCGATGAGTTTATATGCCGCCTGTCGGCGGCAACGCTGCCTATCGGCAGCGAAAACCAAACAACCTCGCTTCATCGGTCGGGCGATTCATAGGAAGGTCCTTTTGTGTGCAGGCTAAGGCCAAACTTCGCCCGACTTGGAGACCCTCTGCAGGGTCTCCACAACAGAAATGCACCCCTTCTGCCTACGGCACCTCTCCACGGGAAAGCGTCTCACGAAATTTTCAGTCGCCTTGTGGCTCCCTACAAATTTCGTTCGCTTGCCACCCCGGAGGGGGAGGTTTGCTCTCCGCTTCTCTTAGTGCTAACTTAAGTCGCTCATTGTATAGCGGCGCTAGGAGTTCCCCCTTCGGGGGAAAGGTGGTGCGTCAGCACCAAAAGGGGTGCATTTTCCTCGCGCCAAAGGCACGGTTGGCCTGTTTTCCCACGGGCGAAAGCCCGGTTGTATGGTTTTATCATACTGGCGCCCTTCTAAGGTGTAAAATGCACCCCCTCTGTCGCCTAAAGGCGACGTCTCCCCCATTTATAAGAAAGGGGAAATTGTAAGAGGTAAATCTTATTTACGCCCATCACCCTCGATCCCGATCTTCGATCCCTGCTCTATTGCCTCACTTCTCTCTCCCCTCACATGACTCCAAACTCTACCCACCAGTATACCAGAGGATAGAGTACGAAGAGGAAGGCCAGGGTGGTGGTGACGAAGGAGGATTCCGCCAGATCCACATTGAGACCGTAGAGCTGGGAGGCAGCTACGGCGAAAATGGCTGTCGGTGCGCCGGCGGAGAGGATTACGCAGGTCATCATGGCGGGGTCTGTCACAAAAAGGGTGGTAAGGCCATAGAGGATGGCGGGCAGGAGAATGAATTTCACAGGGAAAATAGGCCAGAGCTTAAAGGCATAGGTACCCACGCTGCCCAGGTGGAGGTCGTAACCCACGGGCATCATTCCCATCCAGGCGCTCATGTGGATGAGGATGGTAAAGAGTGTGCTCACGGCCTGCGGTCTTTCCACATGAAATCCGGAAAGCAGGAGACCCGCGGCCACTCCCAGGGCAGGAAGCTGGTTCGGCGTAAGAAGGAGCTTGATAAAGCTTGTCCTTTTCGTTTCCATCGTCCGCTGTGCTCCCATTTCATAAAACCGCTGGGCCATGGGGAAGCAGAAAAGCACAATCACCAGTATCTGGGGCACCGCAATAAGCTGTACATAGGCAAAGCCCTTCTCTCCGTAAAGCACGTAGGCGCAGAGGCCTGCCAGGGTGCCGATATTTCCCAGCATCATGGAAATCATGTAACTTCCCTGGTCCAGAGGGTTTTGGAAACGGTTTTTCTGGAAGCTGTAGAAAATGAGGACCGGAATGAAGCAGATGGGGATGATGGAAATGGGAAGCCACAGGAGCTCTTTCGTCACATGGACAGACCAGAAGGACACCAGGGACAGGAATGTAGCCACGCACACCACATTGGCCTTGATAACCATGCGGAGAATCTCCCGGGAAAGCCCCCATTGCCGAAGCGCCATGCCCAGAAGAAGGGGCAGCAGGATGTCTGCAAATACGATAAAAAAGCGGCTGTCCATAGGTCCTCCTCCTTTCTTTTCCGCCGGAATCTTTTCCTATTATATCACTGCCCGGAATCCGCAGTACGGCCCGGGTTCATAGGGGTTCATAGGGTTCATAGGGTTTTAGAAAAAATTCAGCGTTTGGCACTACGGGGAGTCTGATTGTCTGACGTCTATCCTGCTTTCTATTTTCTCCCCTTAACTTCCCACAAATCCTCAAAGGGAATCTTTACTCCTGCCAGACAGAGTTTCCGTCCAATGCTGTCCACCATTTCCACAGTTCCCTGCAGGCTGCGGTAGTGGTCTTTATCATAGAAAACCACTTCCACCCGGTCCTTTTTCTTCAGGCAGCCCACCGTTTCATCCAGCGCCGCCGCCCGATCTTCGGAGAGCGGCCTTTTTTCTTCCTTTTCCCTCCCGCTTTCTGCCAGGAGGACGGCGTAGCCGGAAAGTCCGTCGAAGGGGAGGAACTGGCGGGCTCTTTTTGTGCTACTCATGATGACCTCCTATAAGACTGTTCCTGCTTCTGAGGGTGGCCTTGGGAAAATAGTTCATCCCCCGAAGCAGTGCATTTTTTCCGAATTTTTCTTTCATTTCCAGCATCACCATTTCCACCTTTTTCTGCTTTTCTTCTTCCTCCGGCGAGCGGAAGAGGGAGAAACGGCGGGGCACGGAGGAAGCAGGCGCCACATTGTCCAAACTCATACGGATGGTGCGGATGCCCTCCCCGCGGGCGGCCTTGTCCCGGTAAAGGCGGCTGAATGCCTGCCATATGTCTTCCGGCACGTCGGTATAGCCATCCAGTTTCCGGCTGCCGCCGGTCCCCTTCCGTGTCCGTCCGGAATAACCTACGTAAAGGGAAATCCCCCGGGCTGCCAGCGTTTCTGCCAGCAGCTGCTGAATCAGCACCTCCGCCATTTCATAGACCAGAAGCAGTCCCTCTTCGTAGGTGTAATCCTCAAAAAGCACCTGCCCCGTGCTGATGGAACGGTTCTCCGGCCGGTAGGAGCGGATGTCCTCCAGGGTACAGGATTCCCGGCCGTGGGCGTGGTCGATGAGGTACTCCGCATTGACGCCGAATTCCCGATAAAGCACCTTTTCCGGAAGGAGGGTTACGCCGTAAAGGTCGTATACCCCGTATTTCTCAAGGCGCCGGGCAATACCATGCCCTATGTTCCAGATATCCGTAATGGGCCGGTGATGCCACAATTTTTCCCGGAAAAGGGTTTCGTCCAGGTAAGCGATGTGCTCCGGCACATGCTTGGCCACGATGTCCATGCCGATTTTTGCCAGGAACAGGTTCGTCCCCACGCCGGCGGTGGCACAGATGCCGGTTCTGTCATACACCGCCTTCATCATCATGGATGCCATTTCCATGCCATTCTTCCCGTAGAGGGAGAGGTATGGCGTCACGTGGACAAAGCATTCATCAATTGAATAGGGATACACGTCCTCTTTAGCGAAAAGGGTGAGGTAGGTCCGGTAAATATCGGCAGACACCTCCATGTAAAGTCCCATATGGGGCGGTGCAATCATGTACTTCAGGGAAGGGGGAATCTCAAAAAGGCGGCACCGGTTCCGCACTCCCTTAGCCTTCAGCCCCGGACTCACCGCCAGACATAGGGCACCGGGCCCCCTGGTGGGATCCGCCACCACCAGGTCCGCCGTAAAAGGATCCAGCCCCCGGGCCGCGCACTCCACTGAAGCATAGAAGCTTTTTAAATCGATACACACATATATCCGCTCTCCCATAGCTTCCTCCATCAAACTTATTTTTGTGAAATAAACGTTCTGATTCTATTATAGAATGACTGTTCGATACGTGCAATGGAACATTGGATTAGAAATGGAGAGGAAGCGCCCATGGAGCCACTGCGTGGCAGGGTTCAAAGGGTTCAGAGGGTTCAGAGGGTTCAGAAGGTTCAGAAGGTTCAAAGGGGAAGGTATCGCCCTGCGGGCGATGAGTATATAATTTCGCTTCGCGAAATGGAAAACCAAACAACCGCCCTACGGGTGTAAAAAGCGAGCAAACCGGGCTTCACCCGTCGGAAATGCACCCCTATCCCCGCCTGCGGCGGTACTTCCCCCGGAGGGGGAAGTCTACTCTCCGCTTGCCTTAGTGCTAACTTAAGTTGCTCATTCTATAGCGACGGGAAAAGTCCCCCCTCCGGGGGGAAGGTGGTGCGTTAGCACCAAAAGGGGTGAATTTCCCACGCGCCAAAGGCGCGGTAGTATGGTTTTTCCACGCCCGCAGGGCGGTTTTAAAGGTTTTATCCATCAGTAAGGTCAGCATTCTGCTGAATTAGCCACCTCCGGTGGCTTTTCCCCCTTTGGTGCCTTACGGCACCACCTTTGCCCCGGTGGGAAGCGTGTCACTGGATTCTCAGTCGCCCAAGGGCTCCCTACGAATCCAGTTCCCTTGCCACCCCGCTGTGCGGGGGCACAACAACCCGTGCTTACTATAGAGAAACTTATGGATGAAATGCCTCGCGGAGCTTTATTGTCCCACCGCTTGCGGGGAGGAAGGTGGTGGCGCCAGCCACCAAAAGGGGCCGCTTTTCCATCGCCCGACAGGGAAGTCGGCTTGTTTTCCAACGGGCGAAAGCCCGGTTGTAAAGGTCTTATCCAAACTGGCGCCTTTTTAAGGTATAAAATGCACCCCCTCTGTCGCCAATGGGCGACGTCTCCCCCATTAATTGGAAAAGGGGCGATTGTTATAGGTAAAACTTATTTACGCCTGCCACCACCCTCACGCCGAAGGCCTGTCCACTACAAAACCGCAGTGCGTAGGGATGCACTGCGGTTTTGTCTGGGGAAAAACTATATGGATAGGGACATAGCAGGGTCAGGGGACTGCTCGTCCTGTCCTATCCACGGAATTCCCCGTTTCCTCTTGGGATAGGCTATGCGCTTTTTAAACTATCAAGCGAAAGGAACCCATTTGCCGTCTTTAACTTCCAGCACGTCCAGGTCCATCTTCGGATCGCGGTTCTGGTCAAATTCGAATTTGCCGGTAGCGCCTTCGAAGTTTTTGATATTAGCCAGGGTGTCACGGAATTTCTTTCTATCGGTGGTGGTGCCGGACTGTTCCACAGCCTGGTGGATGACGTACATAGCGTCATAAGCCTGGGCAGCGAACTGATCCGGTTCGTGACCGTATTTAGCAACGAAGGCTTTGCGGAAGTTCTGGGCCTTGTCGGTCTTTCTTTCCGGATTCCACGGTGTAGCTACGAGGGTGCCGTTTGCTGCATCGCCGGCCTGCTGGATGTATGCCGGGCTGTTAAAGCCGTTGTTGCCGATGACAGGCTGGGTCATACCCATTTCACGAGCTTTCTTAACGATGAGAGCGCCTTCCTGATAGAGGCCTGCTACGCAGATCACATCAGGGTTGGCAGCCTGAATCTTGGTGAGCTGTGCGGAGAAGTCGGTATCTTTATCTGCGAAGGTTTCGGTAGCTACTACTTCTACGCCCATCTTCTTCAGTTCTTCCTGGTAAATATCGTTTTCACGAACCATCTGGTCGTTGTTATTGGAATAAAGAACGGCTACTTTCTTGAATCCCAGTTTATCATGCGCTTTTTTCAGGGTAACCGGAATAGCCAGTTTGCCGGGGATTGCATTTCTGAAGATGTAGTCGCCGATGTCGGTGATGCCGGTGGCGGTGGTGCCGGTGCCGAAGGCTACGACTTTGGACTGCTGGGCAATGGGGCCAGCTGCAAACATTTCGCCGGAGGTCATGGGGCCTTCGATAGCAAGAACTTTATCCTGTTCAATGCATTTCTTAAAAGCATTGATGGCTTCGGATTTATTCAGCTTAGTATCGTAGGTCTTGAGGTCGATCTTTACCTTAGTGTTTGGATCCTTGTTGATTTCTTCAACGGCCAGATCAACGCCGTCTTTCATGGCCTGGCCATAAGCTGCGCCGGGGCCGGTATAAGCGGTTACGAAACCAAGTTTTACAGTCTGTCCGCCGGCAGCGCCGCTGGCAGCTGCCTTCTTATCTCCACCGCATCCTGCAAATGCGCCTGCCATTACTGTTAATGCAGCAGCTGCTGCCATTCCTTTTAACCATTTTTTCTGCATAGTTTATCCCTCTTTCAAAAAAATAATACCAAACGTAGATGAAACGGGAAAATAAAAACCTCCGCCGGTGTTTCCACCGGCGGAGGCGCTTTATGCGCGGTACCACTCCCACTTATCACTTACGGACTGCAAATTAACCGGTACCACCTATAAGAAAAGCCCCTACCTTCATCAGAAGATAGGGGCGATTATCGCGGTACCACCCTACATTATACTTGTAGTCCTATTCGTAACGTGAATGAACGCCTGCACCTACTTGTTTCGGTGTAAGAGCTCTCGAGGGATATTATGAATGCTGCCATCTACCGGTTCGCACCATACACCGGCTCTCTGAAGATTAACTCAGCAGACCTTTTGTCTCGTTCATAGCTTGTTTCAGTTCGTTTGGTTATCTGAAGATGTGTATATAATAACCCCCTCTTGTCACTCTGTCAAGTACTTTTTTGGGGAAATTTTGGGGAAATAGTATTCATAGGGCTCAGAAGGGTTTACCGCCCCTTGGGCGTGGAAGGTTCTTAAGATTGATGGGCCTAGGGCCCAAGGGTTCTTAGGTTTGACGGCGCCTAACGGTCAGTCGATTAAAAGGAAAGCCCTTTTATGGGCAGGCTAAGGGCCAACTTCGACTGACTTGCACATTCTCTGCAGAATGTGCACAGCCCGAGGGTTGTGGTATCGCCTGCGGCGATGGAGTTTGTATGCCGCCTTAGGCGGCAGCGCTGCCTTTGGCAGCGAAAACCGTAAAACCTCGCTTTGCTCGTGGAAATGCACCCCTATCCCCGCCTACGGCGGTACTTCCCCCGGAGGGGGAAGTTTGCTCTCCGCTTTTCTTAGTGCTAACTTAAGCAGCTCATAGCATATTGGCGCTGAGAGTTCCCCCCTCCGGGGGAAAGGTGGTGCGACAGCACCAAAAGGGGTGCATTTTCAGCGCCCGAAGGGCGGTTTGCTTGTTTTCCCCGGGCGAAGGCCCGGTTTCAAAGGTTTTATTTATACTGGCAGCGAAGCCGCCCACCACAACCCTCACGCCAAAGGCATGTCAAACTTTAGCCCCTTTAGAACCTTCGGTCCGAAGGGCCGTCACTCCTCACGGCCGCAGGCCGCATTCCTACCACTTCATTTCCATACCTGCAAACCAGGAACGGCCGTGGATGTAGAGTGTGTCTATTTCCCTGTCCAGCAGGTTATAGAGGCCGAAGGCAGCGGTAAGGCTTTTGCCCCAGTGTTTTTGGAGAGAAAGGTTCAATTCGTTCCAGCTGTAGTTTCTGTCATCGAAGTAGAAGTCCTTTTTAAGTGTGGACCAGACCATGCCGGAGAAGCCGTAGGGGTCTTTACTGTCGTAGGAAAGGGACAGCATGGCGGTGTGGCGGCTGCGATTGGGGAGTCGGATGTCTTCGGAACTGTCCCTGCCGTCCAGGTAGGTGTAGGTTCCCCGCACTGTCCAGCGGGGAGAAAGGGCATGGGAAATTTCTGCTTCCAGGCCCTTCAGGTCCGCTTTCTTCCTGTTTACATACCTGTATCTCATGGCATCGCCTTCATAATCGATGAGGTTCTTCACTTTCTGTTGAAACCATGAAATCTGCCACGCCGTCTTTCCTGCCTGCCCGGAAAGGCCGGTGTCAAAGCTTTTGGAGGTTTCTGCTTTGAGGTCCGGATTTCCGTCCACCGTGCCCCCCATGTGGTCCAGGTGGATATACCTTTCACTGATGGTGGGCGCCCGGAAGCCCTTGCCGTAATTGGTTTTCCATGTCATGTGGTCATTCAGCCTGTACGAAAGGCCTGCCGCCGGTACGCCGATGAAGCCGTAACTGCTGTCCCGCTCAAATCGCAGGGACGGGCAGAAGGTGAGGCGGGAGTTTATGTCCCAGATATCGGACATATAGAAGGCGCCGCTTGTCTGGTCGTGACCTTCTTCGCCCTTGCTTCCGCTGCCGGAGTAGGTTTCATGGGAAAGTCTGGTGCCGGTGTAGGTGCTCCTTTCCCATTCGCCGCCGAAGGTGAGGCTGTGGCTGCCAAAGGTCATGGTATTTCTTCCGCTGAATCCCCAGAGTTCATAGAAAGCGCGGTCGTAGTCCCAGGGTTTGAAGTGATTTTCCAGTTGCGGAATCGCAAACTTTTGCATATAACGCGGGAATTCTTTCATTTGTTCATTGAAATCGGGCCGTCCGTTCCAGGTTTCGCTGTATTTCCTGAGGCGGCTGTAGTAGGCCTGGCCGCTGTATTCATTTCTTTCTGTCTTTCCTTCGTAGGTAAGGGAGGTGTCCCACTGGGTCCTTTCGGTGCGGCTTTTTTCATCTTTCTGGAGCACCACGTTCCCGCCAGAAAAGTTCATGGAGGCACCAGAAAAGCTCATGGAGGCATCGGAAAAGCGCATGTCCGTGTCCTCGTCAAAATAGTCCGCCTTGAAGCGAAGTGTATTTTTCGCGCTGTTTTGGAAATCATAGAGCACGTCCAGCCCCGCATAGCGGCGGATGCCGTAGGAAGGCACGTCAAAGCCGTCGTAGTGAATGCTTCCGAAATAGCTGTCCCGCCGGAAAGAAAGGGGCCTTACTTTTGTTATCCTTCCGCTGACGGCCAGATGGAAGGGGCCCTCCCCCTTTGGATCCTCATGGAAATACAGTGTATTTTCCCCTTGTCCCAGACGGAATCCGCCGCTGCTTTCGCTGCTGCCCGGTTTCTTCGTTTTAATGTTAATGACGCCGCCCATGGCGGATGAACCGTAGGAAACGCCATCGGCGCCGCGGATAATATTGATTTCCTCCACCTGGGACAGGTCAAAGCGCTGCAGAAGGGTCATGTTTTTGGAGGACGCCGTGTCCTCATCGGCCAGACGGTGGCCGTCCACAAGGACCAGGGTCTGGCTGCTGTTCATGCCACGCAGCATGAGCTGGTTACTGCCCATGACGGACCGACTGTCCTGGCTTCCGGAGGAAAGATCCACGCCCAGTGCCGTAGAAAGGGCTTCCACCACATTGGAGGCGCCCATGCGCTCCATGTCCTTTTCTGTAATGGTCTCATGGGGCAGAAAGGCGGTATCTTTGATTTTATTCTGTTTCTCCGCCGTCACCACGATACCGGGAAGTGTATAGACCTCTGCTCCTGCTGCCGCAGGAACGAGCGCCAAAAGAGCTGTGAGGTAGATTTTTTTCATTGGGTTCTCTCAGTTTCCAAAAAGGAGAATCTCTCCATGCCAAACAATAAAAGATACAATCCATGCCACCACGCACTGGAAAGCCACCATTTCCAAAGCCCAGCGGGTGCCGTTTTCCCGGCGCACGGAGGCAATGGTGGCAATGCAGGGCGTATAGAGGAGGCAGAAAATCAGGAAGGAAAAGGCTGCCATGGGAGTGAGCGCCGTTTTCAGGGCAGCCACACTGCCATAGAGCACGGAAAGGGTGGCTACCACGCTTTCCTTTGCCATGAATCCGCAGATGAGGGCGGTGGACATTTTCCAGTCCCCGAATCCCAGCGGCGAAAAGAGGGGCGCAATCCAGCCGCCCAGAAGGGCCAGAATGCTGTTTTTACTGTCCTCCACCATGTTGAGGGTCACGTCAAAGCTCTGCAGGAACCACACAATAATGGTACCCACGAAAATGACGGTGAAGGCACGTTCAAGAAAATCCTTTCCCTTGTCCCACATGAGACGGCCCACATTTTTCGCTCCCGGCATGCGGTAATTGGGGAGTTCCATGACAAAGGGCACCGCCTCTCCCTTGAAGAAGGTGTTCTTGGAAAGGAGAGCCACCAGCACCGCCATGCATACCCCCGTCAGGTAGAGTGCCGTCATCACCAGACCGCCGGTATGGGGGAAGAAGGCCGCCGTAAAGAAGGCATAAATAGGCACCTTGGCGGAGCAGCTCATGAAGGGAATGAGCATGATGGTCATGCGCCGGTCCCGAAGGGACGGCAGGGTCCTGGTGGACATGACCGCCGGCACGGAGCAGCCAAAGCCGATAAGCATGGGCACGATGCTCCTTCCGGAAAGGCCGATTTTACGGAGGAGCTTATCCATGACGAAGGCCACCCTTGCCATATATCCCCCGTCTTCCAGAATGGAAAGGAAGAAGAAGAGGACCATAATAATGGGAATGAAACTTAAAACACTGCCTACGCCGGTAAAAATGCCGTCCACCAGAAGGGACTTCACCGCTCCGTTCACCCCCGCCGCCGTGAGGGCACTGTCCACTTCTTTCGTCAGGGCATCGATACCGCTGGCCAGAAGGTCCTGCAGGAAGGCGCCGATGACGTTAAAGGTAAGGTAAAATACAAGGCCCATGATGAGGATGAAAATGGGAATGGCCGTGTATTTTCCGGTCAAAATGCGGTCCATCTTCCGGCTCCGGGCGTGCTCCCTGCTTTCCTTCGGCTTCACCACCGTCTCGTCGCAGAGGCGCCGGATGAAAAGGAAACGCATATCCGCCATGGCAGCGGCGTGGTCCAGTCCCCTTTCCTCTTCCATCTGTTTAATGATATGGCCTATCATTTCCTTTTCATTTTCTTCCAGATGGAGGGCCTCCTCCACCAGATGGTCCCCTTCCACCAGCTTGCCTGCGGCAAAACGTACCGGTATGCCCGCTGCTTCCGCATGGTCCTGGATGAGGTGCATAATGCCGTGAAGGGCCCGGTGCACCGCGCCCCTGTGGTCCTCGGGACTGCAGAAATCCCGGATACCCGGCTTTTCCCTGTACCTGGCCACATGCACCGCATGGCGCACCAGCTCCTGCACTCCCTGGTTCTTGGCGGCGGAAATGGGAACCACCGGAATCTGCAGGATTTCTTCCATTTCATTAATGAGGATGGAGCCGCCGTTCTTCTCCACCTCGTCCATCATGTTCAGCGCCAGCACCATGGGCACGTCCAGTTCCATGAGCTGCATGGTGAGATACAGGTTCCGTTCCAGATTCGTGGCGTCCACAATGTTGATAATGGCGCTGGGCTTCTCTTCCAAAATAAACTTGCGGGACACGATTTCCTCGCTGGTGTAGGGAGACAGGGAATAAATGCCCGGCAGATCCACCACTTCGCAGTCCGGATGGCCCTTGATGAAACCGCTCTTTCGGTCCACCGTGACGCCGGGAAAATTACCTACGTGCTGGTTGGAGCCGGTGAGCTGGTTAAAGAGGGTGGTTTTCCCGCAGTTCTGATTTCCTGCCAGCGCAAAAACAAGCTTCCCCTCCACCGGCTTCGCGTCGTGGTAAGGCGAAAGCTCATGCACCCGCCCCGGTTCCCCAAGGCCCGGATGCTTGACCTGTGTCGGACTCTTCATGGGCTTTTCCTCCAAGTCCCGGTCCCGCACATGGTCGATTTCTATTTTTTTTGCATCTTCCACCCGAAGCGTCAGCTCATAGCCCTGCACCATGAGCTCCATAGGGTCTCCCAGAGGCGCAAACTTGATAAACGTCACCTCCGCCCCGGGAATGAGACCCATGTCAAGAAAATGCTGGCGCAGAGGTCCCTCTCCGCCAACCGCTGTCACATCTGCCGCCTTCCCCTGGGGCAGTTCATCCAATGTCATTCCTATCTCTCCCTTGTAATACTTCTTTTTTATGTTATGGTACCACGATTGGGCGGAAGGTTCAAAGGGAAAAGGCGCCGCAGTGCGGCGCCTTTTCCCTTTGAAAGGTTGACGGGCCTATGGCCCGGGGGTTGTGGTAGCCGCTTCGCGGTAGTTTTTGAAAAAAGGGGCGCGCCTTACGGCGCAGGTTGGGACCGCCTGACGGCGGCGGGTTGTGTAGAAAGGTTGTGTTCGCTTTCGCTCAGGGGGGAAGGTGGCGGCTCCGCCGCAGTATTTAGCCCCCTTCCTTAGGAAGGGGGGTGGCCCCTAAAGGGGAAACGACTCACTACATTTTGCGCGTCGCTGGCGCTCCTTCAAAATGTGTTCGCTGTGCACGCCGTTAGGCGACGGAGGATAGGGGCGTGGATTAGACGATAGAAGTCAGAAATCAGACGTCAGACTATGTTACGGGACTGCCTTCCCGCCCTCATCGTCATTCTGAGCCGAAGGTGAAGAATGGTCGGTCGACCAGCTAAAAGGAAAGCCCTCTTATGGGCAGGCTAAGGGCCAACTTTGGTCGACTCGCGCATTCTATGCAGAATGCGCGCAGTCCAAGCCGCTTATGAGACAATCGGTAGTAAATACCGGTCGGCGGGAAGGCTGCCGATTGACAGTCAGCCCAGAATCTTTCGGTGTTCCTCAGGGCTTCGCCCAGCTCCTTTCTGAGAAAGGAGCCTGCGTTACGGGATTGCCTTCCCGTATCATATGGCATGATAAACATTCTGCTGATTGGCTCACTGCGTTTGCCCCCCTATCCCGCTTCGTGGAACTTCCTCCACGGGAAAGCATGTCACTAGATTCGTAGGGAGCCCTTGGGCGACTGAGAATCCAGCGACACGCTTTCCCGTGGCGAAGGTGGTGGCGCCAGCCACCAAAGGGGGAAGGCTTTTCCATCGCCCGCAAGGGCGGTTGTTTGGTTTTATAATAACCGGCGGCGAAGCCGCCCACCACAACCCTCGGCCCCTCAGGGGCCGTCAAACCTGAGAACCCTCGGGCGCAGCCCTGTCAAACTTCGGGCCACGGGGCCCGTCAACCCTCACACCTAAAGGGGAAACGACTCACTATGATTTGCGCGTCGCTTTGCTCCTTCAAATCATGTTCGCTGTGCACGCCCGAAAGGGCGTGTCCGCGTGTCCGTAAAGCCGCCTTCTCATAGGCTTTTTCAAAGCATGGCACCGGCACGCCCGCTTCTTTTCCCATTTTGACCATTCTTCCCAGAATCATTTCTGTTTCCGTATCTTCCGTTTTCTTTCCATCCTTTAAATCCCGATAGAGGGATGTGACAGTGTCGCCGGGGAGGGAGTCGAAGAGGGCCAAATAGTTTTCTTTATAGGTTTCCGGAAAAATGACGCCTTGGGCTCTGGCCACGGTAATCACTTCTTCCACCGCTTCCGCCACGATTTTTCTGTAGTTTTCCTGGCGGCGCACTTTGCCTGCGGGGCCGTCGAAGAGACAGAAGAGGGCGCTGTTGGTTCCCATGAGGGCGTATTTTTCCCAGCTGTCCAGACGAATGTCATCGGTCACTTCTGCCGGAATGCCTGCTTTCTGCAGTATATCCGCCAGGTCGTAGAGAATGGGCCGGTTCTTCCCGTCCTTCATGCCCATCACCACTTTTCCGCTGCCTGCGGTCTGCACCACGTGGCCCGGCTTTTCCATATGGCTGAATACGCGTATAGTGCCGTCGGCTATAAAGCAGGGCGGAAGGAGGGGCGCCATGAGGTCCGATACAAGGACGCCGTTTAAGAGAGGCACCACCACCGTGGAATTTCCTACCATGGGATCCATGTCATGGCAGGCGTTGATAAGGCCATTCCCTTTGCAGGCAAGGAAGATGACATCCATTTTTCCAAAGGATTTTCCATCCTGTCCCATGCCTTTGGGCCAAACTTTGAAATCCCCCAGAATTTCCGAGGTCACATGGAGCCCTTCTTTTTCTATGGCTTCCCTGTTCTTTCCCCGGACGTAGAAATACACATCAGCCCCTGCCCTTGCCAGGGCGCCGCCGATGAAGCTTCCGATACCGCTCATGCCGAATATGAGAATCCTCATGATTTCCTCCTATTTATGAAATCACTGATTCCTTAAAAAAAATTACGGATAATGTCGCTGGCCAGGTTCAGCCCGCCCCGTCCTGCATCGCTGCCGGAGGCGGTCATGGTGACCATGTACCGGGAATCGCCGTAATATCGAAGGAGGTAGTGTTTGCTGTGCTTTTCATTTCCTTCAATGCCAAGGACTCCCAGTTTCCTTTTCGTGTTCTCATCAAGGCCCCGGTATCCTTTCAGCGCCACCTTCACCGCTTCGGAGCGCCGTTTCGGTTCACCGCTCACCGGATTGGCATGGATAAGGTCATCCAGAATATCCGCCCGCCGGGTGCCCTTCTTCATATCCTTCCGGGCGGATTTCAGGATGTCCATCAGGATTTCATGTCTTTCACCGGGATAGAGGTCCTTTTCCTCTCCTGCCGCCAGAAGTTCTGAATTCGTGGGCGTGCCGGCCTTCCGTGCTCCCTCCAGCCTGCCCTTCAGCATGCGGTTCTCACTCAGCAGTTTCGAGACTTCTTCTTCCATTTCTTCCAGCTGCCGTACATACGCCATCACCACTTCTTCACTGCTCTTCATGGCTCTCTCCCCTCTATGAAATCACGATGATTTTCTTGTTATGATGAAATCAGTCCGGAATCTCCGGATGCTCGTAAAGCTCTTCCAGGTCCTTTTCCAGATGGGTCCTGATGGTTTTTTCCAGATCCGGTATGGTCTTTGCATCGTACTGGTGGATAATGCCCGGAATGCCTTTGGCCCGCAGTTCGCCGTAATATTCATCTCTGTATACATTGTAGAAAAAGAGGATGCCCGTCTCCCTTTCCCTGCATTCATAGGACGCAATAATGTAGGAGCCGTTGAGGCCCAGGAGGGGCCGGGAGGGTTCAATCACCCGTTCATAATGGCCGATGACCGGCGGAAAGAAGGAACTGTAATCCCACGCCATGAATCCCTTTCCCCGCACCAGGACAGACACATTTTCCCGGTGGATAAGTTCCTTTGTAATGTACTTCGGCGTCAGGAGTTTCATATTTCGTTTGAATTCCTCGAAATCGCCGGTAATGAGCTCGATTTCCGTGAAGGTCACAAGGCGCAGGTCCGATTTCACCATGTAATCCATGGTTTCCTCATCAAACAGGGCCCGCACCTGCCATCCGGTTTCTTCATTTTCCCAGCAGAAGGCAAAATAAATCCGTCCTTCCTGCCGATCCAGCCGTTTAAGCCTGTACCCCTCAATGTTGACGGGCAGCTCCTTTTCAATGTCCCAGTCCAGGAATTTCTGCCGCCGCTCTGCCCTTTCCTGTTCCAGCTTATCTTCTTTTCCCATGCTACGTTCCTTTCTTCTCCGCTTCCAGCCTATCCCTTGCGGAAACCACGGATTTCACAAATTCCCTGGTTTCCGGGAAGGGAATCTTATCCATGTCGGAAAAGCCCTCCGGCCAGTGATTTTTTTCTATCCATTCATCCACATTGCCGCGGCCCGCATTATAGGCGGCCAGGGCAAAGACCTCATTATTATGGTACTCTTCCAAAAGATAATTCAGGTACCAGGCGCCCAGGGGGATATTCTGCTCCGGGCTGGCCAGATTGTCGGAGGGCAGGCCGCTCTGCTCGGAAATCCAATGGGCCGTATCCGGCATGAGCTGCATCATGCCTACGGCGCCTACATGGGACACCGCCTTTTCGTTAAATTTGCTTTCCGTCAGTATCACCGCCTCCAGCAGGCTGGGAGAAATCTGCTCCTCCGACGCACACTGGACGATGATATGGGACACCTGCTCACTGGGTTTCAAAAAGCGGATATTATCCACCAGAAACAGGAAAAGCACGCAGAGAAGCGCAGTCAAAAGAGTAAACACCATAGCGCCGGTGTTTCCCTGGTGCCTCTGTACCTCTTTTTTCCTGCGTTTCAATGCGATTCTCATACTTCTTCCATTCCTTTGGGAAATTGAAATCCCGGTACATGCTTCAGTGCTTCCCGCACCTGCCGTCTCGTATCCTCTACGGAGCGGCTGTTATCGATAATCACGTCGGCGTAATTCATCTTATTCATGGTGGGCATCTGCTTTCCGATGCGCTCCATGACCTGC
Source organism: uncultured Dialister sp. (assembly GCF_900538805.1). Lineage (GTDB taxonomy): Bacteria > Bacillota > Negativicutes > Veillonellales > Dialisteraceae > Dialister. The sequence continues at coordinate 16,668 of NZ_UPZP01000022.1, forward strand.
TTCCTGGTGAAGCCGTCCCGGGAAATCACCCGGACAATCTGCACCTCCAGGGGTACCTCCACCAGCCACACCTCTTCTACCCGAAGCTGCCAGCTGATTTCCAGAAGGAGCGGCATATCCAGCACCGCCACCGAATACCCCGCTTCCTGGGCGCGGATAAGCTCCTCCCTGGTGCGGTACCAGATGTAGGGATGGATAATGCCGTTCAGCTTCTGCCTTTTCTCTTCATCATTAAAAACGATTTCTCCCACCTTCAGCCGGTCCAGGCTGCCGTCGGGAAGGAAAATATGGGGACCGAAGGTTTCCCGCAGCCGGTTCATGGCCAGACTCCCGGGGATCACCGCCTCCCGGGCCAGCTTGTCCCCGTCAATGACAGGAATGCCTAATTCATGCATATAGGAGGACACCGTGCTTTTACCGCTGCCGACGCCTCCGGTTAATCCGATACGATACATAATACTTCCTTTTTATAAAATGTTCTCTAGTGAGCTGGTGAGCTAGTGAGCTAGTGGGCAGGTAAACTAGAACACTAGAAAACCAGTCCACTAGTACACTAGTACACTAGTACACTAGCACACTAGCACACTATTTCGTTTCCGCCCAGTTCTTTCCTTCGTTCACGTCTGCCACCAGGGGAACTTTAAGAGTGACTACGGACTCCATGGTTTCCTTCAGAAGTTTTGCGATTTCTTCTTTTTCCTCGTTCACCACTTCCGCCACCAGTTCATCGTGTACCTGGAGGAGCACCCGGCTCTTATAGCCGCCTTCCTTCATTTTACGGTACACCTCAATCATGGCCATTTTCATGATGTCCGCCGCCGTGCCCTGGATGGGGGTGTTCATGGCGGTCCGTTCGGCGAAGGAGCGGCGGTTGAAGTTTTTGCTGTTAATATCCGGCAGCTCCCGATATCGTCCGAAGAGGGTGACGGCGCGGCCCGTTTCCTTTGCCTTTTCCACCATGGACTGCATGAAATCGTGGATACTGGGGTAGCGCTTGAAGTAGGCGTCAATGTAGTCTGCTGCCTGTTTCCGCGGAATGCCAAGCTGCTTAGCCAGACCGAAGTCGCTGATGCCGTAGATGATACCAAAGTTGACAGCCTTGGCGTGGGAGCGCTGCTCCGGCGTCACGTCTTCAAAGGGAATGCCCATGACTTCTGCCGCCGTTCTTCTATGGATATCTTCTTGATTGATGAATGCCTTGATCAGGCTTTCATCTCCCGACATATGGGCCAGCACGCGAAGTTCTACCTGGGAATAATCGGAGGAAATGAAGCAGTCATAGCCTTCTCCCGGCACGAAGAGGGAGCGGATTTTCTTTCCCTCCTCCGTGCGCACCGGAATGTTCTGCAGGTTCGGGTCCGAGCTGGAAAGACGGCCTGTGGCGGTGACGGTCTGGTTGAAGGACGTATGAATGCGTCCCGTCTCCGGATTAATCAGCTGCGGCAGCGCTTCCAGATAGGTGGAAACCAGTTTCGAAAGGGTCCGGTAGCGAAGGATGTTCTTCACCATGGGATAGGACACCGCCAGTTCCTCCAGCACGTCGGCGGCGGTGGAATAGCCGGTTTTCGTCTTCTTTCCGGCGGGCATACCCATTTTCTCAAAAAGGATATGGCCCAGCTGTTTCGGGGAATTCAGGTTGAAGGCCTCTCCCGCTTCCGTGAAGATGTCCTTCATCAGGATACGCTCTTCCTTTTCCATTTCCTCCTTCACAGCCCTCCACTTTTCCTGGTCCGTGGCAATGCCGGCCTTCTCCATGGCCGCCAGCACCGGCACCAGGGGCTGCTCCACCTTTTGAAAAAGGGAAAGCACGCCGTTTTCGGAAAGCTTCTTTACCGCCTCTTCATAAAGGGACGCCAGGAAGAGGGTAATGCAGCAGCCCTTTTCCTTCCTGTCGTCCAAATCGTCGGGATAAATCACGGCCTTTCCGAAGAGGCCGGCAATGTAGGACAGGGGATAGGTCACCCTGGTGGGATCCAAAAGGTAGGCTGCCAGGGAAATATCGAAGAAGGGAATATTTTCCGTGGGGAAATCGGATTCCAGGAAAACTTTGCTGTCCTCCACCACCACCGCTTTAGCTTCCTTCATGGCTTTGGCGGCAGACGCAAAATCTTCCTTATGAATCAGCCAGGCATGGCCGTCGGCAGAAACTACAACTTCCTCCGTCTTAAAGAAGGGCGCCCTGCCGGACAGATGGGCCCAGAGGCCTGCCGTTTTCCCCTGCAGGGAAACAGAGGAATTCCAGATTTCCACGACCGGAAGGGCTTCTTCATTTTCCTCCTTCTTCACCTGGGACAGCTCCTGGAAACGGGGAAGCTCTGCAAACTGCTTCAAAAGGTTGATTCCCAGTTTTCCAAAAAGTTCCTTCATCTCCGCCAGATGCACCGGCTGCTTCATATCCTCCAGCGGCGCATCCAGAGGCACGTCCCGCTTGATGGTGGCCAGTTTGTAGGAAAGATAGGCCATGTCTTTATTGGCGGTGAGCTTCTTTCCCCGGGCCCCCTTGATTTCATCTACATGGGCATAGAGATTGTCCAGATTCTTATACTCCGTCAGAAGCCCCAGGGCCGTTTTCTCCCCTATGCCGGGGACCCCGGGGATATTATCCGCCGTATCCCCCATGAGGGCCTTCATGTCAATCACCTGGGAAGGGGTGATGTGGTACTTTTCAAAAATCGCCTCCGGCGTCATGACCGCCATATTGGTAATGCCCTTCTGGGTGAGAAGCACCGTGGTGCGGCTGCTGGCCAGCTGCAGTGCATCCCTGTCGCCGGTGACAATATCCACCGGAAGCTCCTTCTCGTACCGGGCGGACAGGGTGCCCAGGATGTCGTCGCCCTCATAGCCGGGGATGCTGTACACCGCCACCCCCAATACGGAAAGCACATCGAGAATCAAATCAAACTGAGGCACCAATTCCGGCGGCGCCGGCTTTCTGGTGGCCTTATAGTCCGTAAACATATCAGTACGGAAGGTATGGCGGTCCTTATCAAAGGTGACTGCCATGTACTCCGGATCCAAATCCCGGTACAGTCCCAAAAGCATGCGGAGAAATCCGTACACCGCATTGGTGGGGATACCCTCCGGCGACGTCATGGTAGGCGGCAGGGCAAAAAAGGCGCGGTACAAAAGACTGCTGCCATCAATAATAACCAGTTTCTTCTTCATAATTCCTCCTTCTGCCAGGGCAGAAATCAGTATAGGAAAATCGGAAATTTCGCATAAAGTCATTTCTTATTATAACATATCTATAATATGGGTTCAGAGGGGGAAAGGGTTCGTAAGATTGACCGCCCCCATGGGCCGGAGGGTTCTTAAGTTTGACAGCGGCTTCGCCGTGCACAGCGAACATGAGTTGCACTAGCGAACTGGATTTGTAGGGGAGCGGCAGCGACCTGAAAATCCAGTGAGTCAGTGACAGCAGAGGATGAAGGAGCACAGCGACGCACAAATCATAGTGAGTCGTTTCCCCTTTAGGGGCTGAGGGTTATGGTGGCGGCTCTCATGGACACGCCTGCGGCGTGAGGGTTCAGAAGGTTCAAAGGGTTCTTAGGTTTGACGCGCCTTTGGCGCGAGGGTTGTGGTAGCCGCTTCGCGGCAGTTTTTGAAAAAAGGGGTGCGGCTGCGCCGCAGGTTGTGTAGAAGGGTTGTGTTCGCTGACGCTCAGGGGGAATATATCGCCTTTGACGGTGAGTTTTATGTGCCGCCAAAGGCGGCATCCCCCTTCCACCACTATCGCGGTCCCCCTCCCCCATGGATGGGGGAGGCAAGTGCGTTACGTGCTTTTTCCCCTGCTTCAGTGCACTATAAAAGACCGGTTTCCCGGCCTTTTGCAAAAGATTCCTCCCTGTCATGGGCGGCTGAAATAATCTTTCCACATATCTTCATAGGTCAAAAGATGGATGCGGGTATTTCCTTCTGCCGCCTTAAGAACGGATTTCGTAAATCCCTGTCTGGAGAAAAGATACAGTTCCTTTTCTGCAAAGGAAAAGAGACCGCTTCTTTCCACCAGGGTATGAAGTATGGGGAGGTCAATTTTTTCATTGGTCCATTTACATTCCCCAAAGAGGGCATGTGTTTTGTCCTCTATGCCCATAATATCGATTTCCGTCTGTTTTTTACGAACAGGGTCATTTCCCCACCATCTGCCCAGGCTTTGGAAAAGGATGGGACTTTCCCCTTCCAGCATTTTTCCCCACAGGTATTCCTGGCATATCTGTTCGAATATAGCACCCATGTATTCCGGGATGGAGGGAGCAATTCGCTTCCAGGCCAGTTCATCGGCGCCTCTCTCAATCAGGGATGTATTGGCTGGTATGAATCGGTACCAGAAGCGGAACATATTGTCATCAATACGGTAAATGCTCTTCCTTCCGCTCTTTTCCCCATAGGGTGTTTCTCTCTTTATGATTCCCAGTTCCATCAAGCTTTTCATATAGGTGCTGCAGGTGCTGGTGGTTTCACCTGTTTTGGAAGCAATTTCTGAAAGCCTTGTGGCGCCGCCGGCCACTGCAGAAATCATGGCATTGTACATGGACGGTTCCCGCACTTCCTGCTTGAGCAGGTTTTCCGGTTCTTCATAGAGAAGGGACGCGGGATTCAGAAAGCTTTCCTTCACATTCTCTTCCAGTGTAAGGCGGGAGTCCATTTCCAAAAGGTAAGGTGCCGTACCGCCGGTCATCCCGTAAATGACAGCCTGGTCTTCCGGCGAAAAGCCGTGAAGGAAAAGGCAGCATTCCCTGAAGGAGAATGGCAGGATTTTAAGCTGGGCCGTTCTCCTTCCATAGAGAGGTGATTTATAAGCCAGCACTTCATCTTCCATATAGGACATGGAAGACCCGCACAGAATAATCATGAGACGGGAGTTGTCCCGATACTGGTCAATGAGCCTCTGCAGGATGGAGGAAAGCCCCGGCGACGTGCGGGCAGCATAGGGGTATTCATCAATGACAAGGATGATCCTTTCTTCTTTGGCCATTTGAAATACGGCTTCCAGGGCATCCTGAAAGGACGCATACAGGGGGGCCGGGCCTTCTCCTCGATGAAACCCATGGATGGCATCACTGAAATTTTGGAGGTTCTGTTTTTCGTTGGATTCAATGCCCATGAAATAAATGGCCTTTTTATCCCTGATAAATTCCCGGATAAGGGAAGTCTTCCCTACCCGGCGCCGACCGTAGATAACGGCCATTTCAAATCGGCGGGATCGATATAATTTTTCCAATGACTGCAATTCTTTTTTACGTCCGATAAACATGGCACACCCTCCTTTATTTCCAGTATAGGCAGCCGGCGTAATTTAGTCAAGTACGATTTAGTTGAGTACGATTGACTAAATCATACTTGACTACTTTTTTCATGCAAGAGAAAGGGGACAGATTTCTCTGTCCCCTTTCCCGGATCGTGTTACAACCTGAACGGCTGTTATATTGGTCACTGTTTCTTCTTGCCGCCCAGATATGCCGCCATGACATCCGGGTTGCTGGCAACTTCCTGCGCCGGGCCTTCCATGACGATTCTGCCCGTTTCCATAACGTAGGCATAATCGGCAATCTGGAGGGCTTTACGCGCATTCTGTTCTACAAGAAGAACAGTAGTACCCATTTTGTTAATGTCCTTGATTACATCAAAGATCTGCTGTACCACCAGGGGAGCAAGGCCCATGGATGGTTCGTCCAGAAGCATGACTTCCGGTTTGGCCATGACAGCGCGGCCGATGGCCAGCATCTGCTGTTCGCCGCCGGAGAGGGTGCCGCCGAACTGGTTCTGTCTTTCAAAGAGGCGGGGGAACCGTTCGAATACCTTGGACAGGTCTTCTTTGATTCCTTCGGGGTCCTTTCTCTGGTAGGCCCCCATTTCCAGGTTTTCGCGGACCGACATATTCTGGAGAATCTGCCGTCCTTCCGGAACGAGGACAACCCCTTTCTTTACGATATTGTGGGTCTTCATGCCGGCAATAGATTCCCCTTTGAAGAGGATGTCGCCGGCAATGGGTTTCATGATGCCCATAATGGTTTTCATGGTGGTGGACTTACCGGCACCGTTGGCGCCGATAAGGGTGACAATCTTTCCTTCCGGTACGGAGAGGTTGATGCCTTTCAAAGCTTTGATGTTGCCGTAGGCAGCTTCTACATTTTTCAGTTCAAGAAGCATCATTCATCCTCCTTTCCGAGGTAGGCTTCAATAACCTTTGGATTGTTCTGTACTTCTTCCGGCACGCCTTCCGCCAGTTTTTTACCGAAGTTGACTACCATGACATGGTCGCAGAGGGTCATGACCAGGTGCATGTCGTGTTCGATGAGGATGATGGTGGTACCGAATTTTTCGCGGATATTATGAATCAGTTCAGTGAGGGCCGCGGTTTCGCTGTCGTTCATGCCGGCTGCCGGTTCATCAAGAAGCACCAGCTTGGGCTGGGTGGCCAGGGCTCTGGCAATTTCCAGTTTTCTCTGTTTGCCGTAGGGCAGTTCCGTAGCCAGACGGTCTGCGTCTGCTTCAAGGCCTACAAACCGCAGGAGTTCCATGGCCTCTTCCCTTGCTTCCTTTTCTTCCTTCTTCTGGGCGGAGGTGTGGAGGAAGCTGGCCAGAAGGCCCGATTTCAAACGGTCATGATGGCCGACGAGGATATTTTCCAGCACCGTCATGCCGGAGAAAAGGCGAATGTTCTGGAAGGTACGGGCAATGCCCATATTGATAATCTGGTAGGGTTTCTTTCCTTCGATGGACTGTCCGTCGAAGAGGATATCCCCTTCCGTCACCTGGTATACGCCGGTGATCAGGTTGAAAATGGTGGTCTTGCCGGCGCCGTTCGGTCCGATGACGCCGAAGATTTCTCCTTTTTCCACGGAGAAGGACATATTGGAAACAGCAGTCAAACCGCCGAACTGTTTCACTACGTTTTTCATTTCAAGAAGCATTACTGATTTCCTCCTTCTGCAGAAGCTTTCTGCTTTTTGCTGAATTTGCGGGAAATCCATTTCACAGCGTCATAGGAAAGGATGCCGTCAGGACGGAAGGCCATGAGGGCTACCAGCATGAGGCCGTAGATAATGTCTCTGTATTCCGCCATGGCGCGGAGAGATTCCGGAATAATGGTAAGCACGGTGGCGCCCAGGATGGAACCCCAGAGAACGTTGCTGCCGCCGAATACGGTGTAAACCAGGATATCAACCACCTTGTTCCAGGAGAAGTCGGTGGGGCTGATGAAGAAGGTGGCATGGGCATAGAGGGCACCTGCTACGCCGGCGAAGAAGGCACTGAAGAGGAAGGCCATCATCTTGTATTCCACCACGTTGATGCCGGTGAGGGATGCGGCGTATTCATCTGCCTTCACAGCTGCCCAGGCGCGGCCGATGCGGGAATGTTCCAGACGGTACCAGAAGGTGACCACTGCAATGACGATGATAAGAAGGACGATGTTCATCACCAGCTGGCCGCCGGTCTGGGAGTCGATTTCCAGAGCGTCCAGAAGGCCCATGTCGCTGGCGTAGTCGGAAAGAACGCTGGCCATGGAGGGAATGCCGGAGAAGCCCAGGGCACCGTGGGTGATGTCAAGGTTCAGGGCAATAACGCGGACCACTTCGCCGAAGCCCATGGTGGCAATGGCCAGGTACAGACCGCGGAGACGAATGGTAGGCATACCGATAATCAAAGCAACGAAGGTGGCAAAGAGGCCGCCCATCACAATACCCACCGGCATGGGAACGCCGTACTGGGTGGTAACAATAGCAGAAGTGTAAGCCCCCAGGCTCATAAAGCCTGCATTGCCCAGGGAAAGGATACCGGTGCACACGGTCATGTAGACGGTGAGAGCCAGGATAATGTTAATGCATACAAAGGTGAATACCTGCAGGAAGTAGCCATTTAAAATTTCATCCATTACGGTCTGCCTCCTTTGCCTGCCTTGGAGAACAAGCCTTCAGGGCGAATGAAGAGAATGAGAATGATAATGCCAAATGCCACCGCATCGCGGTAGGTGGAAGAGCCGTAGGCCACGGCGAATACTTCCGCAATGCCCAGGATGAAGCCGCCGGCCATGGCGCCTTCCACATTGCCAAGGCCCCCCATGATGAGCACGGCCAGACCCTTGAGGCCCATGGATGTACCCATGGTAGGTTCGATGGCGTTGAAGGAAAGTCCGATGAGCACACCGGCTGCAGCGCCTAAGGCAGACGCCAGCATGACGGTGAAGGTAATGATGCGGCTGGTATTGATACCCAGGAGGCCTGCGGTCTCCGCATTTTCAGAGGTCGCTCTCACTGCTTTGCCGATTTTTGTCTTGTTCAGCATAACTGTAAGGAGAGCCATGAGGACCACGGCGGTGCCCAGGGAAATAATCTGGATACCGGAGATTTTAAATACACCGAAGTCCATGAGGCCGTTCCCGAAGGTAGCCGGGAACGAACGGGTCTGGGGCCCCCAGACCATAAGTGCCACGCTTTCCAGGAAAGTGGACACACCGATAGTACTGATTAATGGAGCCAGATGAGTAACTTTGCGGCGGCGGAGCGGACGGAGTGCAAAGATTTCCAGTCCATAACCTAATACGGCACCGCCGATCATGGCGCCGATGAGTGCCGGGAAAATGCCCAGTCCCGCTTCCGTTACCAGAAGCAGGCCGATGTAAGCGCCGATCATAAAGATGCCGCCATGTGCCATGTTGACGATGTTCAATACGCCGAATACCAGCGTATAGCCGATGGCAATGACCGCATAGGCGCTTCCCAGCGTTAAACCGTTGACAAGCTGTTGAAAAAACACGATCTTCAATCCCCTTTCCAAAATAAGAAGGCCCATGCCTTCATTTCTATGAAAGAACGAATGGTATAAAAAACGCCCCTGCTGCAATCTGGCGTCATTGCAGCAGGGGCGAATTGGAATCCGCGGTACCACCCTGTATTTATCACTCACTGATTTTGGAGTATTTCAAATGGCCCATAAAAAACGCCCCTATTTCCTTTCGGAAATAGGGGCGACATGCGCGGTACCACCCTACATTATACTCTGTCATCATCATCCGTAACGTGGATAAACGCCTCTGTTTACTATGTTCAACAAAGGGGCTCACAGGTGATAGTCAATATTGGAATGCACCGGCTTGCACCATCCGCCGGCTCTCTATGCCATGGACCAATATATCCCTTGTCCCGATCATCGCTTGTAAGGCCTGTAACGCAGGCGGCGTCGAAAACTACTTGGTTCATTTTCGAAACTCCCGGGTGAGCTTCACTCCTATCCGCCGCTGACTCGCACCAGCCGTCAGCTCTCTTGGCGCTTCATGGAATGCATATCCCGATCCTTGCCATTCGTTCTTTCGTGTTATGGTTGATATTATACTGCCTTGATGAAAAAAGTCAATAGGATTTTTGAAATAAATCTGTAAAGCTTTGGTGTCATTGACGGCAGGCGCCGCCATGCCTCCTCTCCATATTACCTTTTTCCCCGATTTATGATAAAATCACTGTAACACGGAGCGGAAGGCTCTGATGAAGGAGGATACTATGTTACACCAGGTTTCTATTTTCACTGCCAATACCAAAGGCGCATTAAGCAAAATGACCGCCATTCTGGCTAAGAACGACATCAATATTTACACCATGCTGGCCACGGACAGCGCGGAATTCGGCATTGTCCGTCTTATTGTGGACAAATCGGAAGAAGCCAGGAAGGCCCTGGAAAAAGAAGGCTACCAGTGCCGGGTGGACCTGGTGCTGGCGGTGGATATGAAATCCGATAAGCCCGGCACCCTGGACCATATCCTTTCGGACCTGCAGAATGCCAACGTCATGATCCGCTATCTCTATATTTCCTTCGACCGCCGAAGCGGCTCACCCATTGCGGTGTTCTCTACCACCGAATCGGAAACGGAAGCCTTCCTCAAAGGAAAAGGCTACCACCTGATGGACCGCTTCTAACAAACTTTGAAACTGCGGAAACCCGCAGTTTTTTTATTTCACTTTTTCATCATGCTATAATAAGAGAGAGAATGCAAATGATTCTCTAGGGAAGCGCTGATTAAATCGTTATCGGATTTCATTCTTGTATTTTTATTTAATGCAAGGAATCAGTCGACGCGAATAGCGAGCTATTTAAGGAGACTGATGACGCAGCATTGGATAAAAATACATAT